>CAZGST010000001.1:0-12050 GCA_964528655.1 uncultured Candidatus Saccharibacteria bacterium
GGTGCACTTGGGGGTTGCGGATCGGTTAAATGTACTTGCTAGCATTATAGTATGTTATAAGAATCTGTCAATACATAAAAACCCAACAAAAATAAGACCTTTTTGGGTTTATTAACACTTCTTTCTCTATGTGTGGGCGTTGTAGGGATCGGACCTACGACCTCTTCGATGTGAACGAAGCGCTCTACCACTGAGCTAAACGCCCCTTTTATATTAAACAAACTAGATAGATTTAGATTAATTGAAAAAATTACTCCACGCAACAGAGTTTAGCTTGACGAAAAGAAAACAGCACTCTATAAGAAATACAGCTAACCCACAGAAGAAACGGACAATAAAGATGGAAAGACAAACGCCATGATCGAGAGAAAAAACTTTCCAGAGCTGGAAAAGGAAGTTAAATTATTCGATCGCGGTTGGTTCGAATCCTTCGCCTTTTGGCCAAAAAGAAAGAAAGTTTTTAAAGTAATCGCGAAACAAGTAGCGCCAGAAGAGGTACTTCCTTTTCCCCCTGGTTTTGCAATGGCAAAAGCTAAGGTATTTATCTATCAAGTAACGGAGGGAAAGGAAGAATTAATCCTCCAAGAAGAAGTGCCGTGGTCACTCTTCATTGGGAAAGAATTTCTTTTGCTTCAAGTCTACTTATTTTCCCAAAGTCCGGGCAATAAGAGGTCTGAGGTAAAAGAAATTTTGGAAAAGTTTTGCTTTTCTTATCCAGAGTTCACGCCACCAGATAAAATCTGGTGGTCAGATGAACCGCTGTTCTTCTGAAGGCAAACTCTCACGACACAGTCCCAAATTCCGGGGCTGTTTTATTTTCACAACCCACGAGAGCAACCGATATTTTAATAAAGAATAAAAACCGCCGCACCAAAAAGATACGGCGATCACAAAACACATCTCAGGAAGACTCCTTTATAAAATACTGCGTAATCTTCCTGAAATGGTACCCCATGATTGCAAGACGAATCGCTTCCGGGATAAGCCTAAAATCCCTCCTCGCGACCCAAATCAAAAACTTGATACATTCCGGTCCTCTCCGTGAAAGTATCAGTTTTATGAAAAAATGAAAAAGAACTCGAGCGATAACCCCAAAGCCTCCCATTCCCTCTTGGTGGTAGTGAGACTCCGGCTTCAATCTTTTGAGCATGGTCCGACACCGCTCAAAATAATTCCGAAGCGTTGGATCGTACAGTTTATTGAGAAGGTCTCTATGCCCCTTCAGAATAAACTCTCGGTCCAATAAAGTCCTGAAATTCAACGCTGCTTCAAAAACCCCATCCCCAGGAGTCTCGTTCAAAAGACGCCCATCTTTCTGAAGTCTTCTATAAAAATCCGTCCCCCGAACCGCAGTGGTTTTACCGACATTCGCGGAAGGGATTCCGGCCTCCTGTATGAACTTGAACTGGCGACGAAAACAATCCTCGTCTTCACCATCAACTCCGCTCATAAACCCCCCAGTCACCTTTATGCCTTTAGCTTGAATGATCTGAACCGCATGAAGAAGACGATCAGGATCCGTTGAAACATTTTGAACCTTGCCCATAACTTCCAGTGCTTTTGGGTTTGGTGTTTCAAATCCTCCAAAAAGCATCTTGAAATTCGCGCGCGCCATAAAATCGAGCATGTTTGGGATATCGACAACATTCACACTCGCCTCCGTGACAAAACCAAATGGGAAGTTCCGCTTTTCTTGCCATGGTATGAGGCGCTCCAACAACTCCATGGCTAACTTCTTGTTAGCGATGAAATTATCGTCAACCAAGAAAACGGTACCACGCCACCCGAGTTTATGGAGGAGATCAAGCTCCGCAAGTATCTGTTCAGGGGTCTTAGTGCGTGGCACTCTTCCAAAAAGTTGAATAATATCACACCACTCGCACTTGAAAGGGCACCCCCTGCTGAACTGCAAGCACATGGCCGCGTAATCCCTCATCCGGATGAGGTCATATCGCGGCAGGGGAGTTTTGAAGATTGAGGGCTTCACATATCCTCCATCGTCCCTGATAGGAGGATGGGATAAGTAGGGAGCCTCACCGTTCTCCAGACATCTAAGAAATTTAGGAAAATAATCTTCTACTTCATCAAGTAGAAGGTGAGCGACTCCTTGAATTTCATCGCAATAGGTCGTCACATACGGCCCCCCAGCAACAACTGGAACACCAAGTGCGTTGCAACGAGCGATGACTCTCTGCAACGACTTCTTCTGCACAATCATCGCGGTTACAAAAACGTAATCAGCCCACTGAATATGCGCATCAGTGAGTTTCAGAACGTTTTCATCCACCAGCTTCACTTCCCAGCTTGTAGGAAAAAATCCCGCAATAGTTGAGAAGCGAGAGTGAAGGCATCACTGCCTCCATTCTCGTAAACCCCTTCAAGGCGTATTTCGCACTCCAAAAGGAGGGCGGATAAAGCGGATTTACAAGCAAAATCCTCATCGCACCCTCCTTCCGAAGGGTTATTTTCAAACTTTAGGGAGTTAACAAAAAACTACATCCAGTATGACACACCAAAACACATCCCACTAAGACACCTTGCGCTTGAGGACACAATCCTTTTCATAGCAAAGTGGGGAATCATCAATCCCCAAAAAACCCATCAGTTAACATTCGACAGGCCCGCAAACTGTGAATAACTTTCACAAACAATAAAAAACCCCAGTAAATAAAAGACTTTCAGGACTATCCTCATATTTGACGGGATATTTTGCTTTTCTCCGCAAGTGGTATAAGATAACATGGAAGTGGGGAACTGTGGATAAAAGTGGGGATAAGTGGTAAATCTGGGGACAACTATCCAGAAGTAGTATCCCGAAATTTCCTTTCAAAAATTAGTTCCATCAGCTGAACCTTCCCCTCACTACCCAACCTCAGTCTCAATTCTTAGTAATCTCTATGATCCTAGGAGAATTCAAACATTCACTCGATCCAAAAGGACGTCTCGCCATCCCGGTTAAATTTCGATCGAAATTAACCGCCGGAGCAATCGTAACCCGTGGGTTAGATAAGTGTCTTTTTATGTTTGACATGAAAGAGTGGGAAGTCCTAGCCCAAAAGCTTGTTGCCCTTCCTTTGGCCCAGGCAAACTCTCGGGCCTTTGTCCGTTTGATGCTCTCTGGTGCGACAGACGCAACCCTTGATGGTCAAGGCAGAATCCTTATCCCAGACTACCTAAGAAACTACGCCGATTTGAAAAAACAAACCATTGTTGCTGGCCTCTATAACCGAATTGAAATCTGGAATGAAGAGAGCTGGACAAAGTACAAAACAAAAACAGAAAGCGCTTCTGAAGAAATCGCAGAGCAGTTAGGTAGTTTGGGTATTTAACATCGTGAATCACGAATTGAGAATTCACAAAGTTCATAATTCATAATTCATGATTCACGATCCGGTTCTTTTACAAGAAGTATTGCAGGTCTTGAACCCCCAAAAAGGAGAATTCATAATCGACGGCACCCTAGATGGTGGAGGACATGCAAGAGAAATTCTGAAACTTATTGGCGAAAAAGGGACGCTGCTCGGCATAGACTGGGACAAAGACATGATCGATTCTTTTCCAAAGTATAAGAATGTAACGCTCGTGAATGACAACTTCCGAAACCTAGAGGAGGTGATGAAGAAAAACAGGCTGAAGAAAGCCGACGGTCTCTTACTCGATCTTGGCTTCTCATCAATCCAACTAGAGAAGGGGAGGGGCTTCAGTTTCAAAAAGAACGAACCACTCCTCATGACATATAACAACACTACCCGTACCGCGAAAGATTGGCTGAAGAAAATAAACGAGAAAGAGTTGGAAAGGATCATCAGAGAATATGGCGGCGAACGCTTTGCGGGAAGAATCGCTCGAAACATCAAGAGTCATATGCCAATTGAAACCTCTGGCCGTCTTGCGGAAGTGACGAGACAATCAGTTCCCAGAAATTATGAACGAGGGAGAATAGATCCGGCAACGAGAACTTTCATGGCCCTCCGAATATTCGTAAACCAAGAATTTGAAAACATAAGACACGCTTTAGAGAGCTTACCGAACATTATGGAAAAGGGAGGAAGAGTAGCAATAATCTCATTTCACTCGGACGAGGACAGAATCATAAAACACGCATTCCAAAAGCTAGTAAAAGAAAAAAAGGCCGAACTTATCATGAAAAAACCAATAGTCGCAACAGAAGGTGAGGTAAGAGAGAATCCTAGGAGTCGTTCCGCAAAACTTCGTGCTCTCCGCTTCCTCTAGAAAAAAATATGACAATCATCAAACCATCAAAAGACAAGTCAAATGTAGTATTTATCATTCTCGCGCTCTGTGCATTACTAATAGGAGGCGGTGTCTATATTTATGAGTATAATAGTCTTGTAGAATCACGTGACACAATAGAGCGAATTGAAGAACGTGTAGTCCTCGCAGAAGTAGAAAATGCAGAACAAAAAGAAGCAGTGTACACATTGAGCGATCCAACGCGCCTTGAATCATTTGCAAAAGAACACAACTTAGTCCTTGAAAGAAAACCAGAATTCCTCAAATTCTAGGGTAGTTATTTTGTTATTAGTATTGAATAACTGAATAACTCCCAGCTAATAACAAAGAACGAACCCATGTCTGCCCGTTTTTTTCTTCTCACAACATTTTTCACAATTGCCTTCTGTCTCGTAGGCGTGAAGCTTTATTCTGTCCAGGTCAAAAACGGGGACTACTACATTGGAAAAGTTGAGGCGCGTCTAGCATTTTTAGAGTCAACAGAAACAAGGCGAGGACAAATATTTTTCACCGACCGCTACAACAAAAAAATCCCGGCAGCACTGAACAAAGACTACCCCATAGTCTATGTGGTCCCGAAAGAACTTCAGGATAAAGACATTACCGGAACCCGCCTAGCTGAAATTCTGAACCTATCAAAATCCGACCTAACAAAAAGTTTTGGAAACAGCGAAAGCCTCTTCCGTCTCGTAAAGGAAAAGATCTCCAAAGAAGAAGAACGTGCTGTTATTGAACTTGCAACAGAAGGAGTATACATCGACGATAAGCAGTATCGCTTCTATCCATTTGGTCCTCTCGCCGGAAGGCTCTTAGGCTTTGTCGGCATAAACAAAGACCATAACGAACCCATTGGCCTCTACGGAATAGAAAAGGAATATAACGCGACTCTTGTTTCCGAAAATGATATCGAACTATCAATTGATAGGAACATCCAGGCCCAGGCTGAACAAACTCTTCTGGGTCTTATCAACAAATTTGATGCGACCCAGGGCACAATAATAGTTGAAGACCCCAAAACCGGAAAGATTCTTACGCTTGCAACTCTCCCATCCTTTGATCCGAACGACTATAAAAAATCAAAAGTAGACTACTTCGTTAACCCCGCCGTTCAGCACGTCTATGAACCAGGGTCTGTCTTCAAGCCCATTACAATGGCAGCGGGCATTGATATAGGCGCCATTACCCCTGAGACTACATATAACGACAAGGGGAGCGTAACCTTGAACGGGAAAACTATCAAAAACTGGGACGGTAAAGCCCATGGACTAGTTACCATGAAAAACGTTATCGAAGAGTCAATCAACACTGGCACCGTTTTCGCTGAACAAAAAATAGGCCACCAGAAATTCACCGAGTACGTAAAAAGGTTTGGTTTTGGGGAGATAACGGAAATCGAACTCCCTGATGAGACAAAAGGAAGTATCAGAAATCTTGAACGCAAAGAAGCCCGCGAAGTCGATTTCGCAAATGCCGCATTTGGTCAAGGTACTGCCGTAACCCCAATCCAAATGATTAGTGCCTTTTCTAGCATCGCAAACGGAGGCCTTCTTATGCGACCCTCAATTATGAAAAACTCTGAGCCGTACGTGGTAGGGAGGGTAATAAAAAAAGAAACCGCTGGAGTGGTGACAGGAATGATGCAAAGCGCGGTAGAAAAAGCCAGACTCGCCGCGATCGAAGGGTACAACATAGCAGGTAAGACTGGAACTGCCCAGATTCCAGACTTCAAAAAAGGCGGATACACGGAAGAATATATCCACACCTACGTAGGGTTCGGTCCAATTTCTGATCCAAAATTTGTAATCCTGATCAAACTCGACAAGCCAAGCGCTCCTTTGGCTGGAGCAACAGTTGTTCCCGCCTTCCGTAATCTTGCGGAGTACATTATAAATTATTACAACATTCCTCCAGATAACGTTGTTAACAAATAAATTCAAAATGAAAGAACTACTTCAAAAGATTCTGAAAAGGCTTGCAATCTGGACAATCGCGCGCTACAAACCCGGTATTGTAGGAATTACTGGAACTGTAGGGAAAACCTCCACAAAAGAAGCGGTCTACGCCGTGCTCTCTTCAGAAAGAAAAGTACGAAAAACCCCAAAAAGCTTCAATAACGAAATAGGCTTTCCGCTCACTATCCTGGGGAGTTACGAATCCAGTGGCGGAATCACGTTCTTCCTCGGGGTTATCATAAAAAGCCTGATCCAACTTGTTATAACCAATAAAAATTATCCGGAAATTCTAGTTCTTGAGTATGGTGTTCAGGCTCCCGGGGACATGAAGTATCTCCTTGATATTGCTCGCCCGCAAATCGGAATTGTCACGATGCTCGGCAAAATTCCCGTTCACGTCGAGTTTTTTTCTGGTCCAGAAGCTGTGGCAAGAGAAAAAGGGAAGATCATCACTCAGTTATCCGCTACAAGTTGCGCTATCCTGAACTGCGACGATGAAGAAGTAATGAAGTTGAAACCACAAACAAGAGCAAAGGTTATCACCTTCGGATTCTTGAAAACCGCAGATATGAAAGTAGAAGGCTTCAAAAACATTCTTACAGACGAAAATGTGCACATGACGATGAAGCTTGAGTACGGTAGAAGCCTTATCCCGATTCAGGTGAAAAACACTCTTGGGAAAGTTCAATGCTACTCTGTATCCGCGGCCGCCTGCGTAGGAATAGTATTCGGTATGAACATGGTAAAAATTTCCGAAAACCTGCAAAAATATGAATCACCAACTGGCCGCCTGAAGGTAATTCAAGGAATGAAAAAATCTCTGATTATTGATGACACATATAACTCTTCCCCAGTTGCGGTGGAAGAAGCCCTCCACGAGTTGAAATCCCTGAAAGCAAAGCGAAAGATCGCGGTTCTTGGGGATATGCTGGAGTTAGGGGACTACACCATAGAAGCCCATGAAAACATAGGGAAGAGTCTTGGTTTTGTGGACCTCCTGATAACCCTTGGAGTGAAGGCAAAGTTTATCGGGGGGAAAGCAAAAAAAGCAGGCCTGAAAAAAGAACAAGTAATTGAATGTAGTAGTATTATGGAAGTTCGGAGGTTTCTCGAAATAACAATCAAAGAAGGTGATCTCATTCTCGTAAAAGGCTCTCAGGGAGTTCGTCTTGAAAAAGTTGTAAAAGACATTATGCGCGAACCTCAGGTAGCAAAGGAGCTCCTTGTTCGTCAGTCACAAAAATGGCTGCAGATTCCAGGTCTCTATGACGACGAAGCAGAAACAAAGAAAGAGCAGAGAGGGGACTCATAAAAAGAAATGTAGCGCCAGCGGGATTTGAACCCGCGTTCCCGCCGTGAGAGGGCGATGTCCTAGACCGGGCTAGACGATAGCGCCATTTTGGTCATAAACCACACGCCTTATAGTATCAAACTCTCCTTCTTGTTAGCAAGAAAAACAGAATAACCGCTACACCGTTCAGGACAAAGACCAAGCTTATCGGAACAGCAACACTCTCTCCAGTGATAAATCGTGATACCCATCCAACCCACCCAGAAATCTCCGAAGGAAAAAGTCCAGTGCTAGGTCCTTGAAAACTAACCCCCTGAGTTATCAGTCGAATAATAGGTGAAATAATAGACTGTAAAATGTAAAAAAACACGTCCTCTACGTATCCCAAAAAAAGAATGATAACCGAAAGTGGGAAAATGAAAGAAAGGGAGACTCGCCACAAATACAACAAGCCGAATAAAACCAAAAACCCGTACAAAAGCTGGTAATTATCATTCACACCTTGATCCAAAGCGCTCCACCCGCCAATCTGTAACACTCCAGCAACTGCCCCGCCAAAAATCGCGTCAATGAGAGCAAAAGTAAAAAAGAAAACCAAAGAAAGACCCATAGCGTACCTATAAACCCAACTACTGAAGTAATCCTACTGAATCTCCTCCTTCTTGCTCTTGATAAATGAGTTGAAACTCTCCAAGAATTCAACGAGGAGCTGAAACGGGAGTTCGACAACAAAGTTCAAGAATACAATCAAAATATTGAATCTCTTGAGACCTGAAATAACCCATCTTCCGATGGTAACGAGTGGAATCGTAAAGATATCAAGGAAGAACATTCCAACTCTTGGTTTTTCCTTCTCAAGACTGATTTCTTTTGATCTGTTGAAAATCTTCACTCCAGTTGCCGTAACCGCGGAAGTGAAAAGCACGAAAATAACGATATTTGTGATCGTAAAGTGGGCCGCGAAAAGAAGCTGTGACAAAAAGTATAATGACACTCCAAACACAGATAAGTACACCATCTGGATAAGTAACCGAGTAAGGATTCCTTTCTTCTTAGGAACCGTAATGGTGTAGTTCTTTTTATGCGCGTCAAACAGAATCGCTTTTATTTCTTCAAGTACAAGATAAAGGTTATGTTCTGATGGCATTTTTATTGCAAGAACGATCACAAACATAAGAAACGGAGGAAAAATTACGTTTGCAACGGCAATAGGGAGCGAAAACTCCTTCAGAATATATAGATCAATTGGGACCTCGATAAGAAGTGCTACCAAAACCTTCGAAAAGAAGAAAGAAATAATACTGAAGAAAGCAAGTCTGAACAGTCTCTGTTTCTCTCTCTTGAAACGATCTTGATAAGCGATTTCCGCCTCTGCCTCCCACTCCTCAATGGGCTTACTACCAAACACCATATCCCCGAGGATAGAAAAAACGATCGTATATCGGTTGCTAAGTCTGAGAAAAAAGGGAAGAAGGGGGTGATGTTCATAATGAACCACAGTTGAACGCATGGTTCCGAGCTGTGAAGCAACATTCCTAACCTCTTCAAGCGGGAACGAGTACCATGCGGGATACAAAAATTGAAGCAATCGATGATGCAACAAGTCAGAGTCCGCCCTAAGAAGAGATTTTTGGATAGCAACAAATAGAAGTGTATTCTTTTCGAATTCAGGTATTGTCCGTCCGTTCACTACAAGCTTATCCTTCATAGACGTGTACATCGCGTTAGCAAGCATCATGTCCCTTGAAGGAGGAGCAAGTCTTGCTTCTATCTCACAAACCGTAATTCCGAGAAGCCACTCCGAAATGTCCTCGTATTTTACCTTTGTGTCCTCCCTAAGCGCCTCCAAAAGCGCCAAAAGCCTATCAATCGGATCTTGAATCTCCTGAATCTTGGATTCCGGAATGGTATTATTTGCAAGGTGCCCAGACCTCACAATCTCCTTGATGAGAGCCTCCGAAATACTTTTACCGCTAATATCCTTCAAAAATATCCTACGTCGAAGGGCGCGATCAATAGCCGCCTTACGGATAAGGTGGGCTTCTTGATAGTCAATGAGATTCCTCGCTTTTTCGTAAAAGGTTGCGATTTTAGTAGCTATCTCATCAACTTGTACTTTTGGTGTGTGTTCCTTCGGAGCTTTATCAGCCAAGTACTCTGCGTGTTTTGCCAAAAGCTCTTGAACTGGAGAAGAGAAGGGTGTATTCACGTCCTTTATTGTACCATGTGTGTCAGTATTGTTTCTCTCTGGAAGTGCCTTTCCGATGTTGAACTCTTCGTCTCCAGGCCTTCCATATGCTGAGTGGAAAAACATAATATTTATACGCCCTGATAAATCGAAGGGCATGCTATATTTCTGTAATAAAAAACGCCAGACACCTGATCTAGCATTGATATGTTTAACAATACCACGACAGAGATATTCTGTCAAGGTATAATAACTCAAAAACCCTGATTCTATAAATAAAAATGCGCTGAAAACAACTTCAGCGCATGTAAACCAAGCCACAGAACCAACATTAGTACAGAGATAGCCATTCCTATGTATATAAGAACCCTGAGCACTGGAGTCCTCTCAGCGTATTTGCTGAGGCGCAGCGCGTTGAAAGCGCTGAGCACTCCGAGCAAAACCATCATTAATCCTACAAAATCTATCGCTTTGGAATGACCTGAAAACATCAAAAAAATTAAACCCAATCCCCCCAGTATCAGAGCCGTCTTCAAAAACCAGCCTCCATTTTCAACTTCCTTCTCGAGAGACATAAAGAAGTTCCTCTAGCATAGGTCAAAAACCAAGAGTGATTTACTGAACATTCAATAGTCTATAAATGGCCACATGTCAATCCTCACACTTCATCCCACAACGTCAGATACTGTATAATAACTACTAACCACATGAACAACTTCTATAAAAACATCTCCATCTTCATAGTAGCTGCAGTCATAATCTGGATTGGATTCAGTTACGTCGCAAATAAAATAAATGTCGAAGACTCATCAAATAATGAAAATGGTATGCCCATTGTAAATGAACTAGGGGAGACAGTCTTAGAAAGTGGTGTGAAGTATAAAGATGAAAAAGAAGGCACGGGCGAAGGAGCAAAAGCAGGAGACACGCTTACTGTTCACTACACAGGGATTCTCACGAATGGAGAAACTTTCGATTCTTCGAAACCGAGGAACCAGCCATTTTCTTTTACTCTTGGAGCCGGAGACGTAATCAAAGGCTGGGATGAAGGAATGGTGGGAATGAAATCAGGCGGTAACCGCCAACTTTTTATCCCTCCTGATTCAGGATACGGTTCTCGAGCAGTAGGGAAGATCCCCGCGAACTCTCCGCTCATCTTTGAAGTGGAACTCTTGAAGATCCAATAGTTTTTAGATAGTGATTTTGCATTTCGAACTACCCAAACATGTCTTTAGAAGAAGAACTGAAACTCCTCATAAAAGGCGATGTCCATTCCGATGCTGCTTCTCTTGAAAAGTACAGCACTGATGCCAGCATTTTTCAGATAACACCGAAACTTGTAGTTTCCCCCAAAAACTCAGAAGACATAAAAAAACTTGTCACTTTTGTGACAAAAAAAAGAAAGGAATCTACAAAGGGATCTGATAAGTTATCTCTCACCGCTCGTTCTGCAGGTACTGATATGAGCGGCGGCCCACTTTCCGAATCAATTATCATTGACTTCACAAAGTACTTTACCCATATGGGTGAAGTAAATCTCCCTCTTCTAGAAGCAAAAACTGAACCCGGTGTCTACTATCGCGATTTTGAGCGTGAAACACTGAAAAAAAACCTTATCATGCCCTCTTACCCAGCATCACGGGAAATTTGTTGTGTTGGCGGTATAGTCGCGAATAACTCTGGAGGTGAAAAAACTCTTAGGTATGGAAAAACAGAAAACTACGTAAAGAAGCTCAAGGTAGTCCTTGCGGACGGCAATGAGTATGTTGTCCGCCCGCTCACAAAACATGAACTAGAAAAAAAAGAAAAAGAACCTACGTTCGAAGGAGAGGTGTACCGAAAACTGCACAAACTTATCGAGGAAAACTATGACGATATCAAAGCTGCTAAACCCAAAGTTAGTAAAAATTCAGCCGGGTACTTTCTCTGGAACGTCTGGGATAGAAAAAACTTTGATCTTACAAAGCTCTTTGTGGGATCAGAAGGAACCCTTGGGCTCATTACTGAAGTAACCTTTCAGCTTGTAAAAAAGAAGAGTTACGACCGCTTGGTTGCTGTATTTTTGAACAATACGGAAAACCTAGGCAAGCTAACAAAAGAAATCCTGAAACACGATCCCGAGACCCTCGAGTCCTATGATGACCAAACACTGAAACTCGCGATCCGCTTTATTCCTGACATCGTCCGTATTTTGAAACCCAAAAACGCCCTCAAGCTTGCTCTTCAATTTATCCCTGAAACATTAATGATGATAAGGAATGGCAGACTCCCCAAACTCGTTCTTCTTGTTGAATTTGCTGGAGACGATCCAAAAGAAGTTGATGGAAGAGTTGAGACCTTGAAAAAAGATCTCGAACCTTTCAAT
>CAZGST010000001.1:12060-42618 GCA_964528655.1 uncultured Candidatus Saccharibacteria bacterium
ACAAAAGGGGATGATGAAGAAAAAAAATACTGGACCATCAGACGTGAAAGCTTCAACCTTCTCCGTCACCATCTAAGCGGTAAACACACCGCCCCATTTATTGACGACTTTGTGGTGCTCCCTGAATACCTCCCTGAATTTTTACCAAGACTTAATAAGATCTTGGAGGCCTATAAAGAACACATGATCTACACCATTGCCGGCCATGTCGGAGACGGAAACTTCCACATCATTCCAATCATGGACTTCAAAAACCCCAGCATAAAAAAGGTAATCAAAGAGGTCGCCGAAAAAGTCTATGATCTTGTCATCGAATATAAGGGTTCTACAACTGGTGAACATAATGACGGCCTGATCCGCACTCCTTTCCTTGAAAAGATGTATGGTAAGAAGATATGCAAACTATTCGAAGAAACAAAGAATATCTTCGACCCGGAAAACATCTTCAATCCAGGCAAAAAGGTTAACTCCAATTTCTCGTGGTCCCTAGACCACCTTAGAAAAACTTGAGTACTAACCTTTTTAGAATTAATTTTCTTCTAAGATTTGCTGAAAAAAGATTTCTGGTTTATAGTATCAAACGTTTTTATGCCCAATCGAAAAAACTTAGCGCTCATATTGACAGGTATTATTCTTATCTCGCTCTTTGCCGCACTTTTCACGTATCAGCCTCTCTGGGGAAAAGTAAGTTCAAGTAGACCCTGGAGCTTTGGTCTTGATATTGCGGGAGGAAGCCTTCTTACCTACGAAATTGACATGAAGGATGTAGAACCGGGGGACCAAGACTCTGTTGCCCGCGGACTTCGTGATGTGATCGAAAGGAGGGTAAATTTTTTTGGCGTAAGTGAGCCTAGGGTATACCTTGAAAACGCTGATAATACGAAAAGACTGATTGTGGAACTTGCAGGAGTAAAGGATGTTAAATTAGCCATCGATGAAATTGGCACCACCCCTCTTCTCGACTTCAGAGAAGTTGAAGAGAGGGCTGGCACCTCAACCTCAACCGACCTCTTGGGTAATTACAATTTTATAAAAACCGACCTCACTGGCCGCTATATCAAAAACGCCCGAGTAGATTTCGACTCTGTAACTGGAAAACCTCAAGTATCTATTGAATTCACAGAAGAAGGAGGAAATATATTCGAAACCCTTAC
The DNA here is from genome assembly GCA_964528655.1 of uncultured Candidatus Saccharibacteria bacterium. Lineage (GTDB taxonomy): Bacteria > Patescibacteriota > Minisyncoccia > UBA6257 > GWB1-50-10 > CAZGST01. The sequence goes on from CAZGST010000001.1 coordinate 13,215, forward strand.
CGGAAAAAACATCGGCAAACCTCTCGCTATTTTTCTCGACGATGAACCGATTGAGATGCCAATAGTTCAAGGAAAGATCAGTGGTGGGAAGGCTCAAATTACAGGGAACTACAGCTTAGAAACTGCTCGCGCCCTCGTTGAGCGCTTTAACGCAGGAGCTCTTCCCGCGCCAATCACGCTTATTAACCAAGAGACGATAAGCGCGGAACTTGGAAGCGATTCACTGTCCAACGCCTTTAGAGGAGGAATACTCGGAACAATTCTTGTCATCATTTTTATGCTCGTCTTTTATAAAAAGTACGGCCTCTATGCATCAGGCGCTCTTCTTATGTACATCGCTCTCACCCTCGCTATCTTCAAGGTTATTCCAATCACCCTCACCTTGTCTGGTATCGCGGGCTTCATTCTCTCTATCGGTATGGCGGTAGACGCGAACATCTTGGTCTTTGAGCGCACAAAAGAAGAACTCGCAAAAGGTCTTTCGCATGTAGCCGCTATTGAAGAGGGGTTCAAACGCGCCTGGAGTTCAATTAGAGACTCAAATGTAAGCACGATAATTACTTCGATTGTCCTCTACTACGCGACATCAAGTTTTGTGAGAGGATTTGCGCTGGCGCTACTTATCGGAGTACTCATGAGCATGTTCAGTGCTATTACAATTACAAGAACCATGCTTCGTCTCTCCCTGCAAAAAAAGTTGGAGAAACAATAAACCTATGAATTTTATCAAAACCGGAAAAATCTTTGTAACCGTCTCAGCAATTCTCGTGCTTATAAGTATCGTTCTCGTTTCGACGCTCCACCTCAAAACCGGAATCGATCTGAAAGGAGGCACAAAATGGAGTGTGGAAATAAAAAATGAAAAAGCGAACGAAAACCTGATTGCGGAAGCCCTTCAAAAAAACAGAGAAGATAAAGATGTTGGCGTAAGAAAAGCTGAAGGAAGTGAATATGTTATAAGACTAGGAACCATCACAGAAAATGAGCACCAAGAGTACAAAACCCTTCTTGTTAAAGAATTCGGTGAGCTAAGAGAAGTTCAGTTTTCTAGTATTGGTCCGGTAATAGGAAGAGAGCTTGCCTCGCAAGCAATCTGGGCGATCATCTTAGTGCTTCTGGGAATATCGTTGTACGTCGCGTTTGCATTCAGGAAGTCATCCCAAAAAATAAGGTCCTGGAAATATGGAGTAGTAACTCTTGTTACCCTTTTCCATGATGTGGCAATCCCAGCCGGCCTCCTTGCAATTCTAGGTGTTTGGAAAGGAGTAGAACTAGACACGAATCTTATTGTTGCGCTTCTTGTTGTGATTGGTTTTTCAGTCCACGACACAATTGTGGTATTTGATCGAATTCGTGAACACATAATAAAGAGTGGAATAAAAAACATCCCACTGGAAATGATAATGAATCAAAGCGTGGAGGAAACAATTGCCCGATCGATAAACACCTCGCTAACACTCATTATTGTTCTCCTTGCCCTCCTTGGTTTTGGCCCAGCAAACCTCTTCTACTTTGTGCTTATTATCCTAGTAGGAACGGTAATTGGAACGTACTCATCAATCTTCGTGGCAACCCCGCTTTTGTACCTTTGGGCCGGAAGAAAAACAGAAGAAAAAAGATTTGAAAATACCGTACACTAGCTATATAAGTCAAGAGTGTGGTATAATAAAAAATATAAATAAACGAAAAGCTTGACCTTACTTTATATTCATTGTATAAGTTGACATCCCCTAATGTAGCTACAAGGGAAAAACCTATGAAAAATCAGGGTTCTATCAATCAAATAGTGGATGAGATGCTGGCCAATTTTCCTCCAAAACAGAGGAAAATACTGAGCGACAGGTTCGGTCTCAAAAACGGCAAATCCTCAGCTCTCCAAAAAATTGGAAGCGAATTTAACATTACTCGAGAGCGAGTGCGTCAAATTATCGAACAAAGCTTGAAAGAGCTGAAAGATACCGTTTCTCACAAGGTTGGAGATCTTTTGGGATTCGCTAAGGAGCACTTGGGAAAATCCGGAGGTGTGCGGCGCGATGATGCGTTCATCACGGACCTCAAATTCTTCGCTGGTATTGAAAAAGACGAAAAGTATTCGGATGAAAAAATTCGTTTCCTTCTCTGGGCGAGTAAAGCTTTGGGATATGAGAAAGAAGATGAGGACATGCGAAGCTTCTGGTATATCGGAGAAGACGCGAAAGGTGCCCTCAAAAGATTTATCGATGAAATGATTTCGTTCTTCGAAAACACGGATCGAAAAGCAATCTTGAACGATAAGGTTTATCTCGAAAAACTTGAGAAGTTTCCGGAGTGCCACTACATCTCGATATCGAAGAGGTTTGGTACGAATGTATTCGGAGACCTTGGTCTTGTAGAGTGGCCCGAGATTCAGCCAAAAACGATTCGGGACAAGATATACCTTGCTCTCCGTAAGCACGACGTTCCGCTTCATTTCGAAGCCATCGCGGAATATATCACGGACACTGGCATTGAAAGAAAGTCTGTTCACGTACAAACTGTCCACAATGAGTTGATTAAAGATGACAGATTTGTACTCGTTGGACGAGGCATCTACGCCTTGAAAGAAAAAGGCTTCGAAGCAGGTACAGTGCGAGAGCTCATCGTAAAACTCCTGAAATCAAAGGGCCCACTTCATCCTCACGAAGTAGTGTCGTTAGTAAATGAGCGAAGATTCTTTAAAGAGAACACAATTTTACTTAACCTCCAGAATAAGAAATTCTTCAACAGAAAAGACGACGGACGCTACCACGTAAAAGAAGCCTAGCACAAAAGTATACTTGATACTTGATACCGAATACAGGATACTTAACTATCATGGAGATTATCAAAGAACTTATTGAAGAGATCAAAAACTTCATAGAAGAAGCCGCATCAAAAAAAGAAACGTGGATTCTTCTTTTCTTACTCGGGTTTCTTACTGTCTACACCACGAATGTTGAAAACTTCGATATTCTAAAGTACATCCTCCTCTTCTTGAAATACACCTGGTGGATCTGGACCTTCCTTATCATGTTTCCAATTTTTCGCTCTACCTGGATCTATTGGCGACAACAACTCTACCAAGAAGCAATAAAGTGGAAACTCTTGGAACTCAAATTTCCTCTCGAAATCCTGAAAAGCCCTGCTGCTATGGAGCAGGTGCTTCGAATCATTCACTCAATGAGGAATGTGGCGGGAAACTTCCAAGAAGTCTACTTCGACGGGGAAGTTACCCGTTGGGCTGCGCTCGAAATGGTTAGTTTTGGTGGGGATGTGCACTTCTACATACGTTGTTATCACAAACAGGCAAAGGTAGTAACATCTTCAATCTACTCTTACTATCAGGATGTCGAGGTTCAAGAAGTCGAGGATTATATCGATCGACTTCCAGCTAACCTTCAAGAACTCTACGAACAAGGTTATGACATGTACGGATCAGAAATGATCCTCGCCAAAAATCCGGCTTACCCGATAAAAACCTACCCTCATTTTGAAAGTCCAGACGAAGAGCGAATAGTAGATCCAATATCTGCTTTTTTGGAAATTCTTGGGGGCCTGAACAAAGAGGACTTTGTGGGTATCCAGGTTTTGATTGCCCCCAAAAGCTATGCGTGGGCCGAGGCAGAGGAATTGCAAGGAGTTGTTGATGAGCTGAAAGAGCCAAGTGTTGCCGCGACGGGAGGAGAGGAAAAAGGATTCAAGTTAGTACAAAGAACCCCGGGAGAAACAACACTCCTCGAAATCATCGAAAAAAACCTTTCAAAGCCGGCATTCGACACCCTCATTCGCTTTATCTACACTGCCCCGAAGAGCGTTTTTGATGGTGATTTTGCAAGGCGCGGTATCGCAGGCGCCTTCAACCAGTACGCGGGCGTGAACTTCAACCAGTTTGTTCACAACCATAACGTAATCACTCGAGGCGAAATTTGGATCTATCCGCACGTAGCTGTTGGTAAGCGTGTAGAGTATAGAAAACAGAGAGTACTGGCTAACTATCGCTCTCGCGAACTACCTCCGGAAACTTGGATGGGCAAATTCATCAGCTCTTACTGGCCGTATAACTCGAACTTTGGTTCCAAAACATTCGATATGAATGCGGAGGCAATCGCGACACTTTTCCACCCACCAACTAGATATGTACTCACTGCTCCTCACATGAGAAGAATAGAAAGCAAGAGAGCTGGCACCCCAGGGGGATTGGCTATCTTTGGCGATGAAGAAGATATAGAAAAGTACATGGAAAAAAAGTAACAGCATGGAACAAATATTTATTCAGATACAAGAGTGGGTTCGTAGCATAGACTGGTACGCAGTCTATATTGAAGTCCGAAATGTCGGAATCGGATTTAACATCCTCTTATTTGGACTTCTCGTCTTTGCGCTTACGAAAGCCTATCATGTGCGTCCAAAATTGATCCCCCTTAGGAAATTTGGAAAGAAGACTCTCACGCTGCGTAGTGAAGTAATGAAAGAAAACTGGCAAAAAGTAGTAGGAAGAGCGCACTCCTCGCCCCCACAGTCCCTCACAATCGGAATTATCGAAGCTGATAGCTTTGTCGATGAAAGTCTGAAACGCATGGGTCTGAAAGGCGAACACATGGCAGATCGTCTTGAGCATATTAGCCCAGACGAAGTAAGAAGCCTGAATAACCTCTGGACAGCTCACAGGATAAGGAATGACCTTGTGCATACTCCAGGCTTTACCGTGTCAGAAGAAGAGGCTGATAAAATTCTAGGGTACTATGAGGAATTTCTAAAAGAGCTTGGAGTGATCTAGTGAGTAATAGGTACTACGTAGTAGTAAAGTATCAAGAAAGAAAGGCAGGTCCTTCATGCCTAATACCAGATACTTGATACATGCTACTAGCTACTATGCAAAAATCCTGTCAAAACTGTGATAGTACTTTTCAAATAGAACTAGAAGATCTAGCGTTTTATGAACGCATACAGGTCGCCGCTCCCACCTGGTGCAGCGAGTGCCGATTACGGCGCCGGCTTCTCTTTCGCAACGAACGATTTTTGTATAAAAGAAAAAGTGATTTCTCCGGGAAAGAAATCTTTACGATGTATCCGCAAGAATCAGAAGTAAAAGTGTACGAAAACGAAATCTGGTTTGGAGACGAGTGGGATGCGATGGAGTATGGATTAGAATATGATCCCACAAAATCCTTTCTCATCCAACTACTTGAACTCTCCCGTAAAGTACCAAGGTTTGCCCTGTCTACACTCTACGGCGTAAACAGTGATTACGCGAACAACTACACCGGTTTCAAAAACTGTTATTTAGCGTTTCACGGAAATTACGCCGAAGACTGTCTCTACGGCACAGGTTTGAACTATTCCAAAAACTGCGTAGACAATACAGAAGCGGATCACTCTGAGAATTGCTATGGGAATTTTTGCATTGAGCGCTGCGCAAACACATTCTGTTCAGTTCAATGCTCAGAGTCCTTTAATCTTTACCTCTGCAAAAGCTGTGTCGGTTGCAATGACTGCATCGCATGCGTGAATCTACGTGGTAAAAAGCACCATATCTTCAATAAACCCGAAACCAAAGAAGCGTATGAGAAAAAAATGCGGGAGTTCAATCTCGGCTCTCACAACGCGCTCGAAAGCTTAAAAACCAAGGCACATGCTTTTTGGAAACAGTTCCCAGTTCGTTACATGTACGGAACAAAAAATCTGAACTGCACCGGTGACTACATCTCTAACTCAAAAAATGTGAATCGCTCGTTTATTGTGAAAGACGGAGAAAATATTCGTTACAGCTCTCATATCCAACACGGACCCACAAAGGACTGCTACGACTATAGTGTGTGGGGCGATAAGGCTGAGCTTGTATATGAAAGCGCAGTGGTTGGATTAGGCGTAAGTAACATGCGTTTTTGCTTCGAATGTTGGAACGAGGTAATGGACGCAGAGTATTCACTATATTCTTCCTCTTCATCGCACATATTTGGTTGTGTGGGCATAAAGAAAAAACAGCACTGTATCTTGAATAAACAGTATAGTGAAAACGAATACCACACACTGCGAGAAAAAATAATAAAAGACATGGACGAGAGGCCATTTATAGACAAAAGTGGTCACGTCTACCGGTATGGAGAATTTCTCCCGCCACTATTTTCTCCATTTCCCTATAATCACACGAACGCGCAAGACTATTTCCCATTGAGTAAAGGAGAGTGTTTAGCACAGGGTTACGTCTACAAAGAAAATGAGCATCGTGACTATTCGAAAGTAGTCAAAAGCACAGAGCTACCAGATACTATTGCGGAAACGCCAAGCGTTATCACAGAAGCAGTGGTAGCGTGCAAAAGCATTGAGGAAGATAGACGAGCAGCTGAGAAACGGAACTGTGCTGAGGCATTCCGTATTCTCCCGCGGGAGCTTCAGTTCTATAAGACTCACAACATACCACTTCCACAACGTTGCTATCATTGTCGACATTTTGAACGAATACAGAACCGTAACCCGATTAAGTTTTACAAGAGACAATGCGCGTGCAAAGGAGGATCAAACTCTACAGATCACGCTCACAACAACCACCCTTGTCCCAACGAATTTCTAACCTCCTACACCCCCGAAAGAAAGGACATCATATATTGTGAAGCATGCTATCAACAAGAAGTTATATAGTCTAAATGTGCTTTTCCTTGAACCAACGGTAAAGTTGTCATAATTCACTAAAAGATGTATAATTATACTATCTAAAAAGCTACAAGTTAATTATATAAAAACCTAGACTATGCCCAAAGGCTCTCGAATTCAGATAATCAAATACGCTCCACCCCCAACTGAACTCCCAATCTATGGAAGAGTTGAGCCCGAAGACGTGTCATTTATCGGCCGCACCAACTACGTGGCCGCCCTTGAAGAAAAAAAGTTCATCTTCGGAATGAAGCGAAAGGACCGCCGCCGTCACCTCTACGTTATCGGAAAAAGTGGTGTTGGTAAGTCAAAGCTCCTCGAGCTTCTTATGCGCCAAGACGTTGCCTACGGCCACGGTATCTGCGTCCTCGATCCTCACGGAGATGACATCGAGGAGCTTATCGATTTTATTCCCGAAAATAGAATAGAAGATGTCTGCATTATCAATCCTGCCGACACTGAGTTTCCAGTCTCTTTCAACCCCCTCGCGAATATTGATCCGAACTTCAAACACCAACTTACCCAAGGGTTGATCGAAGTATTGGAAAAGCAGTTCGGAGCAAACTGGACTCCTCGTCTTGAGCACGTCTTCCGCTTTACCGTCTTGGCACTTTTGGACTACCCCTATGCCACTATGCGTGGGATGATCTCAATGCTCACTGACCGTAACTATCGCCAAAAAGTAGTCGAATACATCGAAGACGACATGGTAAAGCGCTTCTGGGCAATTGAATTCGCGGACTGGTCAGAAAAGTTCGACACAGACGCCATCATTCCTCTCGTAAACAAACTCGGTCAGTTCCTCTCCGAACCGATGCTTCGAAACATCTTCGGTCAGAGAGAAAACAAGGTTGATCTTGAAAAAATGATGCAAGAAAAGAAAATAATTCTTATCAATCTCTCCAAAGGTAGAATCGGTGAAGAGAACTCTAGCTTCTTCGGCTCCATGTTTATTACCAAACTGAAGCAAGCTGGTATGGCAAGAGCCAAACTACCCGAAAACAAGCGTCATGACTTCTACATCTACGCAGACGAGTTCCAGAATCTTGTGACAGAGACCTTCGAAAACCTCCTCTCTGAGGCCCGTAAATACGGAATCTGTCTCACTATGGCCCATCAATACCTGAAGCAGTTGATTCCTCAAGTGCAGGCTGCGGTAATGGGTAACGTTGGTTCAATTGTTGTCTTTCGCGTAGGAGGTGAAGACGCGGAACGGTTGGAAGCAGAAATGACCCCGATCTTCAAATCAAAGGACATGATAAACCTTGGTATGCAGGAGTTCTATGTAAAACTCATGATCGATGGCGAATCCTATGACCCGTTCTCTGCGGAAACTCTGAAAATTCTCCACCCACCACATCCTTCCTACCGAGAAAGAATTATTGAAAGTTCGCGTCAGAAATACGCTGTTCCTCTTGAAAAGGTTAAAAGCGGAATCCTAGAAGAAGAGCAGGAGATCTTCAAAAGAAATACTGCTCCCCGCGCAACTACTAGCGCATCTGCTGGTGGTGGAAAAGAAGAAAGCGCTCCGGTTGAAAAAGACCCAGAACCGCTAATCTAGAGTATTGACATACATACACCATGATGTATAGTAGCAATATATGAGCAGAACTCAAATCTATCTTCCTAAAACTCAAAAAGACGAAGTAAAAAAGATTGCCCTAAAGGAAGGCACTACCATCTCTCATGTTATTCGAGTATTTGTGGAACAAGGATTAAGATCTCTCAGAATGGAAAAGAGCACGAAACGTCATAGATCCCTCCTTGATGTACTAGAAGCAGTGAAGCGTTTAAAGGAAAAAGGACCAAAGGATTTAGCAGCAAATGTAGATAAGTATCTCTATAGAGGAAAAAAATAAGATTTTTGTCGATACGAGCTACTTTGTTGCGTTCTCCAAACCAAATGATTCCTTGCACAAAGAGGCTCTAGTAATCGAAGAAAAGATAAGAAAAGAGGGCATGGAGATAGTTATCTCAAACCTTATTTTCATCGAAACGGTAACAGTACTCTCACAACAAGTGGGCCATGGGACAGCAATAGCAATGGGTGAGTATCTAGAAAAAGATTTAAAAAATCCGATTATTTTTATCGATAAAGTGCTTCATGGTCAATCCTCGGAGATATTTAAAAAGAACAAAGACAAAAACATCAGCTTCACAGATTGTAGCGTGGTAGCAGTAATGGAATCAGAGCATATTCAAAAACTCCTTACGTTCGACAAGCATTTCCAGAAATTGAGAAAATTTTATGACTTTGATTTCTTTAACTAACAATGAATCAAACACTAAGGGTGTGTCAGAGTTGTAAACAAAGTTTCGAAATCACTCCCGAGGACCTTGAGTTTTACTCCAAAATAAAAGTCCCCGCGCCTACGTTTTGTGCTGACTGTCGTCTAGGGCGAAGAATGAGTTTTCGAAATGAGTTCACCTTCTATAAGCGATCTTGTGATCTATGTAAGAAAAGTATTATCTCTACCTACCGACCCTCGGTAGCGTGTCCAGTATACTGCGTGCACTGCTGGTACAGCGACGCATGGACTGCGGAAGACTACGGTATGCAGGTAGATTTCAATCAGCCTTTCCTAAGTCAGGTGAAAACGCTCATGCAGAAAGTGCCCCACATTGGCACATTTCAAATGAACTGTGTGGAGTCTGATTACACAAACTACGCCTTCGATAGTAAGCGTGGGTACCTCGTAACAGGGTATGTAGAATCAGAGTCCTGCTCGTATGGGAATATTATTTGGCAATCAAAAGATTCACTTAACTGCTTCTATCTAGTGAAATCAGAGTTGTGCTACGAGTGTGTAAGCGTTAGTCAGTGTTACCGTGTCTCTTTTGGGGAAGACTGCGTCGCATGCAACAATTCGTTCTTTTTGTACAACTGTCGAAACTGCTCAAATTGTATAGGGTGTATAAACCTCGTAGGTAAAGAGTACTGGATGTTTAATAAGCCTGTTTCAAAAGAAACATATCAAGAGTTTATGAGCAAACTCGAACCACTAACTGTAACAAAGATCGAAGAACTACGTAATCAATTTCTCCACCTAAAAAAGAACACAATACATCGGTATGCCAACCTTGTAAATACATTAAATACGACTGGGAACAATGTAAGAAATAGCAAAAATACCAAAAGTGCATTTTATGCCAATGATCTCGAAAACTCAGGATATCTTTTTATCGCAAGTAAAATAAAAGAGGGATTCGACGTCACAAATACACCAGGATTAGAAATGGGTTATGAATGCGTATCCGCAGTTGGGCTCTATAATGGTCTTTTCTCAAGTTTAAGTGGAGGAAGCGAGTACGTCCAATACTGCGAATTGTGTCCAAACGCAAAGAATGCGTTCGGATGCATAGGAATGAGAAAAGCAGAATACTGTATTTTGAATAAACGCTACACCAAAGAAGAATATGAGGGTCTAAAAACTGAAATAATTGAACACATGGTGAAAGTGCCGTATGTAGATAGGGGAAACAGGGTATACCAATATGGAGAGTTTTTCCCGATTGAACTTTCTCTCTTTCCGTATAATGATAGTCAAGCAAATGATTATTTCCCTCTAAGCCGAGAGGAAGCCATGCTAAAGAATTTTCCATACGAAGAACGTGAAATAAAAGCATACACTACAACCAAATCCGGAAGTGCGTTACCAGAATCTATCAACGAAGTGGATGAGAGCATCTGTAAAGAAATAATTTCGTGCATGGAGTGTAGGAAGGCCTACAGGATTATTTCTTCGGAACTGGAATTTTACAAGAAAATCGGGATTCCTCTGCCCCGTAAGTGTCCTTCATGCAGGCATGCTTTTAGGACAAAAAAAAGAAATCCCCCACACTTATTTCATCGCGAATGTGGGTGTAGGGGGAGCGCGTCAGCTTTATTGGAACCTCAGAAAAGTGAGCCTGAAAAAGGCATATTTCAGAATAGACAAGGGCATATTCATGGAGGAGGTCCGTGCAAAAAACAATTTGAAACTACGTATGCGCCAGAAAGATCAGAAATCATCTACTGCGAACCATGTTATCAATCAGAAGTGATTTAATAAAAGTTAGCGAGTTGACGCGTTACGGGCTGCAAGGTTCAGGAAACCCGACAGCCCGTAACTCGCGAAGCCATAAACCATCCCAAACATGAATAAACAATGTCAAAACTGCAAAACCAATTTCTCTATCGAAAACGAGGACCTTGAGTTCTACTCCAAAATAAAAGTCCCGACACCCACCTGGTGCCCCGAGTGCCATCTCATTCGTCGCATGCTCTGGAGAAATGAACGCGCACTCTATCGCAGGCCATGCAGCAAGTGTGGCAAGGAAAAAATTACAATGTACCCAAGTGAGAGTCCATACACAGTCTACTGTCTCGACTGCTGGTGGGGCGACACGTGGAACGGGGATGAATTCGGTCGAGAGTATAGCTTCCAAAAAACCTTTTTCGAGCAGTTCCGTGATCTGCTCCGCACTGTGCCGCGTCCAAGCACCATACAACAGCAAAACGTACGATGTGATTATGTGAACCGTGTGAGTCAGAGCAAAGACTGCTACCTTATCTTCGGAGCAAACTACAACGAAAACTGTTTCTACGGCACCCAGATCAATAACTGCAAGGACTCAATGGACTCCTTCAACTTGCAGTTGTCAGAGCTGTGCTATGGCTGTACAGACTGTTCGGGTTCCTACAGACTCCTCTACTCCAAAGATTGCATAAGCTGCACAAATTCCGAACTCCTCACAGACTGCCGAAATTGTGACTCATGCTTTGGATGTGTGAATCTAAGAAACAAAAAACACTGCGTTTATAATGAGCAGCTCACAAAAGAAGAATATGAGAACAAGGTAAGCGAAATGAACATGCATACTCGTGAGGGAGTGATATCCGCAAAACAAGGAGCAGATGAAGCAGCCTTAAAAGGTATTTTTCCAAATATTATTTCTAAGGCTTGCGAACACGTGAGCGGTAACTGGCTAGATGGTGTGCGAGGTGGATACAACTGCTATGCATGCCGGAGTATCGAAAACGGAAAGAATCTTTTCTCGGTAATTGAAGCAAAAGACGTCCAAGACTTTACCTATTGGGGAAGGGGATCGGAATTAGTGTATGACACGATCAGTGTTGGCATGCAATGTAGCAATATCCGTTTCTGCAATGAGCTATGGAATGGGGTAGTAGACGCACAGTACTGTATGAACTGTCCAGGCTCATCTCATATATTCGGGTGCATCGGGGTAAAGAAAAAAGAATATTGCATTTTGAACAAGCAATACACAAAGGAAGAGTTTGAAAGTCTAGTACCAAAAATCATCGACCACATGAATGAGCATCCGTACAAAGACGCGCTAGGAAGAGTGTATCCCTATGGCGAATTTCTCCCACCAGAACTTTCCCTCTTCGGCTACAACGAAACAATGGCACAGGAGTACTTTGCCCTCTCTGACTCAGAAGCGAAATCAAAGGGCTTCCGATGGGCAACACCAGAAAAGAAAAGTCATAACGTAACAATTGAAGTTGGTACGGTACCAAACGATATTGAACTAGTCGAAGAGAGCATCACAAAAGAAACTATCCGTTGCGCCCACGCAAAAGAAGGGATCGTAAGTTGCAACGAGCAATGTGCATCAGCCTTCCGCATCACACCTAAAGAACTTGAGTTTTACAAGAAACTAAACATCCCGCTCCCGACAATCTGCCACAACTGCCGTCACTTCGAACGTCTCTCTCGTCGGAATCCAATTCACCTGTGGGGGAGAGGGTGCTGTTGTCCTGCAGAAAAACGGTACACGAACACTGCAGCCCACTTCCACGCACCCGAGTCTTGTCCAAATGAATTCCAAACCACGTACGCTCCAGAAAAACCGGAAACCGTATATTGCGAAACCTGTTACCAATCCGAAGTCGCCTGAAAAAGGATGAGACCTCATTTTCGTGCTCTCTTATGAACATACGTATTTGTGAAAACTGCAAGCAAAACTTCACTATTGCTCCCGAAGACTTCGAGTTCTACAAAAGACTAGATGTTCCTCCGCCTACGTTTTGCCCCGAGTGTCGCATGATCCGACGAATGACCTTCAGAAATGAACGGGCGCTCTATAAAAACGAGTGTGCTCTCTGCAAGAAAAACGTGATGAGCATGTACGGAAAAGAGAAACCTGTTGTGGTATATTGTCTCGACTGCTACCAAACTGAAGATAAGTGGGATCCGAGTGCTTATGGGGTTGATTACGATTTTTCAAAAACCTTTTTTGAGCAGTTTTCCAGCTTACTAAAGAAAGTTCCTCGTAGAGCGCTCTACCAGGACTTTGCAACTCACAGCGACTATTCAAACTGGGCAGTCTACCTCAAAAACAGCTATCTTATTTTTGGCGGGCACCATTATGAAGATACGCTCTACGCAAGTTCCTGTTTTTATATTAACGACTGTTGTGATCTAGATTTCTGCAAGAAATGCGAAGCGTGCAGTAACTCCATCCACATACGGGACTGTCACAACGTTCATTGGAGTGCATATACGGAAAACTGCACTGACTCGTCTTTTCTCTACGGTTGCAAAAACTGTCACGACTGTATTGGGTGTACGAATCTCAAAAATAGTGCGTTTTGTATTTTGAATACTCAATACACAAAAGATGAATACACGGACAAAGTAAAAGAGCTCCAACTTGATTCACACGAAGGCTTGGAGAAAATGAAAAAAGAAGCCGCGAACCTCTCATTGCAGTTCCCCAGAAAATTTGCCTGGGTAAGAAATGCCCCAAATTCAACTGGCGATGATCTTGAGGGGGTAAAGGATTGCATCCACTGTTTCACAGCAAGCGAAGACGAAAACTGTCGTTATGCCTTCTTTCTTCCTACAGGAGCAAAAGATTCCTATGATCTCGATCATGTTGGGTTAGGAGCAGAAAATGTCTACGAGGTAATGAGCGCGTTCGGAATAAATAGAGTGGTAGGGGGGTCGCGTATCTATTTTAGCCATGATATCTACTATTCCGATGACTGTTATAACTCAAGTAATCTCTTTGGGTGTATCGGCCTCCGTAAAAAAGAGTATTGCATTCTGAACAAGCAGTACTCGAAAGATGAGTATGAAAAGCTTTTCCCAAAAATAAAAGAGCATATGATGAGTACTCCATACAGAGATAAAAAAGGAAGGACATATGGTTTTGGTGAATTCTTCCCGACAGAAATTTCCCCCTTTTGTTACAACGAGACAACTGCCGAAGAGTATTTCACGCTTACAGAAAATGAAGCGGTAAATAAAGGATATGCATGGAAAAGAGAAGAAACAAAAAAATACGAGGTAACACGAGAACCAAAAGACATACCAAACATACAAGAAGTCACAGATGACATCACGAAACAAATTATTCGCTGCGAACACGGGGGATTGTGTAATGATGGGTGCACAACCGCATTCCGAATCATTCCACAAGAGTTAGAGTTCTATAAAAAGGTACATCTTCCTCTGCCAAAGATGTGTCCAAATTGCCGACATTATGAACGATTGGGTAGAAAAAACCCAATCACTCTCTACGATAGAAATTGCGATTGCATAAATGGAACATCAAAAAACAGTGTCTATAAAAACCTTGCCACGCACGTCCATAATGAGAATACCTGTGGCGCTGAATTTAAAACTCCCTACGCCCCAACTCGACCAGAAATCATCTACTGCGAGCAATGTTATCAATCCGAAGTTGCATAAAGCAAGAAGCGTGATAAAATAATAACACTATGAGCATCACACTAACCAGAAAAGCAAATAAGATTCTCGAAGAAGTAAAGAAAGTGGAGAAAAGAAGCCAGGTGGAAATCTTAGAACAAGCACTTCTTGAGTACCAAAAAAGAACAGAAAGATGGAACCAAATTCGTAAATGGGGAAGGGCTGCTGCAAAAAAACAAGGAATAACAAGATTCTCGCAAATTGTTGAAATAGTAGACAAAATGCGTAAGTAACCCTCCCATAAAAAGATGCGTGTTGTAGTGGATACGAATGTATATATTTCTGCTGTTCTTGGAGGCGGCACATGCGCAAAAGTTTTACAAAAACTCTCTACTTCGGGGAGTTTTGTGTTTATATCTCCGTCCTTAGTGTATGAAGTAAGGAGAGTGCTAAGAGAAAAGTTTCATATGAGTGCCTCAAATGTAAGGCGTGTCGAAGAAGACATGAAAAGTAGGGCATTCCTTATTCATCCAAAGAAAAGAGTAAGAGAGGTGAAGGGCAATAAGGGAGATAACAGAATTCTGGAATGCGCGTACGCAAGTAAAGCAGACCATCTTATAACAGGGGACAAGAAACACCTACTCGCACTAAAAAGTTTCAAGGGTACAAAGATTATTTCTCCAAGCGAATTCTTGAAGACATGATAGAAATCCGTACCTGCCAAAACTGTAAACAAAGCTTCGAGGTTGTTTCCGAAGACTTTGAGTTCTACTCAAAAATAAACGTACCTGCACCAACATGGTGTCCAGAATGCAGAATGCGTCGCAGAATGATGTTCCGAAACGAACGCACACTTTACAAAGGAACGTGTAAACTCTGCAGGAAAGACATGATCTCCATGTATCCGAAAGACACGGAGTACACGGTCTACTGCTACGAGTGCTGGAATTCCGACAAGTGGGATCCTCTTTCATTCGGGGAAAACCCAGACTTCACAAAACCGTTTTTTCAGCAGTTCGGTGAGTTTTTGAAAGTAGTTCCGCGTGGAAGCGTGGAAGGTAGCGAAAATCTGAACTGCCCTTACACAAACTACACCTGGCACTCGAAAAATGTGTACATGTCTTCCTCAATTCTGTATTCAGATAACGCCGGCTACATAAAGGGAGGTGAGAAGTGTATTGATTCTTTCGACTGCTTCCAAGTAACGGATATAAACACCTGCTACGAGTGCGTAAACTGCGAACGTTGTAACAACTGTAAATTTCTCGTAAACTCTCACGACTGCCTAGATTCTGCATTCCTTTTTGATTGTGCAAACTGTTCTCACTGCATTATGAGTACAAACCTAAGAAACGAGGCTTATGTGATTGAAAACAAAAAATACTCTGAAAACGAATTTAGAGAAAAGCTAAAGGAACTAAAATTAGACACATTCGAAGGGCAAGAGTTTGCTAGAAAGCAATTTGCGGACATAGTAAAAAATGCAATCCATAAATACGCACGCATCACAAAAGCAGTAAACGCGACAGGGGACAATCTTCTGAATGTGAAAGACGTGAAATACTGTTTTGACCTGCATAATATCGAAAACTGCAGGTATGTCGTTCGCGGATGGAATGTAAAAGATTCAATGGACCTTTACGGAACAGATGATACCCAGTGGGATTACGAAAGTGTAAATAACGGTCTTTTTTCTTCTCACTTGATATTTACAACAAACTGCCACACGAACTGTCTCGACATTCAATATTCGGATTACTGTAGATCATCTTCCTATCTCTTCGCCTGTATCTCGGTAAAAAATAAAAAGCACTGCATCTTGAACAAGCAGTATAGTGAGGAAGAGTACGCTCCTCTGAAAAATAAAATAATTGAACACATGAGAATCCTGCCATACACAGATAAAAATAGTAGGACATATACATATGGTGAATTCTTCCCTCCCGAAATTTCTCCGTTTGCCTACAACGAGGTAGTAGCGCAAGAATACTTTCCTGTGACAGAAGAGACCGCAGTAAAAGAGGGCTTCGGCTGGAAGCAACCTGAGGAAAAGCAATTTCAAATCACGATGGAAAGAGATATGATCCCGCAAAGCATAACAGGCATAGCCGACTCCATCCTAAAAGAAGTAATTGCCTGTGCTCATAAACGCGTCTGTAATGATCAGTGTTCCTTAGCCTTCAGACTAACACCTGCGGAATTGGAGTTTTATAAACGGACAAATACTCCTCTCCCGCACCTTTGCCCAAACTGTCGCCACTACGAGCGCCTCAAATTCAGAAATCCGCTGAAGCTCTGGCACAGATCGTGCATGTGTGAGAAGATGAGCCATGGGCACGCAAGCAGATGCCCAAATGAATTTGAAACCAGTTACGCCTCTGAAAAACCGGAAAAAGTATACTGCGAATCCTGTTATCAACAAGAAGTAGTATAAAAAATGAACTCCGAAACAAAACAGTGCCAAAACTGCAAAAAGAATTTTACGATCGAGCTCGAAGATGTTGTGTTTTATGAGAAGATGGGAGTTCCTTCTCCAGTGTTATGCCCCGACTGCCGGATGAAGAGAAAGTTCACTTGGCGCAACGAACGCACACTCTACAAAAGCAAGTGTGGTCTTTGTAGTCGTTCTATTGTAACAATGTACAATCCAAAATCTCCCTACGTGGTGTATTGCAACGACTGTTGGATTTCTGACAAGTGGGACCCCTCCTCTTACGCAAAAGAATACGATACGCAAAAATCTTTTTTTGAACAACTAGGAGAGCTCACAAAGAAAGTACCAAAGAGCGCAAGCTATAGTAGTGCAGCAAGTGGTCCTAACATAAACAGCGAATACTCAAATTTTGCCGGCGGAAACAAGAACTGCTATCTTGTCTTCAATTCAGGACCACGCAATGAAGACTGTGCCTACGCGAGGGGGCTTATGAAGAGCCGCGACGCCTACGATGTGTATTACGGAGACGAAGTTGAGCGTGTGTATGAATGTGTGAATGTTCACAAAAGCGCAGGAGTAGTGTGGGCAGATCATTCAACCGAGTGCCTTGATTCCTGGTTTCTTCGTAATTGTGTGAGTTGTCAAAATTGTTTTGGTTGTGTAAATCTTCGCCATAAATCATACCACTTTTTTAATGAAGAATTACCAAAAGACGAGTGGAAATCAAAAGTCTTGGATATAATTGGTAGTTATAGAAATGTAGCGGCGTCACAAAAGCGCTTTAAAGAACACTGCCTCAAGTTTGGAAACAAAGAAAACAATAACTTTAAGTCAAATAACTGTATAGGTGATTACATATTTGAATCCCAAAACTGCTTCTCCTGTTTTGAAACATCTCTATGTGAAGACTCGAAATATCTATTTGCCGTAAAAGTAGCAAAAGACTGTTATGATCTGGTTGGTCATGGTCGTCAATCAGAACTGTTATTAGAGGGTGTGGGCACTGGACTATCCCAGCGTGTCACAGGTACCTGGTGGGTAGAAAATTCTCATGATGTAGAATACTCAATCGCTACTCGATCGAGTGAATACTGCATTGGTTGCGATGGTGTAAAAAACGCAAAATATAGAATACTAAACAAAGAATACACCGAGGATGAGTATAAAAAGTTAAGAAGCCACATTATTGAAGAATTAAAATCAAAAAGCCTATACGGGCTCTTCTTACCTCCTGAAATTTCATTCTTTGCCTATAACGAGACAATAGGACAGGATAATCTCCCCATGACAAAAGAGGAATCTAGCGTACAAGGGTTTCGTTGGGAGTACGACATTCCTCGAACAAAAGGTCAGGAAACTCTTGCGCCAGAAAGCATCTCCGACCACATAAAAGATACTCCTGATACGATCCTGAACGAAATTTTACGATGCGTAAAATGCGGCTTCAATTATCGGATCATTCGAGGAGAGTTGGAGTTGTACCGTAAACTCGTCATTCCAATCCCAAGAAAGTGTATAAACTGCCGTTACGAAGACCGCCTCGTTCGACGTGGTCCATTTACTCTCTACTCTCGTACCTGCAAAAAGTGTAACAAACCAATCCAAACTACATATTCCCCTGAACGTCCCGAAATAGTATATTGTGAGCAGTGTTATCAATCAGAAGTCATTTAGAATCAACTTCGTGCAAAAACATCCAGAGCCCATGAATAAAACCTGTATCCAATGCAAACAGAACTTCATAATCCTCCCCGAGGACTCTGCCTACTACGAAAAAATCAGCGTATCCGAACCAAAAATGTGTCCTTTCTGTCGAGCGCAAAGGCGCCTCGCTTTCCGCAATGAGCGATGCTTCTACAAACGCCCATGCGACAGATGCGGAAAAGACGGTGTTTCAATGTACAGCCCGAACAAGACCTACACGGTTTGGTGTTATGACTGCTGGTTCAAAGACGACTGGGATCCGACTACGTACGGTAGAAACTACAATCCCAACCGACCCTTTATGGATCAATGGAAAGAACTCTGGAATGTGGTCCCCAAAATAGCCCTCATCCACATAAGAAGTGTAAACTCTGACTACCTGAACATCTCTGCCGACAACAAGGATTGCTACATGATTATTGAGTCCTCAAACAACGAAGGATGCACCCACTGCTACTGGATCCAAGTATGTCGTGACTGCGTAGATGTTTCATTCTCCCACCAAACAGAACTTTCATACGAGAGTGATGACTGCTACAATTGCTTCAAAATATTTTACAGTAAAGGGTGCCACGACTGTAGGGAAAGCTATTTTCTTCTGAACTGTAAAGACTGCAGAAACTGTATTGGCTGCACGAATCTTCGAAATAAACAGCACTGTGTATTCAACAGACAATGTACGAAAGAAGAGTACGAAAAAGAGAGGGAAAGCATGAAACTACACTCATGGAACGGGGTAGAAGAAACAAGGGAAAGATCTGAAGACTTTTGGAAATCACAACCAAAAAAATACGCGGAAATCATAAACGCCCCCGGGTCAACTGGAAACTACATGAAGGATACGAAAAATTGCGTAGCTTGCTTCCATTGCTACGAGGCAGAAGATTGTAAGTACGGTGTCCATGTCTGGCGAAACGCGAAAGATTGCATGGATGTTGATACTGCGGGAAGAAACGCGGAACGAATATATAACTCCCTGAACGCTGGACTGGATGTTTCAAACTACATATGTTCAAGTCTTTGTTGGAGTAGTAGTTTCCTAGAATACTGTTACTACTGCTTCAACTCAAATCACAATTTTGGCTGTGTTGGTCTACGTAAAAAAGAATACTGCATTTTGAATCGTGAGTATGACAAAGCAGCATACGAAGGCCTCCGATCAAAAATTATAAGTGAAATGAAGAAAACAGGGGAGTATGGCGAGTTTTTTTCACCAGAAGCAAGCGCTTTTGGTTACAATGAAACCGCAGCCGCAGAGCAGTTCCCGCTAACAAAAAAAGAGGCAGGAAGAAAAGGTTTCAAGTGGGAGGACTTTCCTCGCGGAACATACGGAAAAGAAACAACCGAGTGGAATAATAAGCTAGACTCCATTCGTGACGCGGGTAGCATTGATCCTAGTAAAATAATTTTTTCGTGCGTATCCTGCAAAAAAAATTATCGCGTGATCCAGAGAGAACTGGATTTCTATAAAAACCTAGAAATTCCACTTCCGCGTCTCTGTCCAGACTGTCGTCATCTCCGCCGATTCAAGGCAAGGGGCCCAAATCGACTACATACAGGGATCTGCAGTTGTGAAAAAGAAAATCACTCCCACGGCAACAGCAGATGCCCTAACAGCTTTGAAACAAGCTACGCTCCTGGTAGTAAAGAAACTATCTACTGCGAGGAGTGCTATCAGAAAGAAATAATATAGCCATGGATGAAGAGAAAAAAACATGTGAGGCCTGCGAAAAAGTCTTTACAATCGGAAAAAAAGACAGAGAACTCTACGCGCAATTGAAAGTAGCTCCTCCTCTGTACTGTCCGAGGTGCGGTGTTCAGAAAATGATGGCGCTCAGAAACGAAAGAATCCTTTACAAAAGAGCTTGCGACAAATGCAAGAAAGACACCCTCTCCATCTACCATTCGAGCGCGCCCTACACTGTCTACTGTCACGAGTGCTGGTGGGGAGACTCATGGGATGGAGGTGAGTATAAAATGGAATACGACAAAAATCGTAACCTCCTAGATCAGGTAAACGAATTACAGCACAAAGTCCCACGAGAAGCACTCATTATCTTGAACTCTACAAACTGCGACTATGGAAACAACATCAGAGATTCAAAAGACTGCTACTTCAGTTTCCTGATCGCAAATAGTGAAAACATTCTCTACTCCACCTGGTTCGTGGGAAGCAAGGACTGCTTTGACTGTCAGAAGGTAGTGGACTCAGAACTAGTCGCGCATTCTGTTGATGTTGTAAAGTGCTACAAAAGTGCTTATCTCCAAGACTGCTCTGATAGTTCAGAGTGTTATTTCAGTTATGACCTAAGAGGATGTAGTAATTGTCTCTTCTCCTCAAACCTCAGGAACGCGACGTACAGGATAGAAAATATAGAGTATACGAAAGATGAGTATAGCAAAAAACTGAAAGAGATAATGGATGGAAAATACACAACACTGCAGGAGTCAATAAAAAAGTACAACGACCTGAAAAAAAGCGCTATCCGAAAGTATGTGAACCAGATAAACTCATCCGGAGTAACAGGTAACTACCTTCAAGGATGCGCGAAAAGTGAGTTTTGTTTTGAAGCAATATCTGTAGAAGACACAAAAGCAGTTGCAAGTATTCTGAACTCCAAAAACACCGAGTACGGTTACGCGATCGGAGTACAGCCCACAGAATTTATTTTTGGTTCCTCTGTGATAAAAGGAGGCTCAAATATAAGGTACTCATACAATCTTTTCAACTGCTCTCATTGTATCTACTGCGACAGCCTGATCTCGTGCAAAGACTGCATCGGCTGCGTAGGCATAAAGAAAAAAGAGTATTGTATTCTGAACACGGAATACACAAAAGAAAATTACGAGAGAATCTACAAGGAACTGCAGGAAAATGGAGAGCTAAAGAACTTCCCGTCTCCAGCCTTCTCCACATTCGCCTATAACGAAACCGCAGCAGAGGACTACTACCCCGCATCAAAAGAAAAAGCTATTAGCATAGGGTACAGATGGCAAGATGAAACAACCTCCACAAAAGGACAGGAGACACTGACGCCAGAAAATATAAAAGATTCTATTATGGATGTAGACGAATCCATAATAAGAGAAGTTTTGAAATGCACGGATTGCGGAAGAAATTACCGCATTGTAAAGAGAGAGTTGGAGTTCTGCAAAAATTTCCTGCTCCCCATATCTCGCACCTGCCCCCAATGCCGGTTTAAGGGAAGAAGAACACAAAGACTGCCTTTTGATCTTTGGAATGGGAATTGCAAGTGCAACAAATCAGATCATGGACATGAAGGATTATGCAAAAATAGCTTTGAAACAAGCTACGCCCCCGACCGTCCCGAGACCATTTACTGCGAAGAATGCTATCAGAAAGAAGTAATATAGCAGAAGAGTCTATCTATTTGTCTTCTTCTCAAGTGCCGCCACTCTTTTTTCAAGCATTGCAAAGTCGTCCAGAGAAACTTTTTTCTTCAGATCGTACTTTATTATTTCAATATCATCCTTCATCACAACAAGAGTCTCGTCTATTTGACCAACCTTAGTCTCCAATCTATCAAGTCTTTGGTCCGCCACAGTGGCAACCTCTAACACTGCCTGTAAATCGTGACTCATGGATTCCTGTAGAACCCCTATTTTCTGAACCATGACCGTAAGGTCTCTAGTTTTATCACTCCGTGTCTCCTTCACTTTCTTTTTAGAAATCATGGCATTATGATACTATCGTACGAAAAAAAAGCAAACTGAAAAAACACCTTAACCTTCATGGAATCTCATCAGTGCCAAAATTGCAAGAAGAACCTCATCATCGAGCCAGAGGATCTTCATTTTTATGAACGAATCAATGTTTCTCCACCCACATTCTGTCCGGAATGTAGAATGATCCGCCGTTTCACCTGGCGCAACGAACGCTCTCTCTACCACGGAGCATGCAAAGCAACAGGTAAGAAAGTGATCACAATGTTCGGTCCAGACTCTGGCGTAACAGTATACGACAGAGACTACTTCTGGGGGGATGCGTGGGACCCGAGAGATAACGGCCTAAATTACGACTTTCAAAAAACATTCTTCCATCAGTTTGAAGAGCTTCTGAAAAAAGCTCCGTTGCCAAACCTAGCAAATAATAACAACATAAACTCCGAATACGTAAATCACAGCCAGCAGTGCAAAGACTGCTATCTCATATATGCTTCCCACATAAACGAGAACTGCTCGTATTCCACCGGTCTTGCGGAATGCAAAGACTCTCTAGACCTCTACAAGTGTGGACATGTTGTAGAAGGGTATGACGACTCGATGTGTAATACCTGCAACAAGGTATTCTTTGGAAGCAATACTGAAAATTCGATAGAATCAATGTTCGTGGAATCATGCAAAAATGTTTCAAGTTGTTTGGGTTGTGTGAATTTGAAAAACACCAAGTACTGCATATGGAACAAACACCTCCCCAAAGAAGAATACGAAAAAGAAATAAAAAACTATGATTTTGGCAGCTACAAAAAAACGCAAGAATTCAAAGAAAGATTTGAAAAATTCAAAAAAGTATTCCCAAAAAGATACGCCAATATTCTTCAAGGGGTAAGTGTTACAGGAGACAATATTGTTGGGTCAAAAAACTGCAAATACTGCTTTGATCTCTATGGTGAAGTCGAAGACTGTAAGTATGTAACGCATGGTTTACAAGCAAAAGACAGCTACGACATGTACGGATTCGGTGTGAATATCGAGCTCATGTATGAAGGAGTTGATACCGGCATCAATGCCTCGCGGTGTCTAGGTAATGTCTACTCCCACAGTTGTCGGAACGCCTCGTATACGTACTGTTGCCACAATTCGAATAATATATTCGGTTGTGTGGGTCTGAAAAAAAATGAATACTGCATTCTGAACAAGCAACACTCCAAAGAAGAGTACAACGATCTCATTCCTAGAATAATCGAGCACATGAAGGCAATGCCATATAAGGATAAGAATGGAAGAGTGTACGTCTACGGAGACTTCTTCCCTTCAGAAATCTCACCCTTTGCCTACAATGAATCAATTGCTGAGGAGTACTTTGGAATTACCAAAGAAGAGGCCGAAGCTAACGGATACAGATGGAGTAGGGAAGCAGAAAAAAGTTACCCAGTTACAATACGATCTGAGGAACTACCAGATCACATAAAAGACGTTCAGGATGAAATAACAAAAGCCATTATTCAGTGTGAACATAGCGGGAAATGCAAGGATCAGTGCACAACTGCTTTCCGTATTACGGAAAGTGAGCTTCAATTTTACAGAAAACACAATTTAACGCTCCCACGCCTCTGTCCCAATTGCCGGCATTATACCCGTCTTGCAAAGCGGACCCCATTCAAGCTTTGGGACAAAAAATGCGACTGTAATACAGAAAAAATTAAAGTAGGGAAGTATGAGAACAGAAACACTCACACTCATGGTGAATCACCCTGCCCCGAGGAGTTCAAAACTGCTCACAACCCTGAGAAAAAAGAAGAAATAATTTACTGCGAACAGTGCTATCAAGCGGAAGTTTCCTAATATCGAAAAGGACGTCTATTAAAAAAAGGAGGCCTTATGGCATAAAACAAGGCCCCCAGAAAACTATTAAGGTACATCATGCCCATGCAACAGGAGCATAGGCAGGAACAACTTCAACGTATGGCCATAGGTAACGACCTTCCGTTGCAGTGGTCCCATTCAACCGTGCTCGGGCAGGGGTTGACCTCGCCTGAGCAGGTGTAGATTGTCGCGCCATAGCTGGAGTTGACTCTCGTGCCATCGCCGGCGTGGAACGAGCTTGTGCAGGGGTTGACGCACTAACCAATTGAATGAACGGTGCATCTCCTCCATCTAGGCTCTCACCACGCAGAGCACACGCAATCGCAGTGCGCGTTCGTGCCGCAACAGTCATTTCGAACACTCTTCGCCGCTCGGCTATGAAATCTTGTCCAAAAAGCACCGACTCGACTCCGCTAAGCTTTACGTTGCCGAGCCTTTTTTCAGTGGAGAGCATGCAGAGCGACAAGGCTCCTAAAGGTCCAACAGCGCACATGCCGTCAGCGCATGCACCACATAGCTCCTTTGCATCGACACCAGGCGCGATTGCCGATCGACCCACGTGTCGCTCCTCATCCTTGCTTATGGCCTCGAGTGGCACTCCATTCTGATGTAGGAATGCTCGGGTTTTCTGAAAATGACCAGAGTTTTGCGGGAGTTCGATATAGCCCACGCGAATGCGAACCCCGCTCCTAGTAACGGTCCGAATTGTCTGCAGGGTTTCAGCCCAATCATTGCGTTTAGTGATCGCACAATGAACTTTGCTATCAGTAGAGTAAAAACTCGTCGCATAAATAATACCCTGATCTCGCATAAATCGAAGCGCCCGCCGATGAGGTGCCCGTGAACCTGTAGAAAAAAACTCCACGCTCCTGAAACCGAGCAGTTTTGTTAGAACGAGCAGATCAAACCAGAAAGGGCTCAAGAGCGGATCGCCGCCACTGATCTGGATTCCGGTGCAGCCAACGGACGCTAACTGCACAAAAAGTTCTCTCCAGTTCTTCAACGTCATGAATCCTTCTTCAGGGACCCCACCGCTCCTTTCTGCCTCATCACGATCACCCGTAGGACTCGATTTATCACAGCAGTGGACGCATTGCCTCCCACAATTAAATGTAATGAGCGCCTCAAAGAAGCGAAGTGAAATGTGGCTAAGAGGTACACCCGAAGGCATAATCTCTGCCTCAGCCAATAGAGCTGCATTTCTGGACAGCACATCAGTTCGTCTAGATCCGGCTTGTCTTTGCATACAGCCTCCCGCAGAATTGAATGAAAGTAATTATGTTAAAAAGCAAAGTTTGAGGGAAAAATCTCCCCCAGACAGCATAATATCACCAAGCAAAAGACCGCACAACAAATAAGGCTGATGATTAGCTAATAACAAAAATTAATATAGAATACAAGCATAGATAAAAAGCATGAGCAATAGTTATGTGTGCCAAAATTGCCACAAAAACTTCGAAATAGAAGAAGAGGACATCATATACTACCAAAAGATAAACGTTCCATATCCAACGTGGTGCCCAGAATGTCGACTCATCCGCCGCATGATCTGGCGAAATGAGTACATTCTCTACAGGCATAAGTGCGACGTAAGAGGACACGAAGAAAATTTGATCTCCCTCTACCACGAGAAAAGCCCCATGAAAGTATATGATCAGAAGTACTGGTGGTCCGACGAATGGGACGCAACTGAATATGGAAAAGAGTATGATTTTACCAAACCTTTTTTCGAACAATTCAAAGAATTACTTCACACTGTTCCAACAACCAGTCTTATGGGGAACTACGCTTCTCTTGTAAGAAGCGACTACTCGAACTGGGCCGGGGATTTGAAAGACTGCTATCTCATTACGGACGCGGACGTAGTAGAAAACTCTCTCTATGGTTCAGGAATTTTCAAATGTAAAGACGTTTGCGATGTAGATAATGCCTCCGAATGCGAGCTCTGCTACGACTGCTACAACATCCACTCGTGTTATAAGGTTGTCGGCTCTATAAACTGCCACGAATGTCATAATGTCTACTTTTCAAAAGGCTGTATAGGCTGTTCGAACTGCTTCGGATGCATCAATCTTCGAAAAAAATCATTCTGTATACATAACAAAGAGTACAGCAAAGAAGAATACGAAAAAAAGATCCAGGAGCTCTTCGACGGATCAAGAAAAAAATACGAAGAAAGTAAGAAAAAATCGCGAGACTTCTTTCTCAACTACCCGCATAAGAATCTTCGAGGCACACACAACGTAAACTCATTTGGAGACTACATCTATCACACAAAAAATACAAAGTATGGATTTTTCGTAACAGACGCTGAAGACTGCAAATATGTATCACTCCTCCACTCCAAAAGTGCAAAAGACTGTTACGACTACACTGACTGGGGGGAAACAGCTGAGCAGCTTTATGAGTGTATCGCAGTTGGCATGGGCGCAAGTAAAGTACGCTGGAGCCATATGGTATACAATAATGTAAAAGAAGTTGACTACAGCTATTACTGCATTAACTCATCAAATCTTTTTGGGTGCTGTGGCATCCGGAAAAAACAGTACTGTATTCTGAATAAACAATATTCGAAAGAAGAGTATGAAACCCTGCTCTCCGCGATTAGAGAACACATGAACAGCACGCCGTATAAAGACTCTGACGGAAGAACCTATGGCTACGGCGAGTTCTTCCCTCCAGAAATTTCTCCATTCGCATACAACGAAACCATCGCTCAAGAATACTTTCCACTCACAAAAGAGGAAGCAACAGCGAAAGGTTACGCCTGGAAGGAAGAGGATGGAAGGAGCTACCAAATTACGAAAAAACCGAATGATGTGCCAAAAACAGTAACTGAATCCGAAGACTCAATTTGTAATGAAATCATAGAATGCGCTCACATGAGTTTTGCCCTGAAGTGCAATCATCAGTGTACAACCGCTTTCAGGATCACTCTTCAAGAACTTGAGTTTTATAGAAAGATGAATCTTCCACTTCCGCAAAGTTGTCCCCGTTGCCGTCATTACGAAAGAATATTCGAACGAAACAAAATTCAGCTTTCAGAACAATCGTGTGATTGTAATGGATCAGCATCCAAAACTCGCCTCTATAAAAACGAAAGCAAGCACTCCCATGGCAACGTGCCATGTAACAAACTTTTCAAAACTACGTATCCAAAAAACCATGAAGAAATAATATATTGTGAAGAATGCTATCAGTCCGAAACGTCCTAGTTTTATGAATTCAGATACAAAAACTTGCCAAAACTGCCACAACACTTTTCAGATAGAGCCCGAAGATGTAGCTTTCTATGAAAAAGTAAAAACCCCACCTCCAACATTCTGCCCAAAATGCCGATTACAAAGAAGGCTTGCCTGGTTTCAGCTATTCAACCTCTATAAGCGACCTTGTGATCTTTGTAAAAAAGACTTCATCTCCATCTTTCAAAAAGACGCTCCGTATATCGTCTACTGCCCAACATGCTGGTGGTCCGATAAGTGGGATGATACGAAATACGGGCGTGAGTACGACTTTTCTCGAACCTTCTTTGAACAATTTAATGATCTTCTTCACGAAGCACCGATCTTAGGACTCTCGGTCGATACGTTCTCTCTCGCAACCTCTCCCTACAACAGTAACGTTGGCAACCTAAAAGATTGTTACTTTCTTATCCTGGCAAACTATAACGAACGTTGCGGTTATGGGTATCTGGTTGGCTTTTGTAATTCCACATATGATTCCTCGGTAATCCACGAATGCGAGGCATGCTTCGACACAATACACGGATATAAAAACTACAAGTGTATAGGCGCAAATCACACAACGAACTCCATTGAATGCATCTTCACACGAGACTGTATTAACTGTCAGAACTGTTTTGCATCGGCAAACTTGAGGAACAAACAGTATCACATCTTTAACAAACCTTTTTCTAAAGAGGATTATTTCAATGAAACAAAAAAATGGAACCTAGGTTCTTACACAACCTACAAAGAGCTCGAAAAAAAAGCTCACGACCACTGGAAACAGTATCCACCAAAGCCTATATGGAATGAATTCAATGTAAATTGTACTGGGAATTATGTGTTCGAATCAAAAAATTGTAAGGAATGCTATGAAGTATCGCGTGCAGAAAACTCAAAATATCTTCAAATCCTAAACGACCTAACCCCCATAACTGAATGCTATGATGTAACCTGTTGGGGCGAAACACTTTCATTGTCCTATGAGGGTGCCACAATTGGAGGCCAGGCCACAGGGCTAAAATTCTGCCATGAAACAGGTCTTGATACGCATAACCTTGAATACTGTGAGGGAGTAGTCTCGAACTCAAACCACTGTTTTGGTTGTGTAAGCATGAAACACACAGAGTACGCCATACTGAACAAAAAGTATTCAAAGGAAGAATACGAAAATCTACGTGAAAAAATTATAAAACACATGGGTGATATGCCGTACAAAAATAATCAGGGGATTTTCTATCGCTGCGGAGAGTTCTTTCCGACAGAAATGAGTATGCAAGGATACAATAAGACCCTTGCTCAAAACTTCTTTCCTCTTGTTAAGTCAGAAATAAAAAAACTAGGATACAAGTACGTCGAAGAAACTAAATCGGAATACACCTCAACCACAAAAGGCACCGAACTCCCTGACCACATAAAAGACGCGTCTTCATCAATAGTAAATGAGGTTATCGAGTGTACGAAATGTAAGAGAGGATTTCGAATGATTGAGAGAGAACTCGCATTTCTAAAAGAAATGAATCTACCACTCCCCAGAGAGTGCCCCCAATGTCGTATTCAGTTAAAATTCAACCAATGGGTTAAAAACTTGCAGCTCACAAAAAGAATTTGTGACAAGTGCAGCATCCAATTCGAAACCCCCCATACTGAAGATCGAGCACCAATAATCTGGTGTCCAAAGTGTTACCAGTTAGAAGTGGCGTAGTAAGAGTTATTCGTCAACGCGTTCACGGGTTACTATTTATATTATAAAACTCGCAAATACTAACCCGACAACCCACAAACACCCACACATGCAAAAAACTTGCCAAAACTGTAAACAAATATTTGAGATGGAGCCTGAAGACCAGGCTTTTTATACGAAAATCAACGTTCCTCCTCCAACGTTCTGTCCCGACTGCCGCCTGCAACGTCGTCTCATGTTCCGTAACGAACGTACACTCTATAAACGAACGTGTGATTTATGTAAAAAATCAACGCTCTCTGTGTATTCCGAAGACAAACGCTTCACTGTATACTGTCCGGAATGCTGGCAATCGGATAAGTGGGATCCATTCCAATATGGAAAAGATTTAGACTTTCAAAAGCCATTCCTCGAACAATTCAAAGAACTCCTGGAGAAAGTGCCAAGGTCAAGTGTGTATCAGAGAAAAACCGTAAATACGCCTTACGCAAACTATGTTGAC
>CAZGST010000001.1:42628-45646 GCA_964528655.1 uncultured Candidatus Saccharibacteria bacterium
TGGATATTCGACTCCCTTGATTGTGGTAGTAGTGAAAAGTGCTACGAGAACATCATGGGAGAAAAAAATTATGAATGTATCTACACAAGCTACTCTAGGAACTGCATAAATTGCTCTTTTGTGTATGATTGTGTAAATTGCAAAAACTGCTTCCTGTGTACAAATTTAAGAAATAAAGAATACTGCATTCGAAACGAGGATTATACGAAAAGCGAGTATGAAGAAAAAATAAAAGAACTATCTTTTGGGAGCTTTGAAAGACGGCGAAAGATAGAAAAAGAGTGGCAAGAACTTCAAGAGAAAGCAATCCGAAAATATGCAAATATTGTAAATTGCATTGAAGTAGTAGGTGACGATATCAGAGATTCAAAAAATGCGAAATACGTATTCAATGGTTACGGCTTTGAAAATGTAAAATACGCCTTTCGTTCTTTTCACACAAAAGACTCACTGGATATAATAAATTGCGCCCGTAACGAGCTCATGTATGAGTTCATAAGCGCGGGAGCTACTGAGAGCAGCAATGTGAAGTTTGTGACAAATGGTTCGTCTGGGCTTCGTAATGTGGAATACTCGGATCATGTTGCGCAGTGTTCAAATGTATTTGGCTGCATCGGTCTTCGTAGTAAACAATTCTGTATTCTGAACAAACAGTACGAAGAAAAAGAATTCTACGATCTACGCACAAAGATAATAAAGCACATGAGTGACCTGCCGTACATAGACAAGATGGGAAGAATATACAAATATGGAGAGTTTTTTCCCGCCGAACTATCTCCATTTGCATATAACGAAACGATTGCTCAAGAATACATTACCTTGAGTGAAGAGGAAGGGAACTCAAAAGGATTCAATTGGAAGAAGGAAGGGAAAAGGGAACACAAGGTAACAAAAGAACCAAAAGATCTTCCTGATAACGTAAGAGACACGCAAGATTCAATTACAAACGAAATAATAGAGTGTGAACACAAAGGTGAGTGTAGCGATCAATGCGCCTCTGCCTTCCGGATAATCCCACAAGAGCTGGAATATTACAAAAAAGTAAACATTGCCCTACCGCGCCTCTGCCCTAATTGCAGGCATTACAGGAGACTAAAGTTCCGAAACCCTCTCAAGCTCTGGCACAGATCGTGCATGTGTGATAAATCAAACCATGACCATAAAGAAAAGTGTCCCAATGAATTCGAAACAAGTTATAATCCTGATCGACCTGAGACAATCTACTGCGAATCCTGCTATCAGAAGGAAATCATATAGAGACGCTTGCTTCTTTACATCTGATATCCAATACTTATATCCATGTGGCTCTTTCTTTCTCTTCTCTCTCCAGCACTCTACGGCACTACAAGCTATCTCGACAAGTACCTTATCCAGCGTTACTGCAAGAATTCGGGAGTTGGTGCGCTTGTTATCATCTCCGGCCTTATCGGAGCTGTAATCGCTCCCTTTATCTTGATACTTGTCCCGAGCGTTCTTGCTATTAGCGTGTACCACGCTTTGGTTCTCGTTCTCGCTGGCGCTCTCTTTGTAATCGCGCTTATTCCTTACTATCACGCGCTTTTTACCGAAGACACCTCACTCGTGATACCCATTTTCCAAACAACGCCAGTTTTCACGTATATATTCGGAATATTCTTCTTAGGCGAGTTTCTTACACTACCGCAACTACTTTCCGCAACAGTGGTAATACTGGGATCAATTGGAATTACAATAGACTTCGGATCAAAAATAAAGATCAAAACAAAGGCGCTTTTACTAATGCTATTGTCCGCAAGCATCTTCGGGCTGAATTTTACATTGTTGAAATACGTTCTTGTTGAAGAAGGGTTCTGGGTATCAAAATTTTGGGAGAGCATCGGCTTCGTTATTGTTGGTGTCGCGTGCTTCATGTTCATAAAACCATATAGGGACGAGTTCAAAAACATGATGAGTAACAACCGGAGTCTCGTGATTACCCTGAACGGAGCAAATGAGCTCATAACCTCAGCGGCAACAGCGCTCTTGAACTACGCCAGTCTCCTTGCTCCGCTTGCGATTACGGTCGTCATTACTTCGAGCGGTCAATCAGTTTTTGTCTTTTTGTACGGCCTCATTCTCACCCTTCTCTTTCCGAAGATTATCAAGGAAGATGTACGCCCCCGCACAATAATTCAGAAAATAATCTTCATAATTATCATGTCAGTTGGAGCATATTATCTTCAGGTATACTAGTTTCTGAAATCATGACCTCGAAAACCCCCAACTTCAATAAAAAAATAGAGGGAATACTGATAAATCTCCTTCCACATGCGCGCACCTGCGACTGGTGTAAAAGAGACTTCAGGCTCGATGAAAAAGATCTTGAGTTCTGTAAAATGCTAGAGTGTCCTCCCCCCAAAAAGTGTCCGGAGTGCAGAATGCAGCACAGAATGACCTACAACACCGCAACCCTCAAGTTTTACAAAAATACCTGCGCTGCGCACGAAGGAGAAAAAGTAATATCTCTCTTTTCCCCAAAAAGCCCTTTCAAAATCTATGACAACAACTACTGGTGGAGTGTAGATGCCTGGGACGCCAGAGATTTTGGGCTCGTGTATGATTCCCAAAAACCTTTTTTTGATCAGTTTCGCGAACTTGTCTACCGGGTGCCACATTTTGCGATCGCGAGATACCAGTCGAGAATGATTCAAAGTGACTACACCAGTCACAGTTTTGACAATAAAAACTGCTACTTTTCAACCATGATCTTCTACGCCGAGAATGTCTACAACTCAGCCTGGGTACTGAACTCAAAAGAATGCGTCGACTGCAGTGAGATAGAAAAATGTGAATCCTGCTACGGACTGACCATGGTAAACAGAGCCTTCGACTGTGACTACATGTATAACTCATACGACTGCGTCCAATGCTCCTTCTTATGCAACTCATCAAATTGCCAAAACTGCTTCATGTCCTCCAATATAAAAAACAAAAGATACGTCTTTAGAAATAAAGAGCTTGGAAAAGAAGAGTATGAATTAGAAATAAAAAAGATAGAAA
>CAZGST010000001.1:45656-49482 GCA_964528655.1 uncultured Candidatus Saccharibacteria bacterium
AGAAGGAATTTGAAGAAATGTACCAAAGCACGTTTCACCGGGCTACCCGAAACATCCGTGCCATAAACTGTGAAGGGGAGAGCCTCAGCGACTGTAAGGACTGCTACGAGTGCTACTGGATGAACGAAAGCATCAATAATAGGTATATTGAGTCCGGCATAGTGATAAAAGATTCCATGGATCTAGAGGCAATCGGCCCCAACATAGAGAAGTGCTACCAAGTCTGTGAAGCCCAAGAGTCTTTTGGGATAAAATTTGGTTACTTCATAAACGCAAGCGTTGATCTGGAGTACTGTTATGAGTGTTCAGACTGCAAGTACTGTTTTGGTTGCGTTGGAATAAAAAAGAAACAATTTTGTATCTTGAATAAAGAATATCCCGAAAATGAGTACTGGGCTCTTCTCGATGAAATAAAATCCAAACTCCTAGACGAAGGAATGTACGGAGAATTTTTCCCGATCTCTTGCGGACTCTACCCGTACAACAACACATTCGCGGAAACCAACTTTCCCTTGAAGGAAGAGGAAGCAAAAAGCATGGGATTCCTCTGGGAAGAAAAAGAAGATCCCACCAAAATAGGAATCGAGCTTGTGGAGGCAAACAATCTGCCGGACGATATAAATGATGCAGCAGACGACATTTTACAAAAAGGAATTATCTGCGAGCGTTCCAAAAAGCCATTTCGTGTTACGCCATTTGAGCTCGAATTCTGCAAAAAAAAGAGCATCCCTCTTCCTACTCTGCATCCCGAAGAAAGGTTTCTGGACAGGTACAAAAAAAGATCCCCGTTCAAGGTCTGGACCTACCCGTGTAAAAAATGTGGAGAAAATACAAGAACTTCGATCGATCCTGCAAAAAACCTGACGATCTACTGCGAAACCTGCTACCAGAGAGAGGTTGGGTGATAACCACACTTCCGTATCACCCATGGTTATAATTCGATATTCACTTGTTTAGTTGTATAATAGTAGATATGAAAAAAGCAAAATTCATAGTGTACTCGTTTGTGAAAAAGGTCTTGATAGCAGTTGAAGCGCTTCTCTTACTCACAGTCGTCCTAAGATTTTTAGATGCCAATGAAGAAACATTTATTGTAAAAGTACTCTACAAGGCGTCAGATATCGTAGTCTGGCCATTTCAAAGGATCTTTCCAAACCACATTCTCTCCGATGGAACATTTCTTGATATCGTAGGAATTACCTCAATGGTTGGCTACGGACTTATCATTCTGATTCTCTATCTTGTAATGAAAGCTCAGTCAAAAGAAGAATAACAAACCAAAATGCAGGAAACAATCAAAAAAGATGTGGTCTACATAGGTCGCACGAACTTTCGTGGCACAAACCGCTTATTCGGAATAAAGCGAAAGGACCGCCGTCAGCACATGTATATCATTGGAAAAACTGGTACGGGTAAAACCGCTCTCCAGCACAACATGATCATCCAGGATATTGCAAACGGCGAGGGTTTGTGTGTAATAGATCCTCACGGAGAGCTTGTGGAAACCATTCTAGAGAAGATCCCAAACGATCGAGTAAACGACGTTGTCTACTTCAACCCAGCAGACCCAAACCATCATATTGGTTTCAATCCAATTGAACTCCCAGACCCGAAATACAAGAATCTTATCGCCTCCGGGTTAATGGC
Source organism: uncultured Candidatus Saccharibacteria bacterium (assembly GCA_964528655.1). Classification (GTDB taxonomy): domain Bacteria; phylum Patescibacteriota; class Minisyncoccia; order UBA6257; family GWB1-50-10; genus CAZGST01. The sequence goes on from CAZGST010000001.1 coordinate 47,304, forward strand.
AATCTTCACAAAAATCTGGGCAAATGTCTGGTCTCCAAGAATGGAGTACATTCTGAATAACGCTATTCTTGCTCTTCTCGATACTCCGAACTCAACCCTTCTTGGAGTGTCCCGCATTCTCTCAGACAAAGACTACCGCTCTCAAGTAGTCGCTAACGTTACTGATCCAGTGGTAAAAGCCTTCTGGATCAACGAGTTTGAACAGTGGAGAGATCAGTTCAGAATGGAAGCAATCGCCCCAATTCAAAACAAAGTCGGTCAGTTCCTCTCGACTGCCATGATCCGAAATATCGTGGGCCAGGCAAAAAGCACTATTGATATTTTCGATATTATGAACACAAGAAAAATATTTCTTGTGAACGTATCAAAAGGAAGAATTGGTGAAGACAACTCCGCGCTCCTGGGAGCAATGCTTATCACAAAAATTCAACTATCAGCCATGGAACGTGTGCGTATTCCTGAAGATGAACGAAAAGACTTCTTCCTCTACGTAGACGAGTTTCAGAACTTTGCAACAGATTCATTCGCGGGCATCCTCTCAGAAGCTAGAAAGTACCGTCTGAACCTTATCATCGCCCACCAGTACATTGGACAACTTGTAACTGACGTTTCGACAAAAGTGAGAGATGCAGTTTTTGGAAACGCAGGAACAATGGTTATGTTCAGAGTTGGTGGCGCGGACGCCGAATACCTAGAAAAAGAATTCACTCCCGAGCTACTTCCCCAAGACATGGTAAATCTTCCAAACCACAACATCTATATCAAAATCATGGTGGATGGAATAACAAGTAGGCCCTTTTCAGCGGCAACCATGGATTATTTCAAAATAGACACTGCCCCGGATGTAAAAAAGAAGATTTATGCTACATCCCAAGCGAACTATGCACGCCCAAGAGAAGTAGTTGAAAGAGAAATAAACTCGTGGAGCGGAATTATGGGAGACGGAATAAACGAAGGGGGAGGCGCGCCACAACAAGGTCAATCTTCTGCTAGCGGTCCTTCTCAAGGTCAGATCAAAGTAGGAAACACAACTAAGTTTCAGATTACATGCGCCACATGTGGGAAAACTGCGTTTGTCCCATTCAAGCCAGAACCAGGACGCCCAGTATACTGCGGGGATTGTATGGCAAAAATAAAAGCCGGGGAACTAGAACCTGTAAAAATTGAGCGAAGAGAAAAAACAAAAGGAGAAGAATACTACGAAACTCTTATGGGTCTTGGTATCGAATACGAGGGGAAAGCTCCGCAAAAGCCAAGAGAGAATATCAAAGAAAAGGAAGTTCCAAAAAAGAAGCCTGAGGAATTCAAAAAGAAGGACACTCCAGTAGTAAAAGTAGACAAAAAAGAAAAAGAAGTCTCTCTGAAGGACCTCACAACAAGAGAAGATAAGCCAAAGGAAAAGGAAGAAAAACAAAGACCACGAAAGAAGGAACCTGATATTGCAGGATTGAGAAGCGCCTTGAAAGATGCGCTCACGAAAGTCCCTAACGAGTAAGAAATTTTCCTAGGCTTTTGTTACACGCTCTACGTACTCTCCACTTTGTGTATTTATCCGTACCACATCCCCTTCAGAGATAAAAAGCGGAACATTTACTTTCGCCCCAGTTTCAATAGTCACTGACTTCGTGCCACCCTGTGCCGTATCTCCTTTGATGGCTGGCGGAGCCTCAGTTACCTTGAACTCCATCTTTACCGGAAGTTGGATTTTTATAATCATCTCTCCAAGCTTGAACGCCTCAAGGAGCTGGTTTGCTTTCAAGTAGCCTACAATATCCGAAATCTGCTCTTCCTTTAGCTGGAAGCGATTTTTTGGGTTATCTGGATCCGAAAACCAGTACTCTCCTCTATTACCATACAAAAACTTTATTGAAACACGATCGATCAGAGCCTCCTCAAATGAATCTGTTTGGTGAGCAGTATAATCGAGAAGTTTTTTAGAAATAAGGTTTTTTATCTTCAACTGAACAACCGGCTTCCTCTGCTGCATCCGAACAAAAGAATAATCAACAACCTCATATGGTTGACCCTCTTTTATAAACACCGTCCCTGGCTTCAACTCGTTATAAGAAAGTAATGACATAACACTCCCTATTCTGGGGCAAAATAAAAAAACATTCAAGGACATCACAGTCCCATCTAAATCTTCTCGTGAGATGCTTCCAAAAAGTCTGTAATATAT
>CAZGST010000001.1:49492-55311 GCA_964528655.1 uncultured Candidatus Saccharibacteria bacterium
CTCGCACATAGAAAGCGCTCCTTCCCAGAATTTTGGCTCACGAATATCAACCCCCAAGTGCTTCTTTGTAATCCCCTCACAGCTCATTTTCCCCGTATCCTCCAAAAATCTATCGTAAACAGAAACAAAAGAACTCCCTTCAGACTTGTACTTTGAGAAAAGTCCAAGTGACAGAAGATATCCAAAAGCATACGGGTAGTTATAAAACGGGGGATCGGTAATGAAAAAGTGCCACTTCGATGCCCAAAATCTTGGGTGATACGTTGAAAGCGAGTTAGAAAAAGCTTCCTTTTGGGCCTCAGTCATAATCTCGTTAAGTCTTATTGCAGGAATAAAACCGTGGGCACGTTCTTCATACGCGCGTGTTTCAAAAAGAAAACGGGCGTAAATATTTGTAAGATTCATAACCCCGTCACGCGCTCTTTGTTCGATGATGCTAAGTCGCTCCGTAGCATCAGTAACTTCCTGAAGCAACGCATCAGACAGCAGCAACTCCGCGAAGTTAGACGCGGTCTCCGCCAAACTGATCGAATAGTGCTGAAGAAAAAGAGGTAAATCCTTTACTATTTCGTGATGATAGGCGTGTCCGATTTCATGAGCAAGAGTTCGAACATCATTCTGAGACCCAGAAAACGTGGAAAATATTCTTGATTCTTTATGAGTTGGGAACGAAGAGCAAAAGGCTCCAGGACCTTTTCCGGATCGGTCGTCAGCTTCAATCCAACCCTTCATAAATGCCTGCTCCGCGAAGTTTTGAAACCGAGGACTGAACCGGTGAAAAGCCTTGATAATAATAGAGGCGGCCTCATCAAGTGTAATAGATGAAGAAGATGAAAAGATCGAAGTCTGGGTATCGTGCCAAGACAATTTCGGAACATGAAGAATCTTCGAGCACTGAGAAAAAAACCGAGCATAGAGTTCTCTTTTTGAAGCAACAACACTCCACATTGTCTGAATCGTTTTCTCAGAAACTCTGCTCAAATCAAACGTCTCCCTAAGGAGTGGCCAATTTCGAGCCCTATATGTCCGGAGCCGAAAGCCAGCCAAGTGATTAAAAGCAGTGGCAAACACCTCCTCTTTCTCCTTCCATGCGTCTTCCCAAAGAGGAAAAAGTTTTTCCCGGATAACTCGATCACCTGCGAGGAAAATAACGTTGTAAGCCTGTCCGATCGAAAGACTTTTGGAAACTCCGTCTACGACATGAGGAATACTCATCTCGCTTTCCACCAGCTGCCTCAAATCTCTCCATGCGTAGTATCCATCCGGAGCAAGCTCCGAAATTATCTTCTCTTCCTTGAGAGGTAGATGTTCCTTTGCTCGCCTTCTCATCTCATCCAATGCGAATGCTATGGGTGAAAGTTCGGCTGTTGTCATGAGTTTTTGCCATAGAGGGTCAGGTATACGGAGAAAAACTTCTACTAGTTCGGCAACAAGTGAGTCGTGAATAGAGCGCATCTCTACAATACGACTGTAAAAACTCCTCGCGGACTTGCTCTCTGTATTCTCGGCAACTAAGCACGCGGCAAATTCATACGCGGTTTCAAGATGACCTGAGGCATCTTGCAGAGCAAGAATTCCATAAAAAAGTTGTGAGTCACTAGGTTCCTTGATAACTGAAAGATTCTGCATTTCTCTCTGAAGAGTTATAAAATCTTTCTGGAGGGTATCCAAAAAACTATCAAAATCTTTGAACGAGTCTTTTGAAGAAAAAAGAGAGTCCAGATTCCATTTTTGTGATAACTGGTTGAGCATGAAAGTAAAGAAGTTATTTTAAGTATGCTCGAAGAAGACAAAAAAGAGAAGGTCTCTGCCGTATCGTCCCGAACATCTCACGATGTGGAGGTCCAACGGGGAGCTTCCTTCTCTCTGAGGTAATGAAAAATAAAATTGGGTAATTCCATAGAAATTACCCAAACACGTACTGCGACGATAACCCGGTTCAGACGTACGAGACTGGGGGGGGATCTCGTAGTCTGTATCGTACGCAGTACGTTTTTTTAAACCAAGAACCTTAGTCCCAAAAAACGTACTGCGTACGCCCCCATCGATAAGTTCTGATATTTGTATAGTATACAAAAAAAATAAAATCAAGTGACAAAACACAAAAAATATGACATAATTCGGTACCCAAAAAAGATGAAAAAAGTCAGAAATAAAGTTTTCGTAGCCACATACACGAATGAGGGGCTTAAGTTTCAAATGGTGTTAGGCCCACTCAAGTTTGAACCAAGTAAGAGGGGACGTAAGCCGTTACTGCCGGTTGCAACGATTTAAACCAAGACCGCCTGAAAAGCGGTTTTTGGATGCCGTTCTCACCACTTGGTTGCCCTTGTGGCGAGCTTTGACCCAAGAGTAAGAGTTTGGGCCACCTTTTGCACCCGGTCCAAGCCGTAAGACCAAATTTGAGAGCTTGGGACGATTTGCTTAATTAAGTAAATATGACTCGAGCTTTAAGTTTTTTGTAGTGCCGTTCACGCTGTTTAAACTGCTTCTCCAAAAACGGGATTTGCGTATCTCGATAGTCAACAATCGTTTTCTGCTCTCCAACATCCCGGAGTCGACCCATGTATTGAACAAGCTTGCCCTCAAAGGAAAAAGGAAATGCCAAAATAAGACAAGAAATCCCTCGAATATCTATGCCCTCGCCAAAGAATTGGCCAGTGGAAAGAATAACCCGATAGTGTCCGGACTCGATCTGCTTTAGCTTTGACTTCCTTGATCTCGCCGAGTCGTCTCCTGAGATTACGATCGTCTCGCATTTACCCTTAAGATACATTGCCAAAATTTCTAGGTGTTCTTTCCGCTCACTTAACACAAGCAATCTTTTACCATCGCCTACCTTGTTTAAAATATCCTCGACGATCATCTGATTTCTGGCAGTATCAAAACATACGATCTTGGCCAAAAGTTGAAAATGGTCGGTGGTAAATTTAAATGGCACGGCAAGAGCTGTTGTACGGATTAAAATCTCTGGTGGCTGATGCGGAAGATCGGAAGATGGGGCAAAATTGGATGCTTCCATGCGAGCGATGATGTTACCAATGTAAACATAGATTAGTTTTTCATCGTTATGCTTTCGTTTTGGAGTTGCGGTAAGGCCGTAAATATATTTCGGATTCAGTTGAGCAATGACCTCACGAAACGTAGCGGCCGGGATATGATGGCATTCATCCACAATAATTGTTCCGAATTTATTCTTTAGTTCTGAGAGATCACCCTTACGAGCTAAGCTTTGCAATAAGCCAACCGTTATCTGTTTTCCGAGTTTTTTCTTTGTTCCTGAATACTGGCCAATGTGTGTTTTTGCAATTCCTGAAAAAGCTTGAATCCTCTCAACCCACTGATCAAGTAATTGTTTGCGGTGAACAAGAATGAGAGTTGGTAGTTGCCTCCGCGCTACAAGTTCAAGACCAATGATGGTTTTACCACTTCCAGAAGGAGCAACGATGACGCCCTGATCACACTCTGTTGCTGTCTGCACAATTAGAGCTTGAGCTGGTGTTAGCTCAATCTGGCTATGGTAGGAAGTTTCATCAAAATGAGGAATATCAAAACGTATTGTGTGGGCGATATTATTGTCTTTGAGAAAACCAATAAGCGTCTGCAGAAACCCACGTGGCAATGAAATAGTACCTCCGGTTTCGTCAATGAGTTTAAAATATTTCTTTACCTTATAAATCGATTTTCCCAGTCTTCGTTTGGTAAGATATTCGGTGTTAAGAAAATTGAGCTCTTCTTTAAGAAAATGAATAAGGCCGGGACTAAGCTCAGATCGTCTTAGATCAATCTGATTGCTTACTAAAATTCCAAGTCCGGCGCCGGTAGGTATATTTGTTATTGGTTGTCCTGTATCCACAGAAAGTAACTTGTGCACTGAATCTAATTCCACAGTATTGTGCCGTTTGATGCTAATGAGGAATTGCCACTGATCAACAAACGTTTTAGCAGTTTCTGGATCAATAAAAATAGAGTTATTAGCCGATACTGATCTACCTCGAAGTGGCAAGGCGATAAGATTGCCAAAACCCGCCCCAGTCAAGGTGTCTTGATTGGGGAATAGACGATCAAAACTGACTTCTTTTTCAAACTCGGAAACATGGAATGCTTTGCGGATAAGTTCAAGTGCGATTTGCCTACTCTTAAAGCACGGGTAAGCTTCAGAGAAGAAAATCCACACGTGACCGCCATTGCCGGAACGTGACCTCTCCAGATACGCTGAGAGTCCGGTTTCTTTGCAGGCTTGGAGATATGATGTGCTGTCTTTTAACCAATTTTCACCATCAAAATCAGCGGCAATAAAATACGATGTATTTTCAGGGAGTATCGGATAAATTCCAACAACGTGCTGGCCGAGTAGATGTTTCTTAACGACATCTTTGGTTAGTGGTATAAGTTTCTTGTTTTCAAAATCTTTCATCGAGCCACCACGCCGCTTGTGTGCCATGAATTCACCCCAATTAAACTCATAGGCCGGACTGTATCCAGACCGACCATCCTTTTCCCAGTGACGAGCATAAACATCTGTTCTTCCCCGGAACAGTGACATATATAATTCAAGTTGTTGTTCGCTGATTGAAATCATATGGATTGAATCGTAATTTTCAGCAAATTACCCAAGTTGTGTTGACTTTGCCTATCCTGTCCAGTATACTACTTGTACTGGACAAAAACAACCTATTTTGTCCAGTAGAAGTAAAATAATATGCAAAATAAGCTAAAAGACATAGTCTCCAGCCAAAAACTCCAAAAGGAACAACTTTTGGCTCTTTCGTATGTGGGTCGAACCAAAGAGCCGTTTGGAAAGAAATGGCTTGATTCGAATTTGATAAAAGTGGTTCTCGGTCCCCGAAGGGCGGGGAAATCGGTATTTTCCCTTGTGCTTTTGAAAGATCGCCCGTTTATGTATTTCAATTTTGACGATGAGGTTTTGTCGGGCGTGGGTGGCATAGACACGGATGAGCTCATGAAGGAATTGCATGCCGCATATGGCCAGATAAAAACAGTCCTTTTTGATGAAATACAAAACTTGCCTGCGTGGGAGCTATTTGTAAATCGCCTACATCGATCCGGATACAACCTGGTGCTTACCGGATCAAACGCACACTTGCTTTCAAAAGAACTTGCCACACATCTCACCGGCAGACACATGCCCATAGAAATACTTCCATTTGATTTCAATGAATTTTTGCGGGCAAAGAAATTTAACATTGATGCGGAATATAGTGCCCTGCCAGAACGTCGTGGCGAACTCTTGAATTTAATGGAAAACTACCTGCTCAACGGCGGGTTTCCTGAAGTGGTAGTAAACAATGTTGACCCAAAAGATTACCTCGATGTTTTGCTTGACTCGTTGCTTTTCAAAGATGTGGTCAAAAGACATAGAGTTAAATTTTCGACCCAGATAGGTAACCTGGCCGCTCATTTGATAAATAATTTTGCCAATCTGTATACAGTGCATAAACTGCTCGATGCTTTGAATCTAAAGAGCGCAACTACCGTAGAAAAGTATATAGATTATCTTGAAGAAGCGTATCTGATTTTTTCTTTGCTTCGATACTCACCCAAATCGCTACAACGTATAAAGTCTCCTCGAAAAGTTTACGCTGTCGACAACGGCTTCGTGAGCGCAAAAGCAATTCAGCATTCTCCCGATAAGGGGAAGTTGATGGAGAATTTGGTTTTTACCGAGCTCGTGAAGCGCGGAGTTAAACCCAACAGAGAGTTATTTTATTACAAAACCCGCAACGATCGCGAGGTGGACTTTGTTGTGAAAAAAGGAATAGAAGTGGTCGAGCTGATACAAGTCTGTTATGACCTGA
>CAZGST010000002.1:0-10640 GCA_964528655.1 uncultured Candidatus Saccharibacteria bacterium
TTCCTTTCAATTTCCGAATGTTCCGATCCGGCTCAAGTCCGACGACTAGTACCTCAGCATATCTTTTCACAAAACGAAAAAGCCGTACATGCCCCTCATGTACGACGTCAAACGAGCCCAATACAAGCGCCACCCTCTTCCCTTTTTTCTGCAACCTAGATACAGAAGAAACTATCTCCTTGAATGTAGCAAGTTTTTTCTGCACAGAAATTATCCCAAATATAACTACTTCTTCTTCCTTCGTAAAAATGCCGGAATCTCCCAACTCTCTGAATCATTCATCTCTTTTTTCTGAAACTTTTCTTCCTTGAGTAAAGGACGTCTCTCTTTTATTCCTTCTTCTTTCTTCTTCGAAGAAGATCCCTCCATTAGGTCATCCATTGCGTCTTCCATAAAAAGCGAAGGAATGCTCATATTGTGATGCCTCGAAATAATCCCGCTGAATCCAGTCGCAATCACAGTAACCTTTATACTCTTATCCCTCAGCTTCTTATCATGATACGCCCCAAAAATAATCTTTGCTTGCGGATCTAGATTCTGCGCAACTACTTTTGCGATCTCACTTATCTCAGACATCCTCATATCCTTCCCTCCCGCAACTCCAAAGAGAACCCCGCGAGCTCCCTCCATAGAAAACTCAAGCAAAGGAGAGCTTATCGCTGCGTTCACCGCTTTGATCCCTCGATCAGCCCCAGACGCAATCCCAATTCCAATGAGCGTAGCCCCAGAATCTCTCATAACTGTCTTAATATCCGAAAAATCAACATTCACAATCCCAGGAATGTTAACAAGCTCCGCTATTGCCTGCACCGCGTATCGAAGTACATCATCAACATACCCAAACGCCTTCATAATCGGTGTATCCTTACTGATCACCGTAAAAATTCGATCATTCGGAACAACCACAAGCGCGTCAACCTTATCCTTTATCCGGTTCAATCCTTCCTGAGCAATGCTCATTCTCTGCGCCCCCTCAAAAGAAAATGGTTTTGTGACAATCGCAATTGTAAGCGCTCCTTTCTCTCGCGCTATCTCAGCAACTACTGGCGCTGCTCCCGTACCTGTTCCTCCACCCATTCCGCAAGTCACAAAAACAACATCACTTCCATCAAGCATCTCCCCAATCTCCGATCTATTCTCTTCCGCCGCCTGCCTTCCAATATCCGGATTCATTCCAGCTCCACGTCCTCTCGTAAGCGCCTTCCCTATGTAAATTTTTTTATGCGCCGTTGAATAATCCAAATCTTGCGCATCTGTGTTCACTGCGATAAACTCCACTCCTTTTATCCGATCGCTCTCCATCATTCGAGAAACTACGTGGCCTCCCCCTCCTCCAACCCCAACAACCCGAATTGTTGTAATTCCACTCCTTGAACCAGTGGGAATCCTGTATGGTGATGGAAATGATTGATGAGAACCACTCCTTGATCTTTTCCTGCGCGCAGATGATTTTTTTCTTTTACTCATAAAAATATAAGAACCCCTGACCAATAAAAACTCTCTCCCCACCTAGCTTATTTTTGAAAATAAAGAATTCTACTGTACCCCTATCTTAAACCACGACAGCATCTTGTCAAAGCCCTCATCTCTCCCCTGCAAAAAAATAAACCACTCCTAAGACAGAAGGAAAATAGCTCCCTACACTCCCACAACCTAACCTATGGGATAAGATTACGGAAAAACTTGAAAAACGTACCAAACGAAAACGAAGTATGCGTCTCCTCATCTGCGGACAAAAGCACAAGTCCCGAAGCCACAGCAAAGTCTGGATTATCAAGCATCTCTTGATGAACGGGATTCATAATATCGAACTCAGAAAAGTTAGGTAACCCTATCTGTACCGACAACTTCATCTCTTGTCGAACCAAATCCGTAAGTCCCGCCATCCTGACCCCTCCGCCTGTTAGGACCACTCCTCCAGGTAACTGCGGAATTCTTCCAAGCGACTCCTTCAAATCGTTATAAATAATCTGAAAAAGCTCAACAAGTCGAACCTCAATAATCTCCCCCAAAAACCTGCGCGATATCTCCGCAGAATGTGTGGGATCAAACTCAGAAAGCTGAATAAGATCTCTTCTATTCGCATCCCTTGCGAGCGCGAACCCATACATAGTCTTCAATTTCTCCGCGACATCAACCGAAGTTTTGAGTCCAATCGCTATATCATTCGTAATATGACTCCCTCCAATCGGAAAACTCCTTGTATGTGTCACCTTCCCTTCCTCATAAGCAACGACAGATGTGGTCCCAAAACCCAAATCAATAAGAAGCACGCCTAGTTCCTTTTGTTGTTTCGACAACACCGATCTCGCCGCAGACAATGGATTGAAAATAACTCCTCCGACACTGACCCCCACCCTCTCAAGTGCTTTCGAAAGAACATTCAAATGCGGCGCGAAAATTTCCACAATCAGAGTCGATACCTCTAGCCGGTTCCCAGTCATATTCAGCGCATCCTGAATATCGCCTACATCATCCACAAAATACTCTCTGGTAATATTGTGCAAAACCTGAAAATTTGGAACACTCTTTATCGCTCGAGACGCCTGAAGAACGCGATCAATATCCTCTTGCTGTATTTCTTGATCTCCTCTTGAAACCGCCGTAATTCCCCTCGAAAGTCTAGCTCTCACCTGCTCGCTATTTACGTTCACAAACACATTCCTCGTTGCTTGCGAAGAAATTTTCCGCAACTGAACACTCACATCACGTAAAACATGAGTGGCCGCCTCTACATCAACTAACGCTCCCTTCCGAAAACCTAAAGAAGGATGTGTAAACGCCGAAAGTACAGAAAGAATACCATCTGGACGTCGTTCAACAACCAAACCTTTGATAGTAGAAGAACCAATATCAAGCCCTGTAATAATACGGGACATAAAAAAGTAAGAAAGAAAACTACCTACCCTAGAAGCAGAGTCAAAAGTTTCTTCTCTAGACGCTGCATCTTTATACTATCATGTCTACCCTCATGCGTATATCCTAAAACATGCAAAAAACCGTGGATAAGTAAAAAAATTGGGTCCTCTTTCTTGCGTGAAATATAATTCGGAGCAAGATAAATCTCCCCAAGCAAAAATCCTTTAGATCCAAGAAAAAAAGCACCCTCAAATGAAACCTTTTTAGAAGAAAAGATCGGATAAGGCCTTGTGAAAAGATAGGGAAAAGATAACACGTTCGTAACCTTACTCTTGCCCTTATGTTTGCGATACAAGCCCCTCATAAAAGAATCAGAAACAAGATATACGTGCAAAGAAAACCTAGGATCCTGAAGAATCTTAAGTAATTCCAAAGAATATTTGAAAATACGAGGACGCAAAGACGCGAAACGCCCGCGAACACACGCTATTTGAAGAGAATTTTTTGAAAATCTCATTCTGAAGAATATATTCTACTGCAAAAGTTCTTTCAAAATTTTACTCACCATCCCTCCGTCTGCCTTACCCTCCGCGCGAGCCATTACTTCCTTCATTACCGCTCCAAACTGAGAACCTGAAGACGCCTTCAACTCAGAAATTACCTCTTGTATAAGTTTTTTTGTTTCCTCCTCACTAAGCATTGCTGGTAAGTATCCTTGAAGAACCACTAGCTTCTTTTCTTCCTCTCTTACGGTATCTGCCCTCTGAGCCGCTCGGAATGATTCAATAGTCTCCTTCTCTTGATTTACCACCCTCTTTACAATCGAAAGCTCCTCCAAAGAAGTGAGATCTGTCTCACTCCCAGTCTTTGCCCTCTGTGCTATCTTCTGATTATGAATCGCGCTCATAAGAAACCGAATAACCTCAACCCGAAGAGAATCGTGATCTTTCATCGCCAACTTCAAGTCAGTAGCAAGTCGTTCTGAAATACTCATTATAATAATCGTAAAAACTACCTAGTCGCCTGTCCGTACTTCCTAGCCTTAGAAACCTCTCTTGCTTTTTCAAGTTGATATAACGCCGAAAGTTTACGCGCTCTTCGGTTCTGATCCCTTTTCCGAAAACGACGAAACTTCGCCTCCTTCAAAACTCCACTCTGCTTTATCCGCTTCCCAAACCGAAAAAGCACTGAATTTACATTTTCCCCATCTCTCTTTTTTGTATAAATCATATAGATAAACCTATCATAAAACACAGGTAAACAGTACCGCTAATATACCAGAATAAGCCCGGTCTTGGCAAGCAACCAAAAACCCAATCAACTAACTGCCTTCAATCTCTTCTTTACCCCCTCAATCATATTATCGAGCACAATTGTTTCCTGTATTCCTGTCGCCATGTCTTTTATCAAGACCGTACCCTCAAAAACCTCTTTCTGTCCGAGTATAAGCGCGAGCGGCACCCGAAATCTCTCTGCAACCCTCAGTTGTGCTGAAAGTGATCTCTTACTAAGAGCCTCGGTCACGGGTACTCCATGACTCCGAAGCGAATACATCAGCTTCACCCCGCTCTTCTTTGCCTGCTCTCCTACCGCCGCGAAAAATACCCTTGATCTTTTAACTATCGAAAAAGGATTCCGGATTCGCAAGATCGACATAATGTGATCTACATGAAGCATTGCCCCCACTGAAGGAACAAACCTAATACCAAGCATCTCTGCCAAATAGTCATACCTACCTCCGCTCGCCAAAGGCTCCTCGATGTCATCCGCAAACACTTGAAAAACTGCTCGATTGTAATAAGAGAAATCTGGAACATAGTAAGGATCTGGAACATACAAAAACGCATTGTCCTCCAAAAGTTCCAGCAAAAACTTGAAATAGTTGTTGCAGTTCTGACACAAGTAATCAAGAATGATCGGCGCCGCTCCCCGTAAAGACAAGCAGGAAGAGTCCAAACAAGAAAATACTGAGAAAGGATTCATCTCATAAGAAGCTTTGCAGGTATCGCACAACTTCGTTTTCTTGGAAAAATAATAATCTCGAAGCTTCGTTCGATACACCGGCGCGCATACCCTGCAGCCGATCATATTTATTCGTAATCTGATTTTTTTGAACTTCAACGAAGTGAGAAAATCCATAACTGCAAGAAGTATCTGCATGTCATAAGCGGTATCTGTCTCTCCAATAATATGAAATCCCCACTCTCTTGATTGAAAAATATGCGGTACGCCATCTGTTCGAAGAGCGCTCGATCGAAATACAGGTCCGTAATGAAAAAGTTTCAACGGAGATCCGCCATGGGAAAAACGATGTTCTACGAAACTTCGAATAATCCCGAGCGCTCCGTGAGGAGTAAGAAGAAACTTCTTTCCATGAGGTGTAGCTACGGTTGCGTGTGAATGTTGCTGATGCTGAACAAATGGCGCACGCGCCCCTCGAAATACATCTACCTCCTCAAGAAGAGAAGTATCGATAAAAGAAAAATCATGAAGATCGCTTATCGTCTGACCCGTCTGAGAAACAAGCTTCCAAATATCATTTTCTTTCGGAAGCACATCATATTTTCCAAGTTCCGTACGTAGCGCGTCTGAACGCCTTGAAGGCGTTACTCTAGACTTAGAAAGTGTTCTTGAAGATGCCATGTCTTGTTAACTATTACTGCGCATAAACTGGCGCGTGAAATGCCTGCGCCTGTGAAACCGGCCATAACCTGAACCGAGCAAGTCCAACCACAAATGAGCGGTCAAGCGGTCCCCAGCTGCGAGAATCATAGCTTGCTCCCCGATTATCTCCCATTACAAAATACTGGTCATTATGAAGTGTTACATCAAGTGACTCAAACCCCTGAGAACTCTGCAATGCGTACATCTCCTGAAGAACCCGAGAGGTTTCGCCCGAATAAACAGTTATTTCTCCCTCTTTCATAACTATCCGCTCCCCTGGAAGCCCAATAATCCGCTTGATATAATAGGTCTCCTGCTTCAAATCATTTGGATACAAGAACACAACCGGCTCTCCCCTCACTGGATCTCGCAGACGATACGTTAGTTGATCGATAAGAAGGTAATCCCCATTGTGAAATGTGGGCTCCATGCTTCTCCCATCAACAAGAAAAGGCTGAGCTATAAAGTTCCGCACCACAACTACCGCGATTACCGCAATAAGAACGGTCTGGCATACTTCAAGAAACGAAAGAAAAGCGTGTTTCATGTTATCGTGTGTAAAAATTATGAAGAATACCAAATAGGTCTTATAATTATATGAATAAAAAAAGTAAATGCAACAAATCAAACTAGACAAAAAAGAAAAATGGGTATTTGCAGGGTTAGGAAACCCTGGAAGTGAGCATAAAATGTCTTACCACAACATTGGAAGCCTATTTGTAGAAAAAATTACTGAAATGAACGGTGGAGAAAAAATAAATTACAGTGAAAAAGCCTACACAACATCAAAAAAAGAAAACATCTTCTTCATAACAACAAATCTATTCATGAACGAATCAGGAATAGCTATAAAAAGAGCCCTTGAATACTATAAAATAAAACCCGAACACCTAGTTGTGATCCATGACGATGTGGATATTGCGCTAGGATCATATAAAACAAGTTTTGGAAAAGGCACTGCCGGACACAAAGGAGTTTTATCAGTCGTTAACTCCCTCCACACCAATAGATTCTGGAGAATAAGAGTCGGTATCTGTAAGAAATCAAACGGAAAAAAAATAAAAGCTGGCTCCTATGTCCTGAATCCCATTACAAAAGACGACCAAGCAAAACTAGATACCGTTTTGAACGAAATAAAAACCTACTTCTTGAGCGGCTCTAACTGAAAACTCACCTGAAAACTCACGGAGCCGTCCTCTTGCGTTACGACGGAAGAAATCGGAAGATTCACATTCTGAAAATGAGGATGTTCAATAAGCGCGTTCTTGAACCGTAACACCGCCCCGCTACTCGGAGCCCTCAACTGCATGGAAAAACTCTGCTCCGAAGAAGAAAGCCCAAACGATTGAAATGCAACACCGTGCGAAAGCGCTAACGCATAAAAATCTTCAAAATACTGATACAAGAAAGTACGATCACCCTGCCTCACGCTCGCAATCGATGCAATCCGCAAATTAAAATCCTGAGCTAGCCTCTGTAAAGATTGAAACTCTGAAATATAAGAAGGAGACTCGAAACCCTGCGTTTGTGAAAGAAGTATCTTATCCTGTCGACCAAGAAAAATCGCCGACCATAAAAAACAAAGAAGCAAAAAGGAACCTACCCCTATCACAATATTCCTCCATACTCGAATGAAATCAACAAGTTGCTGCTCATAATACAAACTAGAAGACCGCTGTCCGCCGAGACTAACCGCGTTATCCTTACTCCTATCCCACGTCCCGCGAATTGAGGACCCCAACGCCACAAACCAAATTGGATCAAGAGCATAGGGAAGAGATACTGGCCAAACAGTAATATGAAAAGTATTGGTTATTAACTCCTGCAGTGGCAACTCAAACCCAGGAGCAATTAAGTACGCTTGCGTAATGCTTTCATGAAAATGACTGAGTGAAAAATTAAGGACTTTCTGAACGTTCTCTCTTACTGCACTCTCGAAAGACGACCTCAGGATCTGACGTTCTTCACCCTGAAGAGACTTCCAAGAATGGAAATAATCAAAGAAAAGCTTCCCTCCCCTCACGATAGATAACCCCAAACCATCACTTGATACATTTATAAACATTGATGGCTGCGAAGCATCACTCTGATTCAAAATAGGTATCCTCGTAAGCGAAAGTGCTGGAAACTCAAACGCCACAGGATAAAAATTAGTTGCTTCAAGTACGGAAGAAAAAGAATCAACAACTCCCTTCTCCACCACAGCCCCAAGAAATTCAAAAAAATCCTGATCCTCCCGAATAAGTTCTGAACTCATGTACGCCTTCTGAGATGGAATCGGAGATATCATTTGAAGATTCAAATCAGAAACCTCTTGAATGTCCTTTATATGGGTCGCGGGCACCCGAAAAGTCTGCGTAAAGACTGTAGACGCAGGCAGAAGAAACACAACTGGAATAATATGATCTTCTTCACCTGGCATCACCATCTGATGCAGCTTCTGAACTATTCCCGTAAACTGCGTAACATCCTGAATTTTTCCGTCCTGCACAGTTCCATATGGTAAACGGAGTGCAAAGGTCCGGATAAAATCACCTTCAAGTAATAAATACTGCACGGATGAATCAGTAACCTGTAACGATCCCACCCGCGGCTTGGAGATCATGCGTTCTCCTATTCGCTTCAGCTTCATTTTTGTTTTCTGAAAAAAAGACTTCATAAAAATTTATTGAAAAACATACCCCCTCACGAAGCCACCTCCTCTAACGAAAGAAGGTGAACTTCACCACTCACCTGATGCACCGCAAGCTGAGCTTGAAGCTTTTTCTGCCTGGTTCGTGCCATTCCAGTTGCGGTAACTGTATAAAGATACGCCTCTGAAACCCCATCAGTTGTCCGAGATACTTCAACCTGTACGGAATCCTCTCCCACTTTAAATGAATAAGTAGACGTAGAAAGAGTCACAAACTCTTTATTCCTTGTTATCTCTATAGTCGCATCCCTTACACCCGCATGAGCCGCCGCAAGCGCCCTCACAGACAACCTCTCGCCAAGTTGAGAGTTATTCATGTAGAACACAATAAAAGATCCAGCAATCGCAATCTCAACAATAATCCCAGCGATAATAAGAACAAAAGGTAATGCAACCTGCCCTCTGCATCTAGGAAAAATTTGTCCTACCATATTATAAATGATACCAGATAGAAGCTAGAAAAAAGTTGAAGTTCGACACGTATAAATAAATGCGCCACTCTCTTGGCGCATTTATTTATCTATTCCGTTATTCACCTCCCTACTCTTCCGTAGAAGAATTAAGTCCATCTGTTCCCCCTCTATTCGGAAGCTGTTGAGAAAGATTCGATGAAGAAGGAATAAGGTTCGGATTCTCCCGAATAACCTTCAAAAGCCCACTCGCCTCATGAAGCGGGGTCATCCAAACTACCCGATCTCGATTTATTAGAAGCCTATCCTGTGGGCCCCAAAACACATTGGAAAACTTCTGAATACTGACCGGATTCTCTGCATCCTCTCTGTTTATCTGAATAGTATAAACTCCTTCTAACCCAAATTGCGGAAACCGAGTAAGCTTTCCAAAATAAATATCTCCGCTATCAAGATAAACTGCGTACGTTGAGGAACTCCCCGTAATCGCCGGCCACACAATGAAAAGCAGTATCGAAAGGCCCACTATAAAAAGTAAAATTCCTACAAAAAACCTCATCATATTTTTTAATTATTTTACAATCAACGACCCTTTAATAATACCATTCGGACAAAAATCTCTACAAAGATAAGTAAAGGTCCCTCTGAGAAGTGTTTGAAACCCGATCTGCTTCTCCTCTGCTGGTTCTACCTTCTGATAAATCCCCAATTCAGGCAGGGTAATATCATAAGCTGACTCTCCCCCCAAAAGCTTGATAAGTACCGTGTCCCCCTCTTCTACTACAATCTCTTGAAGAGAAAAGCCTCTGTCTTGAATTCCCATGTGAAATGTTCGAAACTTCTTTTCGCTCTCTGGCGCGGCAGCGGTAATAAAATCAGGTTCTGTTAAACTCGCATCCAGTGGCACTTCAGAACTATATGTAGCTTCCACAGAAACGTCTTCCCCAGATTCACGAGATCCTTTCTCCCACATAGAAAATCCCAAAACAAGAAGCAGTAAAATAAATACTGCAAAAAAAATTATAAATTGTTTTCTATCTAGCATAATAAATAATACCTTTATTCCCTATCTCTTGATTCTAACAAATTGCGAAGTTCCTCAATCTGCCTTTGTTGTTCCTGTATCGCTTTTATTGAATAAAACTGTAATGCAGTAAAATCAACCCGTTTGTATCCCTTCTCATCAACTGTCACAAGTTCAGGAAATACCTTCTCCACCTCTTGCGCCAAAAGTCCCAATTCTTTAGTTTTTGTACTCATCCCTAACTCCTTCTCTGCTATTTCATTCCATGAGTAATGAACTGGATTCAGTTGCAGAAACTCTTTCAAGACAGACCGAAGAGGATGGATGTTAGTCTTCAATCGTGAATCAGATGCACAAGTACCAACAATTACCGCCCCGCTAAATCTCTGAAGACATCCGTTAGTTCCACTGGTACCAACCCGAATATCACCAAAAACTTGAAACTTTACAGCAGGAGTAGTCGTACCAACACCAACATTATCGCTGGCTGTAATACCAAAATCTCGCGTATACGTACCTCCCCCAGCTTCTCTTCCTATTACAAAACTACCAACATTATCCTGTCCAGCGAACCACTTTCTCGTTCCACTATCATAAAAGGCTATATAATTCCACTCATTCGATCCTGTATCCTCAACTCTAATCTTCTCATCATAATTTCCCAAAGGCCGAACATGAAGAGGAACACTTGGAGCACTAATACCGATTCCCACTCTATCCGTAGAACTCGTAAGAAAAACACTGTTCACCAATTGAGTCCATCCTCCTTCCATAACTGACCAATCAGTCTTGCACGTGCCAGCAATACACAAACCTCCTGTACTATTCACTTGACCAGTAACATCAAGAGCGTATGCAGGATTCTCGTTCAATACGCCCACGTTTCCGTTAAAATAATCAACAGTGAGGGGCACTGACGAGTCGTCAACCCCAAGGCCATTATTCAATTTGAATTTTTTACTATCACTATTATCAAGCCCAAGACTCCACT
>CAZGST010000002.1:10650-15021 GCA_964528655.1 uncultured Candidatus Saccharibacteria bacterium
ATGTAAGCATCTCCAGCAGAAGGACCTCCCACATCAAGAATAAGTCGAGAATAATCAGAGCTGCTATTACCCGTTGTAGTTATTCTTGCAGTTACGCTCGTGGAGTTAACAACCTGGAATCTATGCTGTGAACTAAATGTCGAGGTACCAATACCAAACCAATCCCGCACATATCCTCCTCCGTTCACAGACAGAACTTGCGGTAATAAAGAAGTTGTTGTTGTCCCAAACGCGACACTCGCGGGATATGAATAGTTTCCTCCTCCAGTATTGAGTCCAAATGAACCCGCTGACACATTCCCCGCTGACGTAGTTCCACTACCTCCTCCAGAAATAGACCCAGCAGTGAAAACTCCTGTAACCAAAGCATCCCCTTGGACCACAAATGGAATTTGAGGAGTAGTAGTTGCAATACCAACATTAGTCCCGTTAGTTGAAATGATACCCCCTCCAACTCCTGGCTGATTACTACCGGGCCCAATAAAAGCTAACGATGAAAAAACAAAAAGAAGAGAAGCTGCGAGAACACAAACAAAAATAGAAACCCGAAAAATGCGAGACCTTAAACTTTTCATTACACTTATTATAACAACTAGTACTCTCAATCAAATATATTAATCACTCAAAAGATCAACAACACGCTTAAGTTCATCAATTTCTTTCTGTTGTCTTTGAATTTGTGTCTGTTGCTCCTGTATCGCCTTTATTGAATAAAACTGTAATGCTGTAAAATCAACTCGTTTATATCCCTTATCATCAACTGTCACAAGTTCAGGAAAAACTTTCTCCACCTCTTGAGAGATGAGCCCAAGATTTTTCATGCTTCCGTCCATTCCAAGCTCATGCTCTGCTTTTTCATTCCAATTGTAGTGGACAGGGTTCAATTTTGAAAAATCAGAAAGAACACTTCTGAGAGAAACAATATTTTTCTTTAACCGTAAATCAGAAGAACACGCCCCAGTCAAAACTCCTCCGCCCCATCTTTGTATACAACCGTTCGTACCCGAGGTACCGACCCGGATATCGCCGATGACTTGAAGCTTGACCCCACTCGAAACAGAAGATGTTCCAATACCAACACTCACAGCATATCCACCAACTCCTCCAAGTGCCATGGTATTATTCGAGGAAACAATCGCTCGTTGTCCTATTGCTATCGCATTCGTAAGTTGTGTTGGAGTGCCTGGACCAGCTCCAAATCCAACGAAGACATTGGAAGATCCTGTAGTATTTGCATTTGCAGAAGTTAGTGTATAACCAGCATAAGTGCCGAGGGCCACATTCTCAATACCAGTGGTATTAGAATAAAGGGCATAGTGTCCAATGCCAGTATTCCAATCAGCATCAGTGTATCGCAAAGCATTTAGACCGACAGCAACATTAACATCCCCGTTTGTATTGGCCCCCAATGCAGATGCTCCAACAGCGACATTATACTGTCCTCCTGTGTTAGAACCTAAAGCAGTATCACCAACAGCAGTATTATAAATACCTACTAAGTTAGCAGTCAAAGCTGAGACACCAAAAGCAACGTTAGAATTACCAGTAGTATTAGAGTCAAGGGCCCATGCTCCAACAGCAATATTATTTGATGCTTGAGTATTAGAATACAGCGCGTTATAACCCACTGCAGTATTATTACTCCCCAATGTGTTCGCATAAAGAGCATCTCGACCAATCGCAACATTAGAGTATCCTCCGGAAGCAGTACTACTACCAGCTCCCTTCCCAACAAAAGTATTTAAATAGGAATCCGGAGTTCGTAAAACAACAATACCACCAATACGATACTGACCCGTAGTGTTAACATCTCCCACAACATCAAGTCTATAGCTTGGAGAACCAATCCCAAGCCCGACATTTCCTGAGGAGCCAACAATATTAAACACAGAGTCAGTATCAATACCAGTACCAGTATCTATTTTAAATTTATCCCCATCACTATTATCGATACCAAGAGACCAATCCACAAAAGGGCCACCTTCATTAACTCTAAAAAGAACACGAGCATCTCCTCCACCAGCCGTACTAACGTTAATAAAAGATTCTGCAGAACCACCATTTGAAGTATTTCGAATACCAGCACTTACGGCACCAGTAGAAGAATCAACGACTTGAAGTTTTTCAGCATTGGAAAGACCATTTCCAACAATTAACTTATCAGTAGAGGTAACAAAATACACGTATCCACCACTAGCATCCCGCGACCAATACGAACTTCCGCCCCCCCCTCCTCCCCCCGTGGCAGCCGTAGTCTGCGTCGTCCCATCAGGAAACTTGAATCCGCCTGAGGTAGATTCAACCAAGCCTGCAACAGTAAGTTTCGATCCAGGTGAAGCTGTTCCAATTCCCACGCTATCAGTAGAAGTAACAAGGAAAATATACCCACTAGAATTATTCCTATTCCATGTAGTTGTAGCTGTCGCTCCCCCTCCCCCAACCTGCGACCACGCAGTCTTACAATCTCCTGCAATACACAAACCTCCAGAAGTATTTACCTGTCCTCCTTGTACATCAAGCTTGTATGCAGGACTTGTCGTTCCCACTCCCACGTTATTAGAAGAATCGATCACTAACGCGTTTGAAGATGCTGTAGTGTTATAAAATAAAAGCTTTCCAGCACCCTGACTGAAACTCGAATTCGTTGAAAAAATCGTCCACCTACGTCCACTAGCGCCAGTGTTATTAAGCTCAAAAGCTGCGCCATCCCAAATCCCCGAACCAGTTACCGTAAGTCTTGCTCCAGGCGAAACTGTCCCAATCCCAACCTGATTACTCGTTGCGTCCACAAACAAAGTACTCGTATCAACAGTAAGATTCGATGGAAAAGTATAATTCCCTCCTCCAGTATTCGATCCAAATGATCCTGCCATGACGTTCCCCGCAGCAACGCTTCCCCCTCCTCCAGCAATAGTTCCTGCCGTTAGCGTACCAGTAATCGTAGCGTCCCCAACAACGACAAGCGGAGCAGTAGGAGTCGTAGTCGCAATACCAACATTACCACTCTTATCAATCACAAACCTCACCTGAAATGCCTTATCATCCCAAATCTGGAAACTCCCATTCCCCTTGGAGTAAAGGATGTATCCTCTGGGGTCATCACCCCCTGAAAGATTCCTGAGCCCAAGTCCTGGATTCGTGGAAGAAGCAATCATAAATACCCTTCCAAATGCTCCCGAAGGCTCATTCCCAGATGGCGTGCCACTCGCTGAACCAAACCCAATGTTTCCATTGGGGTCTAACCGCAACTGCCCCCCTCCGCTCCCTGGTTGTAAAGTACCAGGACCGATAAAAGCGTTTGAAGTAAAAACAAAAAGTAAAGAGACAACAAAAACCGTAACAAAAATCGAAACTCGAAAAGTACGAGACCAAAAAATCTTCATTAACTTATTATAACATCTCGCCTAGTAGCTACACTTCTGGATAACAATCGGTGGATGATTCTTCAAACCCGAAAGTAAATACCCCGCTGCGAAACTGAAAAAAACCAAAAGCACTACAAGCATTACAATAATCACTTTTTCCTTATGTTCTCTCGCCCAAATAAAGACCTCAAAAATTGACATAAACAAAAATTACTCTTATAATCCCCAAAAATCAACTATGGCACATACCAAAGCAAAAGGCGCTACAAGACTTGGACGAGACTCTGAATCAAAACGTCTTGGCGTAAAAGTACACGACGGACAAGTGATAAAAAAAGGTGAAATTATTGCCCGTCAAAGAGGTACGAAATTCTACCCCGGCAAAAACGTAAAGCAAGGTTCAGATGACACTCTCTTCGCCGTAAAAAACGGCTCAGTAAAATTCACCCGTAAAAGCAAATTTCACTTTGACGGTTCAAAAAAACAAATTAAAATCGTCTCCGTAGTATAAAAGCAACGCCCATATAAAAATACTCTGCTCTGCAGAGTATTTTTATATATCCAACCCCTATTTTTGAGGCTCAAGCACAACAGCAATCCTTGCAAAAACTCCGTCACCAAAGTCCACGCTAACCGTATGCTCCCCCAGCTCTTTTATGTGCCGATTGAGTTCTATACTCTGATAAGAAATACGCAGCTCCTTTAGTCGTGCCTCTATATCCTTCTTCTGCACAGACCCAAAAACTTCTCCCTTCTCATGAACCCGAACTTGAAACACAAAAGGCTTCGCCTCAATTTTTTTAGCTACCAAAGAGTGCTTTGCGACACGCTCTTGTCTTTCTGTCTCATCGCGTGCCTGCTTCACCTTCAACTCTTCCAAGACTCCATGAGACACAATCTTCACAAGTCCGTTAGGCAGCAAAAAATTCCGAGCGTATCCATCCTTCATCTCTCTTACCTCTCCTTTCCTTCCGATCCCTTTTACATCCTTCAAAAATCAAACTTT
>CAZGST010000002.1:15031-17477 GCA_964528655.1 uncultured Candidatus Saccharibacteria bacterium
AGTCCCATTTGGAGTAAGCCACTCCGCGATAGAAATCTTCAAAGTTGAACCATCTTTAAGGTCTTTTATCTCTTGCACGCTTCCTTTCCCGAACGTCTTCTCTCCCACTACCTTCACTCCTCGCTGATCGCGAAGAGCCCCAGCGAGAATCTCAGACGCCGAAGCCGAACCTTTATTTACAATTACAACAACTGGAATATTCCGCAAAGCACTATTTCCCGATGCCCGAAACTCACTCGTCTTACCGGACGCGAAGCGTTCAATTGTTGTCACATCCCCCTTATCCAAAAACCAGCCCAAAACATCATTCACAACCTCCAAAAATCCCCCTGGATTATTCCTCACATCAACTATTACTCCCCGCATACCACTGAGAGACGCTGTTAACACTGAACGATAAAAAAGAGAAGATAAACTATTATTGAAGTTATACATCTGAAAATACGCGATCCCATCCTCTTTCATCTGAAAGTCAAGTGTAGGCGCGATTACAATTCTTCTCGTAATCGTAAATTCCTTTGGTTCTTGCCATCCCTCTCGAAATATAAGAAGAGTCACCTTTGTCCCAACCTCTCCTCGTATATTCTTTACCGCCTCTTCGAGTACGCTTCCATAGGTAGAAGTTCCATTCACTCCCAAGATAAAGTCCCCTGACTTCAGCCCCGCTTCAAATGCCGGATTCCCTTTCAAAGGTGCGATAATAACAAGCTGATTTTCCCGAATCCCAATCTCCGCCCCAATCCCTCCAAAACTTCCGCCAATATCCTCATGAAACTTTTCTGCATCCGATGGCGGAAAAAATTCTGAATAAGGGTCCCCGAGCGATCTCACAACCCCTCGTGCCGCTCCATACAAAAGATCCTGATCGGAAATATCCTTGCTGCGAACATAATTTCCCTTCACCTCTTCTATCGTTTTCCAGAGAATTGAAATATCAGCGTCTAACACCTCATCTGATTTTGGGTTTACCTTCCCATCAGGAGAATAAACCCTGCCAAAATGAAAAAAGGAAATCGCCCCCAAAACAATAAGTGAGATTGTAAAAAAATTCCGAAACCAAGGTTTATTCCACATACCTATAAATGTATCCTAAAAAACAAAAAAATGAAAACAATCTACCCAAAATTACTGCTATGCAGTGTCGTATAATAAGGACCGCTCCTTGATAAAGTTGATTGAACAAGCTCGATTCCTGTAGCATCAAACGACAAATCACTGACATCCTCGGAAAAAAATGAGATCTTTTTCTCCCCAGTGAACCTTGCTAGAGTAATATGCGGACCCGCACCTCTTCTGTCTCTCTGCCACCTTATCCCCGTCCTCTCCAACTCATCTTCCAATAAATTTTTCAAACGCACAAAACAAACCCCAGTCTCTTCGTGTGTTGTGCACCATATCATTGAAGGGTCTCTGAGAGACGGACCATAACCTACCTCCTTCAATCTTACAGAAAAACTCTTCATTCCTTTCAAAAACCTATCCATCACTTCAGTTATTATCTTCACCTTCTCCTCTTCTTGGCTACCCAAAAAAGTAACCGTAAAATGCCAGTTCTGATCACTAACCCATCGTAATTTCTGATTACCCATTTTTTCTTTCAACTCTTCTACAAGAGAAGAAATAACCCACCTTATCTCTTTTGGAATAGGAACTGCGATAAAAAGTCTCATTACTATAATTCTTTATTCTTCACCCCAATTACTATATGATAAAACCGTGCAAAAATTAACCTCCACAGAAAACTATAAAAAACTTATCGAAGAAAGAAAAAGGACCTCAAAAGTCTATTCCTCTCATCAACTAACAGGTCTTGCCCTTGCGGAAATTCTGGATGATAAAAACCACAAATCCTTGTACATGAAGCTCGCGAAGGTCTATGACGGAAGCGAACTCTTCAGGATCGCGAAAAGTGTAGCGGAAAAAAAAGACGTCAGAAAAAAAGGAGCTTATTTCATGCGCATAGTAGAACGTCTATCCATTCTCTCAAAGATAAAAAAACCCAAACCTGAAAAACCTAAGAAAAAAAGGAAATCATAGACCCCTCATGACTATTCTTACTACCAAAAACAAAAAGGAAGAAGGATTCCTAAGAAAAAAAGTTCCAGAAATAAACTTTGAATCGATAGAAGATGAGCTGAAAGACCTTGTGAAAAAAATGCGCGAGATCATGAAAAAAGCAAATGGTATAGGGCTAAGCGCGAATCAAATTGGTCTTTCACATCGTCTCTTTGTCGCCCAAGTCCCTGACGCAAATGGCCACATAAAATTTTACGCCTATCTGAATCCAGTAATCACAAAACCCTCAAAAGACACAACAACAATTGAAGAAGGGTGCCTCAGTGTACCAAATACCTTCGGTCCGGTAGAGCGCCCCCATCAAATAACCCTTGAAGCGCTAACTATCCAAGGAAAAAAAATAAAAATAAAAGCCTGGGGACTCCTTGCT
>CAZGST010000002.1:17487-18397 GCA_964528655.1 uncultured Candidatus Saccharibacteria bacterium
GATCATCTGAACGGTGCTCTCTTCACAGACAAATGTACACACATCCAAACTATAGAAAAAAACACAACCTCCTCTTCTACCTAACACTATGAACTACGTCTTCTTCGGAACCCCTGAATTTGGAGCTATAGTCCTTGACGAACTGATACAAGCAAACCTTCCTCCTTCCCTAGTAATAACAAACCTTGATAAACCCGCGGGAAGAAAAATAAATCTTACGCCCTCTCCCGT
The DNA here is from genome assembly GCA_964528655.1 of uncultured Candidatus Saccharibacteria bacterium. Lineage (GTDB taxonomy): Bacteria > Patescibacteriota > Minisyncoccia > UBA6257 > GWB1-50-10 > CAZGST01. The sequence goes on from CAZGST010000002.1 coordinate 17,719, forward strand.
AAAGGTTCTCGCTGAAAAATACAAAATCCCCATCTTCCAACCAGAAAAAATAAACACCGAAGAGTGTAAGTTGAAGATAAAAAACTATACCCTAGGCATTTTGGCCGCCTACGGAAAAATAATCCCCAAAGAAATCATCAGCCTTTTTCCGAAAGGAATCATCGTGATCCATCCTTCTCTTCTTCCGCTATATCGTGGCGCTACACCGATCCAAACCGCGATTATAAACGGCGATAAAAAAACCGGCACATCCCTCATTCTTATGGACGAAAAAGTTGATCACGGACCAATTTTAGCAACAAAAATTCTAGAAGAACCCATCTCGGAAATGACTACGAATATATTATCTGAAAAACTTGCTCATCTTTCCGGAAACCTCCTCGTAGAAACCCTATCCAGATTCGTAAAAAATGAAATTACATCGAAACCTCAAGACCACGAAAAAGCCACCTACACAAAAAAACTCACCCTGGAAGACGGTTTTGTCGACCTGTCCAAAGATAGAATAATAACAATCGATCACAAAATCCGTGCCTTGAACGAAGAACCCGGATGCTGGACTATAATTAGAACACCTCTACCAGGAAAAACTCAACTCCCTCTGAACAAAAAAATAAAACTCTTGGAAGCGAAAATGAGTAACAACATCCTCACTATCACAAAAATCCAGACTGAGGGC
>CAZGST010000002.1:18407-20439 GCA_964528655.1 uncultured Candidatus Saccharibacteria bacterium
GAGGGCAAAACCCCACAACCAGTCGAGATAAAAATAGAAACGAATACATGATTTCCCACATAGAAACAAAACACACCTCAACAAAAAAAGGTAGAGGAGTGTTTGCTCTCAAGAACTTCAAAAAAGGAGAAATAATAGAAATTTGTCCCGTTATTATCCTCTCTGAAAGAGAGTACAAACTTTGCGAAAAAACCATCCTCGATGACTATATGTATGAGTGGCGCGGAAAAATATCAGCGATAATACTAGGGAACGGCCTTATCTACAATCACTCATATAGTCCGAACGCTACCTACGACCGAGACTTCAAAAAAAAGGTGATGACCTACAAAGCCCTACAACCAATAAAAAAGGGTGAAGAAATTGTAATAAACTACAACGGTTCCCCAAAAGACACCTCGAAAATAAACTGGTTCGAAATGATATGAAGAAACCATATCTCAAAAAATACAAAAAGATAGGAAGTATCATTGTCTGGATCGTAGACGGCGAATACGTAAGAGAAAAAATAAACAAAGAATTCTCAAACTTTGGCCAGCACTACCACTTCAAATTTATCCCAGAAAAAGAATTCTGGATTGACAAAGAACACGATCCAGGCGAAGCAATCTTTTACATAGATCACCTCCTTGTTGAACACCGCCTTATAAAAAAAGGGAAGAGTTATTATTCAGCAATTGACAGAGCGGATAAAAAAGAAAAGCGCGAACGCGCTATCCTATCCATAAAAAAGAAGAAGCTCTTCATCCCCAAAACAAATAAAGAAAAAGAAACAATTATAAAAAGAATCCACACCCGCCTACTAGACCACCATAAAAAACTTAACATCTGGATTGTAAAAGGAGAAATAGTGCGCGATATTTTCTTTATCGATTTTACCGAAGGCGGTCATGACAAGGTCTATCCCTTCGTCCCAAAAAACGAAATCTGGTTAGATGATGACCTTATCCTGAAAGAAAGAAACTTCGTTCTCCTCCACGAACTTCATGAACGCTACCGAATGACCTCTAGCTGGTCCTATGTGAAAGCGCATGCCGAAGCAAATAAATTTGAATTCACCGCGAGAGAAAAACCAAAACTAACAAAACAAATGATCACAAAGGAGTTGAAAAGACAAAAATAAAAATGGAGATAAATACATTCATAGAAAACACGATAAAAGAAGCAGGCCAAGAAGTTATGCGTCACTTTGGCCACGCAAAAGTAACTAACATAAAAAATGGAAGACAGCACGACGTAGTGACAGAAGCCGACCTTGCTTCAGAAAAAATCATAAAAACCGCAATAAAAAAAGAATTCCCGAATCACGGCATTGTAAGCGAAGAAAGCGAAGACGAAAACGTTAACGCCGAACACGTCTGGTACATAGACCCAATCGACGGAACTCGCAACTTTGAAACCAGAGTTCCTCTTTTCGAAATAAGTATCGCGCTCGCCCACAGAAACAAAATTACCCACGCTGGAATCTATCTTCCCACAACTCACGAATTCTTCTACGCAGAAGGGGACAAAAAAACAACGCTGAACAACATAAAAATAACTTGTTCCAAAAAAGACTCCTGGGATGGTACCTATGGCATAGGAATGGTCACAGCCGGAAAACCTGTAAGTATCAAGTTCCAACAAAAACTATACGAAATATCAAAAGGCACGGCTTGGATAAACGGAATCGCCTCCGTTGTCATCTCATCCTCCTGGACTGCTGACGGAAGAAGAGACTGGTACATAACACCAAACGATAACTCCTGGGATCTTGCCGCCGGATACCTCATTATGAAAAATGCCGGATGCGTAGTCACGAACCTCAAGGGCGAGGACTGGGTCCCCGGAAACAAAGGACTCATCGCAACAAATAAACACCTCTACCCTGAATTCTTCAAAATCGCAGAAGAAGTTTTTCCACCCACTAACAATGATAAATAAAATTGATATCTATAAATCAGGTGGCATCCTCATCAAAAACAAAAAAGTCCTCATCGCGAGATCCAGAGGAAAAAGCATCTTCTTCGCGCCTAGAGGAAAAATTGAAAAG
>CAZGST010000002.1:20449-26305 GCA_964528655.1 uncultured Candidatus Saccharibacteria bacterium
GAATGAGACTCCTGAAGATGCTCTGATAAGAGAGTTAGTCGAAGAATTCAAAATCGAAACCAAAAAAGAAAATTTCGAAAAATTCGGAACATTCATCCATCCAGTCGCCGGAGACGAAACAAAAATAATACAAATGGAAGTATTTATCGTAAAGTCGTGGAAAAACGAACCAAAACCAAACAGAGAAATAGAAGAAATTCTTTGGATAAATTCAAGGGAAGCACAAAGCCTGAATATCGGCTCAATTTTTCAAGAAGAAGTAATCCCCCGATTAAAACAAAAAAATCTTATTGATTAAGAGTGCTACAATAACAAAAATGGCAGAATCTATCCCAAAACCAAAGCCAGAAAAAGAATTAAATGATCCAGACCTACTTGACCTAGCCCATTATGCCCTTGCAAATGCAGAAAATCCAATGGCTGCGTTCCGTGAATTAGAACTCCTAGGAATAGACCCGAGAAGAGCCGTGATAGCCATCAATAAGGCAAGAGGTGTACCCGAAAAAACACATCCCCCAAAACTAAAGCCAGAAATAATAGTTTCCCCACAGTTATTGGAAGAAACAATAAAGTTAGTTAAAGGGTTTCCAACCACAACTCCAATCAAATTAGCCCAACAACTGAGAGCCGGAAGGCACGATACCCTCGACGCAAAAACTGCAATCACCGCAATAAAAAAGGTGAAAGAAGGAAACACGAAATAAAAACACCTCCTCACAAGGTGTTTTTATCTAATAACTCTCTAAGTATACCAAAAAGGTTTTGAACCTCTCTGTTACTGCCATACCTTGACCATATTACGCACCTCCCGAAACAACTAAAACCACAACAATAATTTTATTCGTATCCCTAACCCAAAATTATGATACTATTAACAACATAAACCAATCTCCACATGGAAGAAATCACCTCAAACCAAAATCAAGTTAATTCTCTAGAAGGAGACACACTCTGGCGCATCTTTGAAGAACGAAAAAAGGAAGTGGAAAAAGCCCGCGACCAGTGGTTAAACTGGTTTATCGCGAACATTCTCGTTCTTTTTGTAATCGCCGCTCTCATATTCGTAGCCATCATAACCGGTACAGGTTTTATCGCTACTTCTTGGCTCGGCTTCGGAGTAGCTCTCCCTCTCACCTATTCAGCAATCTTCTTTCACGCCCAACACTCAAAAACCAGAGACTACTTAGAGGAGTACTCCTTCAAGGCTCTTATAGCCCACTCTCTTTCTTCCTCCAGAAAACTACTGAAAGAAGACATAACCAGTAAAAATCTCGACCAAGAAAAACGGTATCTAGACTTTGTGATAAGCACAATGAAAAATCTCTACACTCCACCCAGAGAGATAATCTCAAGACACCCAGTAAAAGATGAGGACGAAATAAAAGTAGGTGTCGTTGAAAAACTCGGTGATATCTTCAAAAAGTTTATCCCGAAGATATAAATCGCAAGATGTAGAAAAAGAGGTCAGACCCCTTTCTGTTCATCTCGTACAAAAGTCCCCGTTCTCACGTTATTAACCATGCCTTTTAAATATCCAGCTTCAACCATCTTATAAAACTGATCGTAAGCATAGCCAGTAAAGGCTAAAAATCTTGTAATTACTCAATATCAGATATCGACTTAGCTTTTAGACGCTCAATTGTCATACTTAATTTTTTCATAATCTAAAATACTAAAAACAGTGCTAGGTAATCTAACGGTAGTGGACATACTAAAAATCTGCTATAAATAACAAATGATCGCCTGCAAAATATGCTCGAAAAGATTCTCGTCAATCACAAACACTCATCTTACTACTCACAATACATCAATCAAAAAATACAATCAAAAATTCCACACCAACATAAGGGCTTTCGCTCTTAATATTAGTGATCTTTCAAAATCAGACTCTAGATACAAAATGTGGAGAGAAAGTCTCAAAAACAGGCCGATCCCAAACGAGAAAGAGTATCTAAAAAGAGGAGAAAAAATATCAAAAACTTTCAGAAAAAAACACATAGACAATTTTAAAGTGTGGAGAGAGGAAATGATCCGCGTCGGAAAAATAAAAATATACAATACTCCATTTCCTCCTTCTAAAGAACTCGCCTTCCTCATTGGATTAGCATTAGGAGATGGAAACATAGGTGCATTCCCAAGAACCGAAAGACTCGCGATCTCGTTAAATACAAAATATCCAAAATTAGTAAATTACACGAAATTTCTACTTAAAAAATTCTTCGAAAAAACACCCTCGACACACACAGTCGGAAATGGTATAAGAATTTGGGTATATCAAAAAAATATTTCAAAAAGATTAAAAGTACCAACTGGTAATCGTGAAGGAATAAAGATAAAATTACCTAAATGGATTAAAGAGTCAGACGATTATCTTCTTGCATGGGTAAAAGGTTTATTTGAAGCCGAAGGCTCCTTATCAATTCACTTGCCCACGTGCACGTACAACTTCCAATTCAGGAACAAAAATCCTCATCTTTTAAAAGAAATTGGAAGAGCACTGGAAAGATTTGGATTCCATCCAGAATACAGAAAGGAACACTCAACACGATTGCGGAGAAAAAAAGAAGTAGCGGAATTCAAAAAATTAATTCACTTTCGGATATACCGATAAAAATTGCCGGGTCATCTAGCGGTAGGATGCGACTCTCTGAAAGTCGTCACCTTGGTTCGAATCCAAGCCCGGCAGCCATATTAAATGCAACTTACATTCCTCCACAAACATTTTGACGCTCTTCAACGTAAACACGGAGAACCTTCACTGAACTCAATCTACGGAGCAGGGTGCAGTAAAAAACCACGTATAATGTTCGTGTTTATGAACCCTACAGGGAAAAACATCTCGTCAAATAAAAAATGGAAAGGCCTGCGCGCTCCCTGGCTCGGAACAAAAAATATCTGGGGTCTGTTCAAAGAAGTAAACATCCTATCCCCTCTTTCCTTCGAACGCATACGATCTATACGGCCTAAAGAGTGGACAAAAGACTTTGCGCACAGCATCTACTCGGAACTAAAAACAAAAAAAGTATTCGTCACAAACCTTGCAAAATGCACCCAACTCGATGCGAGACCCCTAAAAAATCATGTATTCAAAGACTATCTTGAGCTCATGAAAAAAGAAATAGAAACAGTAAACCCGGAAACTATCATCTCATTCGGAAATCAGGTAAACTCGATACTATTAGAAAAACCAGTTTTAGTAAGCACCTACAAAGACACGAAATACGAACTCCTCCACATACACAATAAAACATTCAAAGTATTCCCTGCCTACTATCCCCTTGGCCAAGGACGAAGAAACTTACCCAAAGCAATCCAAAGAATAAAAACAATCCTCACCTCCTCATGACCATTCATCTCCTCCGTCACGGAGAAACAGACGCGAACTTTCATAAGATCGCCCTTGGGAAAAACGAAGACTGGAGCCTGAACGAAAAAGGAATAAAACAAACCGAAGACTTCCTTAAAACCGCAACAAACGAGTACGACATTATTATCTCCTCGCCCCTAAAACGCGCCCTCGAGACCGCAGAAATCATCGGAAAAAAATGGAATCTCCCCATAGTAACCGACGACCGCCTTGTAGAACCTGACAGTGGAACCCTTGGTGGAAAGTATTGGGACGAAATCGCAAAAATTACCAAACAAGAAGCACACCCAGAAGTCCTCTCCCAAGAACCCGAATACGACTTCTCCCCCTACGACGGTGAAACCAAAGAACAAGTCCGCGAGCGAATCCAAAAAGCACTCGAAAACATCAAAACAAACTACGGAAACAAAAAAGTCCTCGTCGTAACCCACGGCGGCGTGATCCGCATTCTCCACAAAATCTTCCATCGTCCCATCCCCCAAAACATCACTAACCTTTCCCTCCACGAATTCAAAATCTAAAATCTTTACGCAAGTTAAAAAACAAAGCTCGTGCCTACTCCTGAGTGAAAATATTTCCTATCAACTTTCTCTGCTCTCCCAGAAAACGAAATAGCAAAATCATGAGCAGTAACAGTTCTCCCATCCGTCGTATCAAATTTCTCAAATCTTTCTCCGTTAAATCTATACGTCCAGGTTCTTTTCTCCTTATCATCAAGTCCAGCATCCTTCTTGTCCCGCCTCTCCACTTCGCAAAATGCCGCTTCAGAAACATCTCCCACCTTCGGAAGAGTAACTCTTGTCTTATAAACATCGTACGTGCCGTGAACCAAACTCTCAGTAAAACGAACTTCCTGTCTCAAAAGAACCGGCTTTGGCTTCTTCCCTCTAGTAAGATTCGCAGGATCAACATCCTCAAAACCAAAATAGTCGTCGATCCTCCTGTCAGTTTTAGTACTCGTATCATTCAACATTTCAGAAATATGCCTCATCTCAGGCATTCTGTAATCCCCTTCATACCTCTCCTCCAAGATCTGGTCACCGCAATCAAGCTGACACACCACTTTTCTTTTTATAGACTCACAACCTGGTAACTCACGAACATGGTGACCGCCAAATTTAAACTGAACAAGCACAACCTCTTCCACTTCCTCTCCCCCAATATCAAAGGAACGCATAAACTGAACAAAACGAGCTTTTTTGTCAGACTTCACTTTATAACCCTCACTCGCAAAAATCTTGGGTTTCCCTTCACCAAAAAGAATAGCCGTAGCATCGTTATAAAAATCCTCACAAACGCTAGGCTCAAAAACTTTTAGCTCAACAAATTTCCTGAAAATTTCGGCTTGAGAAAACCGCGAAGGCATCCTAGCCATTTTTGCGTCTTTTGACATATGCGTAAAAAATTTTGCTTATTATACCGCAAATTGTCATAATAAATAAGTCTTTAGTTTCAAGTCTTGAATTTTATAATTTCTACCCATGTCCCACATTCACGAAAAAATAGACTTTGTCGTAGACGTCTTCATTGTCTACAACAACAAAATCCTTCTCCGTAAACACGATAAGTACCATAAATGGCTTGACGTAGGAGGCCACATCGAACTGAGTGAAGACCCAAACCAAGCCGTAATCCGCGAATGAAAAGAAGAGGTTGGACTCGATGTCGAAATTATAGACACTCGCGCCTTTAGAAAAGACACAAATGACTACACCGAACTCATTCCTCCAGTAGCGCTGAATCGTCACAGAATTTCAGAAAAACACGAACACATCGGGCTCGTTTACTTCGTAAGGAGCAAAACCGACAAAGTAGCGCCCCAAATGCAAAGTGACCTAAGTAATGAGTGGAAATGGTGCTCCGAAGACGAAATCGAACAACTTGAAAACATCCCAGACGACGTGGTCTACCACGCAAAGCAAGCTTTGAGGGAACTGAGAACGTAACAATAATTCCTAAAAACGCACTACACGACATGAAGAAACTTATCATAACCTCAATCATTGTTCTCGCGCTTCTCTTCTTAGGCTACATGTTCTCCATCTACTTCGGAAACGGAGAAAAACCCACGCCACCCACTGAAGGTCAAGCGAAAATCTACAGAAACCAAACGTATGGTATTAAATTTTCATACCCCAATAACTATCTCCTCACCGAAAAAGAAGTCGGGAACGCTGAACGCTTTCATTACATAATAGAACTCATCGAAGACACCCCCGAAAACCAAGCTATTTTGAACGGCACAGCCATAGACCGTGACGGACCAACCACAATTAGTTTCAATATCTACGAAAATTCTATTGACAAGCAACCGGTAATTAACTGGATGAGAAACAGCGCAAGTTCAAACTTCAAACTCGGTAATCAAAAATACGGAACAACCACAATGAGTGGCGCATTTGCGTTCACCTACACCTGGTCTGGTCTCTACGAAGGAAAAACCATCGCCCTTGCCCACAAAGAAAACATTATCGCAATCTCCGCAACCT
>CAZGST010000002.1:26315-33452 GCA_964528655.1 uncultured Candidatus Saccharibacteria bacterium
ACCTATTTAAGTCCCAAAGACCAAATCCTAAAAGACTTCGCCTCGATCCTCTCCACTATCAAACTCAATAAATAAAAAGAGTACAATTAGTCAATGAACCCACATTATCAATGTGGGGTTTAAAGATGTCTAAAAAATTAACCATTAATAAATTAACACACAGATATCTAACGCTTACTTTAGGAGTTATACTTTTTGTTTTTAGCGCGACAATCACATATAGCGCAGACGGAAGCGGCACAGCTTCAGTATCCCCTTCGACTGCGCTCGCAAGTTCAACCAATAACACCTTCGTTATTACCTATACTGCAGGAGAAGATATGAAAGACGGCGGCCTCATCTTCACGAGCCCCACAAATTGGAGCACCCCCCAAGGAACATCAAGTACTGCTGGATATGTTACCGCATCAACAACCGGGGTCTTTGCAACTTCAGTGAACCCGCTCGATGTTGCAACCGGCTGGAGCGACAACTCACTCTTTATTTCTTTAAGCGCAACCTCGTCAATAAAAAAAGAAGGAACCGCAAGTCTCCTAGCCTCCGTAACAGCAAGTGTCGGCACTGGTCAAATCTATTACAACTTCGGAAGTGCGCAAAACTGGTCTGAATACACCAAGCTATCATTCTGGATTCGTAGTAATATAGCGTTAACCACAGGGGATGTTGATCTTCTAGCCTCTGAATCTGCGGACCTTGGAAGCTCCACACGATTCGATCTCCCCACGAATATTTCATTTGCAACCGACACATGGACTCACGTTGTGGTAGATCTACCAAGCACAAGTTCTACAGCACGCGATGCAGTACTAAGTTACGGTTTCGAAATTCCAATCGCGCTCCTCTCAAATTTCTATTTTGACAATGTTACAATCGGTCCCTCAGTGCCGATCTTTAGCGGACAAACCGCGGAAGTAAAATTCATCTCTCTTGGAAACGGAAGCACAACTACATTCACGTACGGATCCGGTGGAGGCGCAAGCGGCGTAAGTGTCGGAACCACAACTGGTGTAACTCAAATTGGTATTTCTCAAAAAGTTGACTCTAGCGGTTCACACGCATCCCTCGGAAGTCTTCCAACTGTCACAGTAAACTTTCCATCTATTCAGTTCGCATCCACTAGCTCTGAAGGTAGCGAAGCATCATCCTCAATCCAAATTTCTCTTCAAATCTCCACATCCACAAATGCAACAACAACTATCCAATACAGCGTAGTCGCCTCTTCAACCGCAATAGGAAGTGGCACAGACTACACTCTTCTGAATGGCACCTCAACCATCTCCGCAGGAGCAACCACAGCCTCTATATCCGTAACCATAACAGATGACGCTCTTGTTGAGTCTTCAGAAACAATCGTGCTTCAGCTAACAACTCCAGTAAACGCATCTCTCGGTACCACAACACAGCATATCTTCACTATTGTAGATAATGAAGCGGCACCAATACTATCATTCACCTCAAGTTCTCATTCTAGTACCGAATCCGCAACATCTGTAATCATTCTCTTAGAAATTGGAACAACCTCAACCCAAACCATATCTCTTGCCTTTGCCTCTTCAGGAACCGCGACCTACGGCTCGGATTACACAATCTCGACGACAACAGCCACGATATCTGGAGGACAAAGCTCTACCTCAATTTCAATCTCGATTATAAATGACTCGCTAGATGAAGCTGATGAGACAATCATTCTCACAATCAGCACCTCTACGAACGCGACAATAGGCTCCACCTCAACACTTATCCACACAATCACAGACGATGATGACGCTCCCACAATCTTTTTTGTCTCTAGTACATCTTCATACACTGAAAGTAGTGCCACTGCGACTCTCGTACTTCAACTCTCTGCTACGTCTAGTCAGAGTATTACGATTCAGTATCGAGCTCTCTCGACCTCAACCGCTACAGGAAATGGTACAGACTTCACCCTTGCAAATGGTACGAGCACCATCTCCGCAGGAGCAACCACCACCTCAATTCAGGTAACTCTAACAGACGACTCTCTTGATGAAGATGACGAACTCATCTATCTCAATATCCATACCTCTACAAATGTGAACCTAGGCTCCACCTCAACTCATACCCTAACACTTACGGATAATGATGCCGCTCCTTCAATTCAGTTCACTCTTGCGACATCGACTGGTAGTGAAGCTACAGCAACAGCAACACTCGAAATCTCATTATCCGCATCCTCGAGCAAAACAACAACGGTTCAATATACCGTACAATCTTCCTCAACAGCGACTGGTTCTGGTACAGACTACACTCTTGCAAATAGTACCTCCACAATATCTGCGGGTAATTCGACGACAACTATCTCAATATCAATCACAAATGACGCAACCTACGAAGGAAACGAAATTATTGTTTTGCAACTAGGAAGTCCCTCAAACGCCTCCTTAGGGTCAAACACACAACATGTACATACAACGATTGACGACGAGGGTCCTGACACAACTGCGCCATCTATCTCTTCTCTTTCACACTCGGTAAACAACACCACTGGAACCATTACCTGGACGACTGACGAAGCCGCCTCAAGCCAAATAGAATACAATACGATCCCCACGAGCTACCCGTTCCAAACCTCGGAAAGTGACACGTCCCCTCGCGTCACATCACATTCAGTTACAATCGGAAGACTTGAAAGTTGTACCACCTATTACTATCGCGTGAAATCAAAAGACAGCTCTGCAAATACCGCAACAAGCTCACCATCTCTCTTCACAACAGGAAGTTGTACCGGCAATACATCTGTCATATCTGTGACGTCCACTGAGGTTGCGACATCAAGCTCACAAACAATCACCCACGACACTCTGACACTAGGCGTAACTGCCGGCTACGGCACAACAACTGCAACATTCCAAATAAAAAAGATCAATACAACAACCTTCGCATCCGCTGCTAGAGTAGCCTCCAGCCTAGGGATTATCGGTTCTCACACCTACCATCTCGAAGCACTCATAAGCAGCTCGACCGCACAAACCTCATTCGCTAGCTTCTTAACAATCGCCATTCAATATGAAGATAGTGAAATTTCAAATTATACAGAGTCCACCCTAAAAATTCTCCGATATGACACCTCATGGAATGATCTCCCAAGTTGTACGGTAAATACAAGCGCGAATACTGTTACGTGCAGCACAACCCAGTTCTCCGACTTCGCTCTTATCGGTACTCCAATATCAAGCTCTGGTTCATCTTCAGGGGGCGGAGGCGGATCTATCCCCTCATATCTTCTCGCCTCACTCCTACCTCAAAAAACACTAACAGCGTGCATCAACACCACATCCACTTCCTACCTCCAAACTCTAGACGAAAACGCACAACTCGGAACAACAAGCAACACTGTCCTAGAGCTTCAAAAATTCTTGAACGCAAATAACTATTCTATCTCAATGAATGGACCTGGCTCAAAAGGACAAGAAACGAACTACTTTGGAAAGCGCACACAACAAGCCTTGATCAAATTTCAAGAATCACAAGGGCTAAAAACCGAACGTGCCATACTAGGGACCGAAACACGATCACTCATAAACAAAGCTCTTCTAAACTCTACTAACAGTTCCTCAAGTTCCGTCATTATGTGCAATGAAAGCCTCTGTCCAGAATATCTCACTTCATACATTAAATATGGATCAAACAATAACCCAAATGAAGTCAAGAAACTCCAAAGATTCCTAAGAGAATATGAACACTTCGAACAAATTGAACATACAGGTATCTACGACTTGAACACAAAAAACGCGGTCATAGAATTCCAAGAAAGGTACCTATCTGATATTCTCGCTCCCTGGGGTACAAAAAAAGCAACTGGCTACGTCTTTCAAACAACAAAACGTGCCATCAACAAACTCCACTGTGAATACGAATTCAAAAAAGAACAAAACCTCTTGTAAAAAAGGGGTCAGGCCCTTTTTCCGTGGTAAGATACGATTATGAACCGCATCATCCACTTCGAAATCCACGCGGAAAATCCCGAACGGGCTGCAAAATTTTATAAAGACGTCTTCGATTGGGAGATTAAAGGCTGGAGGGAACAGCCCTATTGGCTTATCCGAACCGGCCCCGAAAATGAAAAAGGTATAAACGGAGGCATGATGCGCCGCAAAGGAGACTCTCCAAAAGAAGGCGACGCCGTAAACGGATTCGTAAACATTATTGATGTATCCTCTGTAGACGAATGGACTAAAAAAATCATAACCGCGGGCGGTGTCCAAGCACTCGCTAAAATAATTCTCCCCAATCTTGGCTACTCCGCCTACTTCAAAGACACCGAAGGCAACATTTTCGGCATCTTCGAAAATAATTCAGAGGCAAAATAAAAATACCGCAAGCTCCTCTCCCAAATACTCATCAGCACACTTTCAAAAAATTGTAGTTACTGAGTAGTTACTGATGAGATAAAAAAACTAACCTTTTTCTGCCTTATCCAACACATAAAAGCAAGAAAAAACCACACAACGCCCACGGAAAATGAAAAACGTGAGCGCTGTGAACCAAAAGCTATTCAATTTTTCTACAACAACCTACCCCTAACCGCCGTCACCATCCTCAGGAGTACCACACTTGATACACTTACCATCCTTGATTTCACCTCCACACCTCTTACAATTTGCCATACAGATGATTAAGATAATGACCTTTGTATTGGACGCCTTTTGAAGCTCAAGAACATTCAGCGTCTATCAGTAATAACGCTGAACTTCTCCCCGTATGACGCAAAAAAAGTTGACTAACGACAAAAAATGATGCAATAATGTAACACAAGCTTTAACGGCCCCAAAAGGCCTTTATTTTTTCTCATATGGAAATAAGAAATATCGCAATCATCGCCCACGTCGACCACGGGAAAACCACTCTTACCGACGCATTACTTCGAGAAACCGGCGCAGTAGGTGCTGGCGTATCTATGGATTCAAACACGCTAGAACTTGAGCGTGGCATCACTATCTACTCCAAAAACGCCGCTATCATCTACAAAAACACAAAAATAAATATCGTTGACACTCCTGGTCATGCCGACTTTGGCTCCGAGGTAGAACGAGTTCTCCGGGCAATTGATTCCGTCCTCCTCATTGTGGACGCCCAAGAAGGACCAATGCCTCAAACCCGATTTGTCCTCAAAAAATCCTTAGAACTCGGATTGAAACCAATTGTTGTGATCAACAAAATCGATAAACCCGCCGCAGACCCTGCAAAATGCGAAGAACAAGTACTTGAGCTTTTCCTTGAGTTAGGCGCCACAGATGCGCAAGCAAACTTCAAAGTCGTCTACGCGATTGGAAGAGAAGGGGTAGCAAAAATAAAACTAGAAGACGAATCAAAAAACCTTTCCCCGCTTTTAGATACGATTATAGAATATGTCTCTTCTGCCTCAGATGAAAAAAAGACTGATCTTCCTTTAAGATTTCAACCATTCAATCTTGGTTACGACAACTTCGTCGGTCGTCTCGGCGTAGGAAGAATTTACGAAGGTACGCTCCGTTCCGGACAGGACGTCTTTATCAAAAAACCCGACGGAGAAACCAGAACCGGAAAGATCACAAAGGTATTCACACTAAGGGGCTTGGAAAGAGTAGAAACCGAAAGCGCAGGAGTAGGCGACATTGCAATTATTGCCGGTCTTTCGGATGTCACAATCGGAGAAACTATTACTACAGACGAAAAAACCTCTCCCCTTCCCGCAATCGCGATTGATGAGCCAACAATCGCCCTCAACTTCTTTGTGAACAACTCGCCCTTTGCAGGGACTGATGGAAAATTTGTAACCTCAAGACAAATCCGCGAACGACTTGAACGGGAGTTAGAAATAAACGTTGGTCTCCGAGTTATTTTTGAAGCAAACGACGTATTCGAAGTATTTGGTAGAGGCGAACTTCATGTTGCGATCCTTCTCGAAAATATGCGTCGAGAAGGATACGAACTCCAAGTCTCCCAACCCCAAGTAATCATAAAAGAAAATAACGGGACTAAACTCGAACCGTTTGAAGAGGTAATTGTTGATACCCCAACTGAATACCAAGGAACAATCATCGAACGCCTCGGTACCCGTGGTTTTGTACTCTCTAACATGCACGCCAACGAAGCATCTGTCCGACTCATGTTTGAAGGTCCAACTAGAGGACTCCTCGGATATCGAAACCAATTCATTATCGACACAAAAGGCGAAGGAATCCTCTCCTCTCGCGTCATTGGATTCAAGCCATATGCTGGCGAGATAAAAAAACGCAGTGTCGGATCAATGGTCTCAATGGCAACCGGAAAAGCCCTTGGTTTCGCTCTCTGGAACTTGCAGGAAAGAGGAACTCTCTACATTCCTCCAAACACCGAAGTTTACGAAGGCATGGTAATCGGTAACACCTCAAAAGGCGAAGAAATGTTTGTGAACCCGACAAAAGGTAAGCAGCTCACAAACATGCGCGCCTCAGGCTCCGATGAAGCAATCGACCTTATCCCTCCGCAACTTCTCACGATCGAACGAGGTCTAGAAATTATGGCTGAAGACGAATACCTGGAAATTACCCCAAAAAACACAAGGTTAAGGAAAGAGCACCTCACAAACCTAGACCGCTCAAAAGCAAAAAGAGAAGGGTGAGAACAAAAAACACGCTAACCAAACAGCGCATTTTTTGTTCTTCAAAAGCGAACTACTCCACAATAAGATTCCCTTTCATCCCCATCTGTCTATGTGTTCCAACAGAACAGTAGTACTCAAACGTCCCCGTCTTATCAACAACAAACCTGACCGTCTCCTCCTTGCCTTCCGAAAGAATCTTTGTAGCAGCCTTGAACTCATCAATCTTCCAGTCATGCTGCCCTTCTTCATTTACAAAACGAATCTCAACTGTCTCTCCTTTTTTTACCTTTATCTCACCCAAAGAAAACTTGAACTTCCTTCCTGTGACTGTAAATGATCTTACCTCACTAGCCGCTGAAGGGGCCTCTTCATTCATTTTAGATGCAGTATCCACAGAAGCTGTCTGCGGAACACCCTCTGCATCCTCCTCTAGAACAGTATCCATCACTTCTTCCTTATCGTTACTGAAATACCACGCTCCGCCTCCTACAACCACAATAAGCAGTAAAACAACAATAATCTTGTTCATATTTTTTATTACTCTATTAACC
>CAZGST010000002.1:33462-34112 GCA_964528655.1 uncultured Candidatus Saccharibacteria bacterium
CTATTAACCTTTACCCAACCAACCGACCAAAAAAGGCCGGATAAATATAAAGCAAAGTATAGCAAAAAAAAGAAAAAAGTTCACTCTCTGAACCCAGACATTGAAAAAAAACACTTTTCCCGCTATTCTGATTCCTATTAGCGGCTCTTCGAGTCCGTTTATAGTCTTTATTCTGTCTGTTTTCAATACAAACCCCATGTCAAACGAAGTTATCATAAGGTTCAACGAAGCAACCTTCCACTTTGGACCAAAAAAACCTATCCTCACTGAGTCTAGTTTTTCTGTGCGTCAGGGTGCGAAAATTACTCTGATGGGCCAAAATGGCGCAGGCAAAAGCACGCTCTTCCGCCTTATCACAAAAGAAATCGAACCCGAAGAAGGTTCAATTGCCATAAACAAAGATCTTTCAATTGCTACCGCAAAACAAATGATTCCTCACGACATGCTACAGCTTACAATAAAAGAATTCTTTATCAAAGCTTTTACGTCAAAAATTTACGACATCGACCCTAGAATTGAAAAAGTACTAGAGATCGTTCACCTGAGAGCCCCCGCGGATCGAAAAATTGAAACATTTTCCGGAGGCCAAAAAGCAAAACTCCTCCTCGCCTTCGCCCTTATCCAAAATCCAGACATTCTCCTCCTAGACG
>CAZGST010000002.1:34122-34902 GCA_964528655.1 uncultured Candidatus Saccharibacteria bacterium
TCGACAAAACAGCCATTGAACATCTGAAAAACTTCATAAAAGAGTATAAAAAAACCTGCATCGTAATCTCCCATGACGCGGAATTTCTGAACTCTTTCACTGATGGTGTTCTCTACCTAGACCAAAAAACCCATAAAGTCGAACAATACACAGGAAACTACTTTGATGTAGTTGCAGAGATCTCTCGCCGCATTGAAAGAGAACGTATGCAAAATGTCCGTCTTGAAAAAGAAATAGAACACAGAAAAGACCAAGCCAACTTCTTCACCCAAAAAGGAGGTCACATGCGAGATGTTGCAAAAAAAATGAGAGCAAAAGTAGAAGAACTTGAAGAAAATGTCGTAGAAGTAAGAGAAGAAGACAAACCCATACGAAATTTCATAATCCCTCACGAGGAAGATATCGCAGGCGAAATAATCTCAATAAAATCAATCGGAATCATAAAAGACCACAAACCAGTTACAAAAAAAACAAACATCTCCCTGAAAAAAGGTGAACACCTTCTACTAGAGGGCCCAAACGGAATTGGTAAAACAACTCTTCTCGAATCTATTGTGCAAGGTAAGGCAAAAGGTGTAACCATTCAGAAAGGTATAAAAATCGGCTACTACCGCCAAGACTTCCGAACCCTTAACTTCGATACCACAGTCTTCGAATCTTTATCCGAAGTTGCGGACGAACACACAAAAGAAGGCGTACGATCCCTCGCCGCCGGATTCTTCATCACTTCAGAAATGTTAGGTAGTAAAGTTGGCAGTCTCTCCGAAGGCCAGAAAGGAC
>CAZGST010000002.1:34912-36643 GCA_964528655.1 uncultured Candidatus Saccharibacteria bacterium
TGCAAGACTCGTCCTGCAAAAACCAGGACTCTTGATCCTAGATGAACCCACAAACCACATGAACTTCCGGCATATTCCGATAATTGCGGAAACACTTAACAAATACGGAGGCGCAATGATCCTCGTAAGTCACGTCCCCGATTTTATAAAAAAAATCCGCATCGACCAAACGCTGAACCTCGAAAGTCTATGACAGAGCACGTTGTTCTTGTTGATGAATCAAATAGAGTAATGGGCACGGCACCCAAATCAGAAATCCACGAGAAAAATACTCCTCTTCACCGCGGATTTTCGCTGTTCCTTTTCAATACAAGTGGAAAACTTCTTCTCCAGCAAAGAAGCCACAAGAAAAAAACATGGCCGCTTGTATGGTCAAATAGTTGCTGTGGCCATCCACAAATAAACGAAACAAATATAAAAGCTGCGGAACGAAGATTGCAAGAAGAGCTTAGAATACTAGCCCTATCGATTGAAGAAGTGGCTCCGTATAGATACAAGGCAACTAAGGACGGAATTATGGAAAACGAAAATTGCCCAATTTTATTTGGATACACAGACAAAGAACCAACTAAAAATACCGAAGAGGTCGAGGATACAAAATGGATAGCATGGAAAGACTTCCTAAAAGAAATATCAGACATGTCGGAAAAGTATTCAGTCTGGTGTATTGAAGAAGCATCCATCCTTAAAAAAAATTCAATTTTTAAAAAACTTGCAAGACAGTTCCGAATTCACTAATGGATCTAACTCTCAAAAAAACTAGAAAACTTGAACTAAGCCAGTAATAAGTATATAAATCTGGTGTAAAACCAGATCTATATGCACACCCAACAAGGCCTGAACTACGAGGAAACCCTGATAACACGACTAGATGAGCTCGATCATTTTTTCACCAAATCGAATATTCGGTACGGGATCTTCGGAGACTTAGCAGTCCTCGCTCACACGAGAGGTTTCATAAACAAAACCCCCAGAATCAATGTTGTCGTTGAACCCCATACTATCAGTACCGTCTCCGACTTCCTCATCGGAAATGGGTACTGCCTCGCAAAAAACCACGACAGTGAACGAGCACATTTTTTCCGATTTGTTCACGAAGACGCGCACAAGGAACCAAAAATTCTAATATACCCGGGAATCTTTACTCTCCTTAACACCTGCAAACCATTTGCTCCAAAGATTGAAGAATATGAAATACTCCCCGGACAGAAGCAACCAGTAAGAACCAGGGTGTCTAGTCTGACAAACAGAACACTCACCACACACATAAATACGATTGGAATCGAGGATCTTGTTCTCTCCCAAATATGGCCAAACTTCACCCTCGGAAACACATACCTTTTGTTATTGCTGTTAGGAGGAAAGGACTTACGCATCGATACAAAATACCTATATATACGCATCCGAAAATCTCCAGATGTGGAGATGCAGTATGGGAAATCATTAATTTCTTTCAGAAAACATACCGATCGATTAAAAAAGCAAAGTATTGATATGGACACAAGAAGAGCTGAAAGTATCTTGAATAGTCTGTACGCGACAATATAACGCCAAGCGAAAGAATAAAATGCCTGGATCATCAACCTTTTCTACAAGCGAGAGAGAAGAAAAAGAACTCATCTCTATAATAAAAAAAATAACAAACCTTCTACAAAAAAAAGGAATTCCTTTCTGCTTTTTCGGTAGTATTGCGACATCCGGATACATAGGCAGCCTCATCCGACCACATAG
>CAZGST010000002.1:36653-38331 GCA_964528655.1 uncultured Candidatus Saccharibacteria bacterium
CCACATAGCAACGACATAGATCTTATAGTTTCCCCTGGAAAAATTGACATTGCCGCAGCAATAATAAAAGAAGAAAGCTTAGAAGAGAAAGCTAGCCTACAGAACACAAAAGCAGGTATACGCAGTTTCATAATGAACAAAACAAAGGAAAAGTACATGCGGATTGACCTGTATTCAGGCAAATACGCAATACTAAACGTTAAAGATCCTCTGTTAAAACCAATCGCAAGATACCATTTTAAAGAATCGTTATCGAACCCTACAAGAAAAAAAATTAAAGGGCTCGAATCAGAAGAAAGTGCAGAAATACCGCTAGTTCGAATTGAAGACTTGATTATATCCAAACTATTCCCTCATGAGTTCCCCTTTCCTGCTCTCGAGGATCTCCACATTCTTCTATCAAAAATAAAGGAAGACGATCTAGATATGGTTTACCTGAATAAAAAATTTGCTCCTATTAGACACCTATGCGTACCTCAGCTTGAGAATTATAAAAAATACTACGAAAAAATTATCTGGAATCAACTACAAGACAGCAAATTTGAGATCCAAAATAGAATAAATATACTCTCAGTTATTGTTGTATGAAAAATTAATTTCATTAAAACCCTCCTCGTTAACCTAAAATTACAAAAACTCAGACTTATAGCACGCCTCACAATACACAATATCTGCCTCTTTCTCTGTATAACATGTCTCTATGTTATTCTCACAAGGATGATCACCATGATCGTGCTTTGCGGTGTTTATATACACTCCCCCCTCCCTTCCCTTACAATGGCACTTCATGCTTTTTATCACAAAACCGGTTCTCTGCTCTACCCTCTCCAAGTGCCTGCAGTTTGGACACAATCTTGGTAAAGGTAATCCAAAACGCCTATAAAAAGATAATTCCTTAGAAATAATCCTAAATCCTTTTGTACATGGGTGACCACATGTCCCGTTATGCTCACACTGAATAACCTTCTGTAATACATCATCTTGTACATTGTTTATCTCGTCATCTAGTGTACCGCTCGCTACATCAATTTTTATATCACGTTCAAACACCTTCTTCCAACCCCAACCCTCCCTCAAAACTTCTTTTTCGGACTTAGGAAAATACTCAAAACTCACACTCTGATTGTAATCTATGGGAGACATTTCAATAGGAAAGAATTCTCCGTACCTATACTCCCTACCTCCACCATCTATATACGGAACATTCATCATCTGCTTTTTAATCTCCTCAACTAATCTGAAATAATCCTCTTTTTCATACTGCTTGTTCAAAATACAATACTGTTTTCTCCGAACCCCAATGCACCCAAATAAATTTGAGCTAGCGCTACAGCAATACGAATACTCAATCTCAGAAACGCCTTCCTGCACGTACACACAAAACTTAATCATATTCGTATTTATTCCACTAGCACAACACTCATACACAAATCTATTGTTATCTCCCCAAATCGAATAATCGTAACAATCCTTGCTCCCAGGTGATTCTTGAACATATTGACAGTATCGAAGATGTTCTCCTTCACGAACTAGAAAACAATTTCGGACGTTTTTCGAAAAGCTAATATAATTACCGCTGACATTTTCATTATGTGAGCCCTCTATGTACTTCACTGGAAACTTTCTCCAAAACTCAAAAGCTTTCTTTTTCAACTTCTCAAAGTCCACGTAAGAGGAC
>CAZGST010000002.1:38341-40877 GCA_964528655.1 uncultured Candidatus Saccharibacteria bacterium
TTTAAAATCACTAAAACGCTTTTTATAATCACTCTCACTAAGCTGCTCATTGAAAAAGCAATACTGTTTCTTCCTAAGCCCCACACATGAAAAACAGTCATGACATCCAACACAACTCTTAGAAAACCACATATCATAACTGTCCTCGCACGAAGAACAATATATGCACCTCGAACAATTCGTAAGCCAAAAACCTTGAAAACAATCCTCAGACTTTCCAGTATGTGAAACATCTACACACCCTTTGACATTCGCAAGTCCATTTCCATAACATGTATCTTCCGTATCGTTTCCGTTGAAAACTAGATAGCAGTTCTTAGGTCCGGTAAAATTATTCGCATACTCAGTCCGAACAGGATTCACAAGATTTAAGTTCTTAAGCGGCACTCTCTCTAAAAGCTCCCTGAATTGAGCAAAAAAAGATTTTGAAAAATCATATTCTCCTCCATGTTTCAACGCATCCCACTCATCAGAATTCCAAGCCTCCTTCTCATACACCCTAACTGATTTCTCTGGAGGATACATCGAAAAAATTTGTTTCCCCGAAAAGTCACAGGTTCGTTTATATAGAAAACGTTCATTCCTCCATGCCAATCTTCGTTGCGCCCTACAAGAAGGACAAAATGTGGGTACCGGCACTTTCATCTCTGCATAAAAATCAAAATCCTCTAGTTCTATCGTAAATGGATGTTTGCAGTTCTGACAGTTCCTAATTCCTGTTTGCATGTTCCTCCTAAAAACTAATTAATCTCACTCTGATAACATTGTTCACAATATACCATCTCCCCTCGTTCCGGGCTATAGGTGGTTTGAAATTCATTCGGACAAGGTTTGTCTCCATGAAAATGCTCCGCTGTATTCGTATATTCCTTACTCTCTCCATTCTGACAAACACATCTGCGCTGCCACAACTTCATTGGATTCCTCCGAGTAATCCGAAGAGTATGCCGACAATTACCACATAACGTGGGTAGCGGAACATTCATCTTCCGGTAAAATACAAGTTCAAGTGGCGTAATCTTAAACGCAGTTGCGCATTTATGACTACATTCACCCTTATGTTCACACCCTATAACTTTATTCAAAAAATCATCTGTCACTTCAGCTATTGTGTCTGGTAAATCTTTTGACTGAATAGTAGCTTGATACGTCTTTTTCTCTTCTTCTTTCCATCGCCATCCTTTTTTCAAAACATGTTCCTTTGTAAACGGAAACCATTCCTGCGCTATTGATTCGTTATACGCAAAGTAGCTTATTGCGGGCGAAAAGAACTCTCCCCATTCTCCAGTCTTCTTCATATGGAGAATAATCTTCTCGCGTAATTGCAAAAATTCTTCTTTTGTATACGCCTTATTCAAAATCGAATACGTCTTATGCTTCAAAGCTATAGAACCGAAACACGACGTAGACGAGTGACAATTTATTGAATACTCCGCTTCCACGCACTTCCAGCAAAAAACTGTAGAAATGTTTCCTCGCGAGTTGTCTGGTGTTACTCCTTCATAGCACAGTTCAGGATTACCAGTGTTGTTAAGATCGTAGCAATCCTTTGCTTTATCATCAAAATACACAAACCGACAATTCTCTGTTGGACCAATGATGTAAAAACAGTCTTTCGACATCTTTACTTCTAACAACATATCTCCTGTAGAAGCAAGAGTTTTTAAATTATATGCGAACTTCCGAGGAAATAATAAAGAAAACTCCTCTAATTCTTTTTGTAACTTAGAAAAAGATGACCTCTTATAAAGCTCCATCCCTGCCACCCGTTGTTCATAATCTTCTTTTGAATACTGCTCATTTTTGATGCAATACCTCTTGTTTCGCAAACCAACACACATCACGCATGACTGACACCCTCGCAAGTCATACCCGAGCACACAATCATTACAATTAAAACACAGCGTACACGACCTAGAACGCGCGCACCGGTCACAATTCACCATGTCATAGATAAGCTCCGAGTAACTCGCGAAAAACGAATCACAGACATCCTTATCATGGTTCGCGTACATTGAATAGAAGGTGTTCTCGGCGTACCATCCACACACGCACATATACACATTCTTACTAAACGCCCAGTCATATGAATACTCACTATTCACACTTCCCACTCCATCATCATTCTGCATTGAAAGCGCTGGCACCGTGTTCATGAGCTCTTTGAACTGCTCCCCAAACGGACGACTAAAATCAAAATCCCGTCCGTACTCCATGGGGTCCCAACTATCTCCCCACCAACACTTCTGGCAATAGACCGGCATTGGCGCATCCGCTCCATGCACCGACACAACTGACCGCTTGCACATATCACATGCCCGCTTATGCCACGATCGCTCATTACGAAAACAAAGCCGTCTCATCAAACGACACTCCGGGCACCACGTAGGCGGAGAAACCTTCATTTTTTCATAAAACTCAAAATCCTCCGGCTCTATTATAAAAGTCTGTTTACAATTTTTACAAACCCTCTGTTCTGAATTCATATCAACTCTTATTACCTCCAAACTACCCTCTACTCAAAAGCCAATCCTTA
>CAZGST010000002.1:40887-51215 GCA_964528655.1 uncultured Candidatus Saccharibacteria bacterium
GTAGAAAAGGACGCAATACAAGGAACTTCATAACTATGAATATTCCGAACCACGTCTTCAACCTCCTGCACCTTCGACTCTAAAGTCTTCACAATAAGACTAGCCTCGTCCCCTTCCTGCACCCCCTGATCCCCACGCCAGATCGAAAAAATCGGAGCAATATTAACACACTGAGCAACCTTCTTATCAATAAGTTCCCTCCCAATCTTCTTTGCTTCATCAATATCCTTACAAGTAATATAAAGAAAAATCATAAAAAGCACGTTATAGATCCTACCGACCTTTCTAGGGTTAAGCGTACTCTGAAGAGATCCAAAAATCAAAAAACAGACCCTTCGTGTCTGTTCTCTGACCCCAAACGTTCACCCCATCAAACCTTTAGATACTTCCTCACAGCTATCGAGCTCGAGATCACTCCAAGCAAAACCCCAAAAAGCAACTGATACAAGAAAAACGAAAACATATGTTCCGTAAAGTACAAGCTCGTATCCGTCCCAGGAACAAACTGCACGATATGCGGCGAGATAAAGTCAATTACAGGCACAAGAATAAGGAAACTGAAAACCGAAGCAATAAGACCATATAAAATACCCTCAATCACATACGGTCCTTGAATAAAACTATTCGGTGCCCCTACAAGGCGCATAATCATAATCTGTTCTCGATCAGAAAAAATCGCGAGAGAAATCGTCGTCAAGGTTACCGTCACCGCCAAAAACGCAAGAAACACCGTAAGCACAAATCCCCCCCTCTTGAACAAATCAATAAGTCTCGTAAGTCTTTCAATCACAACCTGATTCTGTTCAAATGTAACCTTCTGCAAAAGGTCCTGAAGCGCTGGAGTTTCAATATAACTAGCGATAGTTCCATACTGAGTAATATCATTCGCCTTTACATTCAAAGAAGGCAAAAGTGGGTTCTCCTCAAGCTCTTCAAGTGTTTTTGTAATAACCTCATCTCCCGCATGCCTCGCTTTAAACTCATTCAAAGCCTCTTCCTTTGATACGTACTCCACTGCCTTTACCTCTGACAACCCTTCAAGGGTACGCTTCACCCTCAAGATCGCATCCTCCGGAACCTGATCTTTGAAATACACGCTTATATCAACCTTATCTTTTATCGATTCAACCGAGCTCTTCCCAACAAAGTTGAAAAGAATAAGCCCTTCAAAAACCGCAAGCGCAAGAATCATAATCCCGATTGTAGAAAGGCTCAGCCACCCATTTCTAAGAAAACTCTGTAGTCCGTATTTTATTATTCTAAAAACCTTTACAAACATAATTTACTCAAGAATATATGTTCCTTGCGCCTCGTCTTTTATGATGGCTCCATTATCAAGAGTCACGACTCTCTGCCTCAGAGAATTCACAATGTCTTTATCATGCGTCGCAAGAATAACTGTACTTCCAAGCTCATTGATCTTTACCAGCAACTTGATAACCTCCCACCTATTGAACGGATCCAAATTTCCCGTAGGCTCATCTGCGATTATCACATCCGGCCTATGAATCATGGCCCGAGCAATAGCAACTCTCTGTTTTTCTCCTCCAGATAGTTGCGCCGGAAAATGCCTCATCTTATCTTTCAATCCCACCATCTCTAAGACTTGCGGAGCAAGTTCATTGATCTCCCTCTGCGGACGCCCCTCTACCTCAAGCGCGAACGCGACATTCTCAAATGACGTCTTCTTTGCCAAGAGTTTGAAATCTTGAAACACAATCCCAATATGCCTACGAAACTCAGACATCTGATATGGCTTCAACTTCGTGACTTCATAAGGCCCAAAAAAAATATGACCCTTAGTTGGCTTCTCCTCTCCAATCAAAAGCTTGACCAAGGTAGACTTTCCTGCTCCGGATCTTCCCACAAGCACAACAAACTCATCCTGTTGAATCTTCAAGGTAATCTTATCAAGCGCCGTAATCCCATCATACTGCTTCGTTACATTCTGAAAATGAATCATTGCCTATTATATTACCACACCAAAGGAAAAAAATTACACAACGCACAAATAAGTACGTAATTCGAGAAGTTAACGCTTACCAAGCAATAAATCCAACTCCCCGTCCAAAACCTGCTCCACCCTCGATATCTTCAGACCCGTTCTATGATCCTTCACCTGTTTGTATGGATGGAGTACATAAGACCGAATCTCATGTCCCCACTCAGGCTGAACCCGTACTCTAAGACCCCCCAACTCCTTCAATTTTTTCTCTTCCATAATCTTTACAAGCTTGATCTTCAACAAGTGGACCGCCCTCTCCCTGTTCATTGCCTGAGACCTCTCAACTTGAGAAAATGCAGAAACCCCAGTTGGAATATGTAGTGCCCTAACCGCAGTCTCCACCTTATTAACATTCTGTCCTCCTGGACCTCCGGATCGCGTAAACTCTATCTTCAAATCACTCACAGGAATCTGAAACGTATTCATGTCCACGTCCGGTATCTCAGGCAATACCTCAACCAAAGCAAAAGACGTGTGCCGAAGTTTCTTTGCGTCATACGGCGAAATCCGTACAAGCCTATGAACCCCTGACTCTTCTTTCAACCTCTCATATGCTCCCTCTCCTCTCAGCTCAACTGTTGCATCACTCATATGCGTCACCTTCCAACTCTTAATCTTCGCGAAACCCTGATACATCTGAAGCAACATCCGTGCCCAGTCTTTCGCGTCGTCCCCCCCAGCTCCCGCCAAAACCGACACATACGCAATATTTGGATTATATTTCATAAAAACTAAATATTTTTACTGTAAAAATCCAAATCAATCTTTGTAATAATTGATAAGGGTTGAGGAAGCTGTCCTAACGAAAAAAAACCAATTCCATCACACTTCTTCGGTTCCATTATCTTCGGCTCCTCTCCACTCATAATCCTAGCCAAAAACGTAGTCGGAACCCAATGCTGTTTTTCGCTTGAAATAATGTGATCTGCCGCTGGAAACTGTTTTATTATCTCTATACCGACTCCGTATTCTTCCCTCATCTCTCGCATAATTGCGTCGACTAGCTTTTCTCCAAATTCCACTGCCCCTCCTGGAATTTCCCAACATCCTTTTTCGTTCTTAGAATTCTGACTTCTTTTAGACAAAAACAACTCTCCCTTCTCATTGAAAATCATCGCTCCAACAGCAACTCCAATATAATCAATGCCTTTTTTCATTCTTTATTCAAAATTCTCCATTCTCCCACCCTGGAGCCGGAGGCGAGAATCGAACTCGCGACCTTGGCTTTACGAAAGCCCTGCTCTACCTGACTGAGCTACTCCGGCGCTTCTCCCTTGACTTACATAACAACAAAAACAAAAAATAGCAATCATTTCTAAGACCCTTCCCTATGAAGATGATCGTGAATATTCAAAATCGCCTTCACCGCGTCCCCAGCTGAAATATTATTCTGTTTGTAAAGCACGTCCGTAATGTCCCCCGCTGCCCAGATTCCCTTGCATGAAGTCTGCTGTGTCTTAGAGTCAACTACAACCTCTCCCCGAGGATTCAACTGAACCAAATCTTTTACAAAACCAGAATTCGGTTCTGCTCCAATCTCAACAAAAACCCCAGAAAGAGAAACTGTCGTCTCCTCTCCTGTTTTATTATTCTTTACAACAACTCCAGTAACCTGAGCTTCTCCCAAAATCTTCTGCACCTCAACATTCACATATCTTTTTACTTTTGGAGAAGCTAACACCTTTTCAAGAGTCAAAGGATCACCTCGAAAATTTTCACTACGATTCAACAAAAAAATCTCCGTGGCATATGGAATAAGATCTCTCACAGCTTCAAGCGCAGAATTTCCGCCTCCCACAACCGCCGTTATCTTTCCATCAAACAAAGGCGCGTCACAAGTAGAACAATAAACAACTCCCTTCCCATCAAACTCCTTCTCCCCTGGCACACCCAATTTTTTATGGTGACTCCCTAACGCCAAAAAAACCGTCCTCCCCTCAAACGTCTTACCACCTTCTGTAACAAGAGAAAAACCTGTCTCATTTTTTGAGATCCGAGCTATCCTCTCCCCATCAAAAATATCTACCCCACTCTGAGCCCGCACATGATCTTCAAAATTCTTTGCAAGATCAAATCCGGAAATAGACTTCTCTCCAATCCAATTTTGAATATCAGCAGATACAATAGACTGCCCCCCAAAAGACTCTGTAATGATCGCGGAACGTATTTTTTTCCTCGCAGCATAAACTCCCGCCGCCGCTCCCGCAGGCCCCCCTCCGAGGATTAACAAATCATATACCATGAGCTCTACTATATCAGAAAATAACACTCCAAAACAAGAAATCTTTACAAATCCCTGTTAACCCTTAACACGAGCAGAAAACGAAAAGCTAGAAAAGATAATAAGCACTCCGATAATAACTGCGTTCCACTTCACCAGGTTGTATTCTGAATACTGTAAGATCCAAGGCGATGCTAACATCCACACTCCGAGCCCAAATAGTATTCTCTGATTCCAACTCATCTCTTTATAACCTTTAATCTTGAAGAGCAGCGTCAATGATAAGCTTCACATTCTCATAGGGTAATGCTCCGTTTATCGGATACTTCTTCCCGGACTTTGTAATCACGATTGAATACGGAGTTCCTTCTCCTCCGGAATTAACCGCATCCTGCAAATCACGATTCACTCTTTGTGTATGTCTCCCACTCTCTAAGCATTCATTGAACTTAGCAACATCAAGACCAACATACTTTGCAATTTCCGGCAACTGCTTCAAATCCAATCCATTATTCGATGGAGTTATGTCATACAACCTAGACGTATACTTCCAGAAAGCTTCATTTCCCCCAAGCTCAGCCGCGCACTCCGTAGCTTCTGCCTCTTTTGGTGCTTTCGAATGCAATGACGCTATCGGAAAATGCCGATACACCCATGCGACCTGTCCTTTGTAATCCGTCATTACCTGACGCATCACCATATCAAACCTCTTACAAAACGGACACTCTGTATCCGAAAACTCAACAATTACAACTGGTGCCTTCGGATCTCCAATAATATGATCATCATTGCTAACCGGCCTCACGTTCTCCATCAAAGACTCAATCGAATTTGGATCATCTGCTACCTCGCCTCCTCTTCCATTAGTAAAGATAACCGCTCCCGCGATAAGCACA
This sequence comes from uncultured Candidatus Saccharibacteria bacterium, assembly GCA_964528655.1. Classification (GTDB taxonomy): domain Bacteria; phylum Patescibacteriota; class Minisyncoccia; order UBA6257; family GWB1-50-10; genus CAZGST01. The sequence continues at coordinate 46,010 of CAZGST010000002.1, forward strand.
GCCGCAATGACAATGCTCGCTGGCAACAAATAATCCTTCTTTCCTGTTGTAGATGTTTCCATGTATATATAATGAATTGTATAAAGAAACCTGAGGAAGTCAACGTGACAAAAGAATAAAGACGTGGTAAAACCCCAATAACAAACAATGCCTATCTTGAAAAAAATCGCTCTCCTCCTGAACGATATTATCGTCTGGTACATCTCTCTTTCCCTTACCCTCATCCTACGCTATGGAAGCGAATCATCTGCTGAACGAATCCAAAATCACCTAGCGTCTTTTTCCATTCTCCTCCTCGTATGGCTGGTAGTTTTTTACGTATTCGGAAACCTCTACAAATATGAAGAAATACCAAACCCCTCCGCTCTCATAAAAAACCTTATCAAAAGTATTGTAACTTGTGAAATACTGTCCGTCCTCATGTTTTATGCTTTTACCCCATTATTCGGACTCACCCCCAAAACAAACCTCATTCTTTTTGGAGTAATCTTCTTCGTTCTTGCTTTCTTTACAAGAAGATTTCTTCTCCAGAAGTTCAAATCAAACGCAACACCGATTGTAATTATCGGCGAATCTGCTCTCACATCAGAAACCACTTTCTACCTGGAAAAAAATCCCCAAGTTGGATACAAAGTACTCCGCCATATGCACGGAGGGGAAGCAACAATCGAAAACATCCTCGAACTCCAGAAAAAAAACACCGTAGGAATTCCTCTCGTGGTGATCGAAAATGAACTCACAAAAACCCCTGCCATATTGAACCTCACTTACCACCTTCTTCCGCTTCACGTTAAAGTTATTCAATTTTCAGACTTCTACGAACTTCTTTTCTCGAAAGTACCAATCGAAGCAGTAAACGAGGAGTGGTTTGTAAAAAATATCACGAGCCAAAAAATAATCTACGACCAAACAAAAAGAATACTAGAAATCATTACTGTCACACTTGCGGGCATTATCGTCCTTCCATTCGGACTCCTCGCCGCGCTTGCGATAAAAACAACGTCATATGGACCCATATTTTTCCTCCACCAAAGAATTGGAAAAAACAACTCTCCCTTTACCCTCTACAAATTCAGAACAATGGTGAGTAAACATTCGGGTCAACCCTGGACAGATAAAAACGATTCACGAATTACCCTTATTGGAAAAATTCTCCGCTTCACGCATTTTGATGAAACGCCACAACTATGGAACATAATTCGAGGAGACATATCCCTTATCGGACCTCGTCCTGAAAGTAAAGAACTGAGTGAAAAATACTCTCCTCTCCCCCACTACCACCTTCGCCACGTGATAAAACCAGGACTAACCGGCTGGGCGCAAGTAAACTACCCTCAAAGCACCACAATAGAAGAAGCTTTTGAAAAATTGAAATACGACATCTACTACATCAAAAACAGATCATTCATTCTTGATTCTCTCGTGATCCTCAAAACCATAAAATACCTCACAACTCCAAACGAGAAATGAGCAAGCTCGCAAAAATAAAAGACTTTCTTCTTAGAAACACCAGTACCTCTCAAACAGTTATCAAAAACACCTTCTGGCTAACAGTAAGCCAGCTAGGAAGTCGTCTTATTCGTGCTCTCATTATTATCTACTCGGCAAGAGTACTAGGCGCGGAAGAATACGGTGCCTTCTCTTACGCGCTTGGTCTTGCTGGGTTCCTCTCCGTCTTCTCTGACCTAGGACTAAGTTCAATCATCGGAAGAGAAACCGCCAAAGACCCCACTACTAGAAAAAAATACTTCGCAACCGGCCTTATCCTGAAAGGCGGCCTACTGATAGTAGTAGGAATCATAGTCATCCTCTTTGCGCCTTACGTCTCAAACATAGAAGGCGTGGAAGTCCTGATTCCCCTTATCGCTCTCCTTCTCTTCCTTGATGGCCTGAGAGATCTTTCTCTCTCTTACATGAGAGGTTTAGAAAAAATGGAACTCGAAGCTTTGATCAACATGATCACAAATGTCGCGATCACTGTTTTCGGATTCATCATCCTTGCTTTTTCCAATACTGCCTACGCACTCACCATCTCCTACGTCGGAAGTGTGGGCATAGGAACCCTATCGACCATCCTTATCCTTAAACACGAATTCAAACACAGCATCAAAAATTTTGAAAAGTCTCTCATTCGTCCAATTATTGCCGCAGCCCTTCCTGTAACAATCCTCATGAGTTTCGGTCCTCTTCTCTTGAACTTGAACATCGTAATGCTTGGCTGGTTTACAACCTCTTATGACGTTGGTCTCTACAGTTCTGCTCAGAGGATAGTCCAGGTCCTCTACACGCTTCCTATTATCCTTGCAAGCACACTCTATCCCGCAACCGCGCGCCTCATTGGTCTGAAAGAAGAAATAAAAATAAAAGCTCTTATCGAAAAAGGAATAACTGCTATCATGCTCCTCACTATCCCGCTCATGTTGGGGGGAATAATACTATCTAACCCCATCATAAACCTTGTGTTTGGAAAAGAATTTATTGCCTCCGAAAACACCTTTCAGATTCTTATACTCTCTATCATAATAGCCTTCCCTGGTCTCCTCATCGGAAACACCGTGATCGCCTACAATAAACAAAAAAGCATAATTCCAAACGCAATCTACGCCTGCCTCATAAACATTATCCTGAACATTCTTCTTATCCCATCCTTTGGTATTATGGGTTCGGCAATAGGAACCCTCATTGCCCAAATATTCTACAACCTACGAAACTGGATAGTACTCCGTAAACTTTCCGAATTTAGTATTCTCCCTCATCTGAAAAACATTATTGTAGCCTCAGTAGGAATGACCGCGATTCTTCTACTGCTAACCACGCTCCACACCAACCTCATCCTCACAATTATCACTTCTTCTCTCATCTACTTCGGAATCCTACTTCTTCTGAAAGAACCCGTCCTCGAAATCATAAACCCCAAGAAGCTCTTCCGCTCTTGATACTTCATATATACTTATCCCATGTGTGGCATTAACGGAATTTACCACTTCAAAAACAGCAACACTGTAAACGAACACGACCTCGAAAAATCCCGCGATACCCTCCTCCACCGTGGGCCAGATGATGCCGGTATCTTCATCTCAAAAAACAAGAAGTGTGGTCTGGGCTTTCGCCGTCTTGCTATCATTGACCTTTCTCCTACAGGACACCAACCAATGACAAACGAAGACGGTACGGTTTGGATTGTCTTCAACGGCGAAATATATAACTACCAAGAACTCCGCCCTGAACTAGAAAAAAAAGGCCATATCTTCCGTGGAAAAAGCGACACCGAAACAATTATTCACGCCTATGAAGAATATGGAGTAGATTGCGTAAAAAAATTAAACGGTATGTTTGGCTTCGCCTTGTGGGACGAGAAAAAAAACATCCTCTTCGCAGTTCGTGACCACATTGGCGTGAAACCTCTTTACTACGCAGTCCAAGACGGAACCTTTTACTTTGGATCTGAAATAAAAGCTATTCTCGCCCACCCTCATTTCAAAAAAGAACTGAACGAAAACGGAATCTCTCTCTATCTCACCTTCTCTTGTCTCCCAGGACCGGAAACGTTATTCAAAGACATAAAAAAGCTAGAAGGCGGACACTATCTACAAATCAACTCTAGCGGCAACATAGGAAACAAAGAGTACTGGAACCCTTTGGACTCTGACGAGTCCATCAAAAAAGAATCAGAATACATCGAAGAGGTGAGAAGCATCCTCGAAGACTCCATCAAAAAACAAATGGTCTCTGATGTGCCATTTGGGTGCTTCCTCTCTGGTGGTATAGACTCTTCCGTAAACGCCGCGCTAATGACAAAGGCCCTAGGAAAGCCCGTTGAAACATTCTCCGTTGGATCTGAAAAATATGAAAAGTACAACGAACTGCAATACTCAAGAAGTATTGCAAAAAGACTGAATGCGAACACTCACGAAATACTCCTGAACGAAAATCATCTCTACGACTTTATCCCCAAATATGCCTACCATGCTGATGACCCAAACGGAGACCAGGTATGCTTACCGCTTTACTGGCTCTCAAAGCTCACAAGAGAATCTGGCACAATCGTTGTCCAAATCGGTGAAGGATCAGACGAACTTTTCGCTGGATACGAAACCTATCTGAAAACCTTCAACCTTTACACAAAGCTGTACAAACACCTTGAAAATCTCCCGACTGGATTCAAACGAATGCTCGCTTATGGAAACGACCTCCTCTCTTATCCGAAGTTAGACTTCTACAAAGAATACCTCTGGAGATTCACAAACGAACAAGAACCCTACTGGGGAAACGCAATCGCTTTCGGAGAGCATCACAAACAAAATCTCTTGACCGAAGAGTATAGCAGAAGAATATCAAAAAACCTTGCATCCGATGTTATAAATACCCATTACCAAAACTTTGATCTTCGTGAATCAAAAAATACATCAAAAGACTTCTTGAAACGCATGATCTACCTCGAACTGAAGGAACGGCTTCCCGAGCTTCTCTTGATGCGTGCGGACAAAATGATTATGGCCCATTCTGTAGAAGGCAGAGTTCCCTTCCTTGATAAACGCCTCATCGAACTCGCCCTGAATATTCCGAGTAGTGTAAAAATAAAAAATCAAACTCCAAAATACATCCTTAAAAAATCCGTAGCAGGAATTATTCCAGACGAAATAATCTATAGAAAAAAACAAGGGTTCGGAACTCCAATGAGTGAATGGTTAGAACCAAACACCAAAACCGGAGATTATCTTATAAACATAATTCAAACTTCAAAACTTAAAAATCGTGACTTCTTTAATTACAACTACATAAATTACATAATAAACGCGCACCAGCAGAAAGGCATAAATCACACATTCCGCCTCTGGAATCTCATCACTCTTTCCCTTTGGTACGATTACTGGTTCAAATAAAAATCCGACGAACACCAATGACTCGTCGGACAAGTACCTTGACCTAAATAATATCTATGCCCGAGAACGAAGAAATTCGGACAGTTTCTGGGCCGAAGTCGTGCAAAAATCTATATGCCCGTCAATAACCCCACCCGGGGTTAACCAGTTCTCGGGAAGCTTGTTCGTCTGGCTGAGTAGTTCCAGTGGTGAATCTACAACAAACTGGCCACGATAGGAGACTTCGCACCCCCCCGGCAACAGCGACTTAAAAAACAAGGGTTCATACATTGTAGAGGCAACAAGGAAAATTCTCTTTTTGTCGCGCGGATGAGCAGACCACG
>CAZGST010000003.1:0-1099 GCA_964528655.1 uncultured Candidatus Saccharibacteria bacterium
CTCGTTGCGTTCCGCACAACGAGTACTTTCGAATCCAAAAACAAAGAGGGTTGAAACAAGAAGTCTTTTGCTAGCTTCCAATTTTCAGAATCATCTAGAAGATCCACATCAAACACATCTCCATGCGGGTACTTCTTTCTGTACGCAGAAAGAAGTTCCTTCAACTTCTCTCCTCTTCGATAAGAATCTACTCCATAAAGATAGATAATCATGATGAAAAACGGAGGCAAGATGAGGTCTTCAAAGATTACTTTGATTCATAACCAAAAATTGCCATGGCTTGAATTTTGGTTATGAATTGGTTCATCGCGACACACAACTCGCCTCCGATGGAATATATTAACACTTTTTACTTACGTAAAACTATAGCAACCCATCCTACACATCCCCCTGACACTTCGGGCAAAAATGCGCCGATCTCGCTCCAATCTTCATCCTCACTATAATCGTCCCACATCTTCTGCAAGGTAGTCCATCTCTGTGATACGCAAAACTATGTTTGTTGTACTCTCCCTCTCTCCCAAAAGAGTCCCGATAGTCACCAATAGAAGCTCCCCGAAAACGAATAGCTTTTGATAATATCCTCCTTATTGACCTATATAAATCCCTCACCTGTTTCTCGCTCAATTTTTCAACTCGAAACAAAGGATGAATCTTTGTGTCCCACAAAATCTCATCCGCATAAATATTCCCTATTCCGCTAATGAACCCTTGATCAAGCAGTGTCTGCTTTATTGCTCCTCTCTTTCCTTGAAAAAGTTTCCTGAACTTCAAAAAACTAAAATCTTTCTCAAGTGGCTCTGGTCCAAGTTCCGCTATGTCCCGTGAATTCAAAACATCTTCTTCTTTACCAGACATCACCTTTGCGAATCTCCGCAAATCAGACAAAGCCATCATCTCTCCACCCTTGAAAATAAATACGAGTCTTATAAACCTATTCATTGGATCAGTGAGTGGTCCCGAAAAAGGATCTGGTAACCACTTCTCCTTTTCCCAAACACCTGCTTGTTTTTTGTCTTTAACTTTTGACTCCTTATTATTTCTTCTCCATTTTCCGAATAGCAAGTGCCCGCTCATCTTCTGATGAACAAGCATTATG
>CAZGST010000003.1:1109-5839 GCA_964528655.1 uncultured Candidatus Saccharibacteria bacterium
AGCATTATGTGCTTATCAGACAATTTAAAAATAATATTCTTCGCTCTCCTCTCTACTCCCAAAATCTTCTTACCCAAAACATGCCTTCTAAACTCCTTCCCATTGTGTTGTATAGATGTTCGTAAACCGTTAGGGTTCCTGAAATACTTCGGCCAGTCCGTCCATAGATCAGATATAACCTTCCCAACCAGCTTCCCTCGAAGCCCTCTTACTATTGTCTCCACCTCTGGTAATTCCGGCATAATAAAACCTTACCGCACCATCTTGTTTTCTAAAAGACCTTGCTCAAAAACAAAAATAGAGCTACCCTACAAAAAGATAAAAAAGTCAAGCTTAGCTCGGCTTGAGATAGGTCGTCCGGAAGAGATCCGCGGGCAAATGGCTGCCGCGAGTCTCAAGGGCATCAGCTGGAAGTTTACTTCCTTGCTCCCGGAAACTGAGGTCCTCTCGTTTTAAGAGCTAGAGAGGAAGTAAGGCTGGTTCGAATCCAGCTCCGGATGCAAATAACCCCACACCAACACAAAAACTAAGTGTGGGCTTTTATTTAACACGCACAACAAAACAATAAAATAAAAAGCCGCGATCATATAGTCAATCGCGACCTTCACAAAATTCGTGCTCTACCCTCAAGTCACCTTCTATAGACTCGAGGACTCCAAAAAAAGTCTGGCCCCCTCACCTTCACCGGAAGGGCCCTCACCTTCTGCACGTTCCTGACATGCTGAAAATAAAAATCATATCTATCATCCCTCTTGTAATCAGGATAAGATAAGGTGAAGGTCCCTTCAGGTTTACCTTTTTTCCCTTTGTTGTTTTGGTAAACCCGCAAGGTAAAGGGGGTTGAGGTCTCGCCCTCATTCGAACTCGACTTTATTGTATGACTCTGAAGCTTGCTCAACAGAGCAACTTCAGTGGTGTCTGTTCCCTCAGACACACTCACCAACACATCAGCTTTCACCTCAGCATTGGTGATTGTGATGGTGTGCCCTCCCACATGCACCATCTGCCGACGAGCCCCACACCCCCCAAAAAACAAAAAATTTACCAGCACCGTGATAAGCGCCAGCACAACAACAGAAAAACGTCGTTCGGAACACATACGCTCTCCTCGAACCTAAAATTTCACAATTTAGTTTTCAAAGTAATATCATATTATACCACACAGACGACAGCTTTGTCAAACAAAACAAAGATATCTATACTTCATGGAACGATTTTCAATTCAGCTCAAAAATTACAATATCCATCAAACCTACTTTTTAACATAACCTTAATTGTCGCTGTCTATAAATAAAAATAGCGTAGTTCCAAGCATCATACCCAGAACCACGCTATGCACCAAAAATCGTATCGAAGGGTTATCCCTGCCCTCCTCCGGAGAAAGTCTCCGGGAAAAGCAACATCTGGCGAGTATCCTTGCGACGCGTCAGTCCTGCCTTTCGCGCGTCTTCTTTCGCTGCAGCCAATTTGATTGCTAGAGATGCCTCGAACGAAATTCGAGTGTCCACACCTCTACAATCAGGCAAGATTTCAACGATGGGGATATGGATAAGCCCATCGTTATCGGCCCTATCTGATCCTCTCCATCCTCTGATTAGAAAATAAACAATTATGAAAAAGGGGAAGAAAGAGGATAGAGAAAAATCTTCCAAAACTCCTGAAGAGAAGTCTGGCGAGTTATTAGCAGCGAAAACCCTGGAACCTTGAGAAAAATCCCAGAATTCCAGAGTCATCCAAAGGGCACCTATACAGACAGCCGCCGTTAGAAGCAAGCACACCCACCCCGCAAAACCTCCTCTGCGGGCCATAAAAGCCTCCAAAAATTATGATTTCACTGCACTATTATCTCAAAGTAACGGCTAATATATAGCACACTATTGACATATTGTCAATTATATTCCGTTATGGATACCAAAAACCCAAAAAAATAAAGAATAATCACGTATTTTAGATCATAAAATAAAAATAGAAGTCGTCAATATAATAGATACCAAAATTTAGAAAAGTCAAAAAACCAGATCAAAAACATCCCTCAAAAATCTCCTTTTCGGAAACGTACAACACTCTAGTATCACTCGAACCCCAATAACTCAGCGCCGAACCATAACCAAAGGAACACCACGACCCCCTACCATCAAATAACAATCCTCTATTAAAAACTTTTTATAAAACAAAAACAGAGTTACAATAATCACAAAGGTAAAAGTCCAATTATTTATGCCCTCCACAACCCACCTCGACGAAGAACTAAGAAAACAAAATCGCGAAGCCGAAGAAAAAGACGCTGAGCGGCGCGCAAAAAAACTGAACCTCCCCTATCTAGACCTGATCACAAGTCGCGCCCCAATAGATCTGAAAGCCCTTGCTCTCATCCCCGAAAAAGACGCAAAAAACGCCCTCTTTGCGCCTCTTCAAATTGTTAGAAAAAACTTGAAAGTTGCCTCTGTAAACCCAGAAGACCCGTCCGCAAAAAACCTCCTAGAATCATTGAAGATCAACTACTCAGTCGATCTCTTCGTAGTCTCAGAAACAAGCATCAAACACGCACTCTCCTACTACGAATACATAAGCGAAAAGAAAGAAATTTCAGGAAAAGTAGAGATAGACGAAGCTCATCTAAGAGAAACAAAAAACAAAATAAAAACTCTTGAAGACCTGAAAAACCTCATCGAAAACTTCAAAGACCCTTACACCTCACAGGTATTAGAGATTGTTCTTGCTGGAGCAATCGCCCTCAGAGCATCAGACATTCACCTAGAACCAAGCAAAGACACAAACATCTTCCGTCTCCGTATTGACGGCCTTCTCCATACGGTCTACGAACACTTCTCTCCTCTGGTCTTCAAGTCCCTCGAAACCCGCATCAAACTCCTCTCTCGTCTGAAGCTGAACGTAACAAACGAAGCCCAAGACGGCAGATTTACGATAGATCTGGAAAAAAACGATATAGAAATAAGAACCTCCGTGATTCCTTCCGAATTCGGCGAAAGCCTAGTGCTCCGCCTACTTGACCCAGAATCTATCAGAGTAAATCTCTCTGAACTCGGACTAAGAGAAGACGATCTAGAAATCATCCGTGAGGAAATAGAAAAACCAGACGGCCTCATTCTCACAACCGGACCTACCGGATCAGGAAAAACAACCACTCTCTACGCGTTCCTTAGACACGTAGCAAAGCCAGAGGTAAAAATAATTACGATCGAAGACCCAATCGAATACCACATCGAAAACATCTCCCAAACTCAAATAAACGAGGATTCTGACTACTCGTTTGCCTCTGGTCTCCGCTCAATCCTACGACAAGACCCTGATGTTATCCTTATCGGTGAAATCCGCGACAAAGAAACCGCCGAAGTCGCTCTGAATGCCTCACTAACCGGTCATCTTGTGCTCTCAACCCTTCACACAAACGACTCAATTGGCGCAATTCCTAGACTCATTGATCTCGAAGTGAAGCCAAACGTTATTGGTCCAGCTCTCAGTCTTGTTATTGCCCAGCGTCTAGTGCGAAAACTGTGTGGCGCGTGTAAAAAAGAGCTCCCCTTGGACACTGAAATAAAAGAAAAAATAAACCGCGTATTACAAAGTCTCCCTGAAAGAGTAAACAAAAACCAGTACAAAAACCCAACTCTCTACACAAAAACAGGCTGTTCTGAGTGTGGAAACATTGGCTATAAAGGCAGAACCTCAGTTTTCGAACTCTTCATTGTCACAGAAGAAATAGAAGCTCTGATCTACAAAAACCCAACAGAAATTGAGATAAAAAAAGAAACCAAAAAAGACCTCGTAACCCTAGAGTGCGACAGTCTCCTGAAAGTCTTCTCCGGCGTAACAACATTAGAGGAAATTGAACGCGTCCTTGGCAGAGTTAACTGGGACAAGTATTAAGAAGTTCTGAAGGACCCGCGGGCAAAAGATTAATATACCGAATAAAATATCCGGAAAGCAGGATTCTTTCGAGGAGATGCGGAGCGCAAACCACGCAATCCTAATACTAAAAAGAATCCCAAGTTTGCCCACGGATCCTTAAGAACTTTTCTCACGCCCACAATAAACAAAGAATGGGCATAAACCATATAATAGCACGAATAGCGTTAACTGTCAATCCCTGATATAATACACCCATATGGAAGAAGATTTAGAAAAACCCGTTGAAGACAAAAGCATAGACGCGACCCTCCGCCCCACAACTTGGGACGAATACATTGGTCAAAAAAAAATAAAAACCCACCTCAAACTCATCATCGAAGCAGCAAAAAAAAGAAATGAAAGCTGCGACCATCTCCTCTTTTACGGACAAGCTGGGTTAGGAAAAACAACCCTTGCCTATCTCGTTGGTAAAGAAATGAACGCGAACGTTCGCTCAACCTCAGGACCTGCCCTAGAAAAAGCAGGAGATATTGCCGCTATCCTTAGTAACATCGAGCCCCACGAAATACTCTTTATCGACGAAGCTCACAGAGTAAACAAACTCGTGGAAGAAATCCTCTATCCCGCGATGGAGAGTAGAAAACTCCACCTTGTAGTAGGTAAGGGGCCTGCCGCCCGTGCCTTCAGTCTCGACCTGCCTCCATTTACCATTATCGCTGCAACTACAAAAGCCAACCTCCTCTCAAACCCGCTTCGTTCAAGATTCGGAGCCGCCTTCAAACTCGACTACTATCAAAATGAAGACATAGAAAAAATCGTGAAGCGCTCTGGACACCTACTTGGAACAAAACTAGAAAAAG
>CAZGST010000003.1:5849-6317 GCA_964528655.1 uncultured Candidatus Saccharibacteria bacterium
AAAAAGACGCCACATCTCTCCTAGCCAGCGCTTCGCGCTTCACCCCCCGAATCGCGAACAGAATCCTGAAACGGTGCCGGGACTTCGCGGAGGTTCACGGAAACGGAACAATCACCAAAGAAATCGTAAACCAAACCCTCGAAATGTTAGAAATTGACACAAAAGGTCTGGAAGAAATGGACCGCAGGATTCTTCGTACAATTATCGAAAAATTCAAAGGCGGCCCTGTCGGAGTAAAGGCCCTAAGCGCGTCCTTGAACGAAGACGAAGGAACAATAGAAGATATTTACGAACCCTTCCTCATGATGGTTGGGCTCCTCCACCGCACCCCCGGAGGAAGAGTCGCTACCCTCGAAGCATACGAACACCTGAAACTCCCCGGAAACCAATCCCTTATATAACAAATGAAAACTATCCTTCTTATCGATGCCCACGCTCTGATCCACCGCGCCTTCCACGCGCTTCCAC
>CAZGST010000003.1:6327-11408 GCA_964528655.1 uncultured Candidatus Saccharibacteria bacterium
AAAATCAGGCGAACCAACAGGCGCCCTCTACGGACTAATTAGCATCCTCTTGAAAGTCGTGGGAGAAAATCCGCCAGACTACATCGTAGCCGCTTTTGACAGAAAGGAAAAAACCTTCAGAAAAGAAATCTACAACGAATACAAGGCCCACAGACCAGAGTTAGCGAAAGAGCTCATCTCCCAACTCATACGCTCGAGAGAAGTAATGGAAAATCTTGGAATCACGGTAGTTGACAAAGCAGGCTTTGAAGCCGACGATATTATTGGCACCCTCGCAAAAAAATTCAAAGACAAAAATCACACGATCACCATTCTGACTGGAGACCTAGACGCCCTCCAACTTGTTAACGGAAAACAAACAGTCGTAAAAACCTTCAAAAAAGGAGTAAGCGAAGCGACGGTTTACGATGAAGAAGCAGTAGTTGAAAGATACGGTGTCTCCCCGCTTCAAATTACAGACTTCAAAGGCTTCGTCGGCGACGCATCCGATAACATTCCTGGTGTAAAAGGAGTTGGCCCAAAAACCGCTTCCGAAATCTTGCAAAAATACGGAAGCCTTGAAAAAGCATACGAAGCCTTGAAAAAGAACCCTGAAAAAAAGTTCGAACGCATCCTCGGAGAAGAAGCATCAGCCACCCTCTCAAAAAAACTAGCGACCATAGACTGCGATGTACCAATAGAGGTCTCTCTCGAAAACCTGAAATACAAAAACATCAGAAGAGATGAGGTTAAGGAATATGTAAAAAACCTCGGTTTCGAAAGCATTAGCAACCGAATCGAAAAACTACAAAAAACCGTTCAAAAACCTCAGAAAAAAAATAAAATCCAAAAAGAAGAAAAGATCCTTTTTATCGAAAACGAGACAGAGGCGATAAAACACAAAAAACTTCTAACATCAGAAGATGCTATAAAAATTTCTTTCAACTGGAAAGAAATAATAAAAAAAATAAAGCCCTCCAAAATAGAAGTAAAAGATCCGCTCTTTGACCTGAAGGTTGCGGCCTGGATGATAAACCCTGGGCTGAAAGACTACCCGAAAGAAGACATAATAAACGATCCCCGAATAGCCCCAAAAAACTTTCAGGGCGCATATGACTTCTACGAAACCACGCTTACAAACCTTGGAGTTGACAAGCTGTTTTACGAAGTTGAAATGCCCCTTATCCGCGTACTTGCTGATATGGAAACTTGGGGCATCAAATTGAACAGCGAAAAACTGCACAAACTCCAGAAAGAAATTGAAGATGCCGCTCTTACCTGCGAGAAAAAAATCAAAGAGGGTTCAGGGCAAACATTCAACCTTAACTCCCCGAAACAAGTTGGTCACGTCCTTTTCGAAGTTCTTGGTCTGAAAACAAAAAGAAATAAAAAAACACCCGGAGGAGAACTCTCCACGAACGAAGCCGTCCTGAAAGAACTAGCTGAACAGAACGAAATTCCAAAGCTCCTTCTCGAGTACCGGGAACACACAAAAATAAAATCCACCTACATAGACCCGCTCCTCGAACTAGCCAAAAAAGAAGAAAGAATCCACACCAGCTTCTCCCAAACTGGAACAGCCACAGGGCGTATTAGCTCTGAAAAACCAAACCTCCAGAACATTCCCCAAGAATCACAGTGGTCAAAAAAACTCAGAGAAACTTTTGAATCTGAAAAAGACTGGAGCTTCCTCTCATTCGACTACTCTCAACTAGAACTTCGTCTCCTTGCCGCTGAATCAGATGACCCAAAAATGAAAAAAGCCTTTCAGGACGGAAAAGACATTCACACCTCAACCGCGGCAAGCATATTCAAAGTAAATGAGGGTGACGTAACTCCCCAAATGCGTCGCATTGCAAAAACACTGAACTTCGGAATCGTGTACGGAATGGGCGCTAGAAGTTTCAGCGAAACAAGCGGTCTTACGTTTGAAGAGGCAAGAAAATTTATTGGAGAATACTTCAGTACCTTTGCAGGAATCCATGCCTGGCAAGAAAAAGTTATCGAGGAAACGAAAAAAAACGGGTACGTCAAAAATAAAAACGGACGAATCCGCCTCCTCGGAGGAATAGACTCCTCCCATCCTCGTGAAAGAAGTGAAGCAGAACGCGCTGCGACAAATATGCCAATCCAAAGCCTAGAAGCAGATATTTTGAAGCTTGCTATGATTCAAACCCACAAACTATTACAAGTTAAAACTTGGCTGGGAACAAAAGCGAAACCTCTTCTCACTATCCATGACGAGTTATTATTCGAAATCAAAGATGATATTCTGAATGAAAGCGTTCTGCCCCTACAACATTGCATGGAAAAAACAATCTCCCTCACAGTACCACTTAGGGTCGAACCAAAGATAGGTAAAAACTGGGGCAATATGTCTCCATACAAAACGTAACGCAACCAAAAGCATGTTCAATAAAACCAAAAACATCCACTTCATCACAATCCTTGCTCTCGCAGGACTGGGTATTGGTGCGAGTATTTTTGGAGCAAAATCAACAGAAACGCTAGTGGTTCTTGTGCTCGTCTTTGGAATACTGGCAGGTCTTAGTCTTATAAAAATAACCAAAGAACACCAAACAAAAAATATCCTGAAAGAAAAAGAAGAAGCTTTCTCCTCAATATTAGAAAACATCAAGGATGGTGTTCTTCTTTACGATACTGAATTCAAGGTAACGTCTCTGAACAAATCAGCGGAAGAAATGCTCCGTGTCACAAAAAGCCAAATCGTAGGAAAAACAATCTCCCCTCGCTCAGTAGAAGATCCCTCTCTTTCGCTTCTCGCAAAAATTATCTTCCCCTCTCTCTCAGAAAAAACCTCCTATGAGTCAGATGCCGGATGGCCTCAAATTGTACGCATCTCTTTCCTAGATCCCAAAATGGAAGTCCTCACCTATCTCTACGAGATAAAAAAAGAAGACGGAAGCGTAATCGGATTCTTGAAGCTCATCCAAAACGAAACAAGAGAAAAAGGTCTAGTACAATCAAAAAACGAATTCGTAAGTGTCGCCGCTCACCAATTACGCACCCCCTTGACCGGTATCCACTGGGCATTTGAAACCCTACTCCAGGCTCTGCCCGCGGACGCAGATATAAAAAAAATAGCGGAAGAGGGCTTCAGTCTCGCGGAAAGATCCCTGAAAATAATCAACGACCTTCTAGATACAGCGAAGCTTGAGGAAGGAAACTTTGGTTACTCTTTTGAAAAACGAGACATCATCGAATTTTTGTCCGGGCTTATCACAGCGACAAATAACATCGCGAAACAGTTTAACGTCTCCGTCGTATCCAAGCTTCAAAAAGAAAAAGTCATCATAAAAATGGATCCTAACAGGTTAAGTATGGCTCTTGGAAACATTATCGACAACGCAATAAGATACAACAACGAACACGGAACAGTTATTATAAGCTCTGAACAAGAGGGTTCAACTATCAAAATCATGATAGAAGACACTGGTATCGGAATTCCGGAAAAAGAAAAAGAAAAACTATTTCAAAAGTTCTACAGAGGAGAAAAAGCTATCGGACTTCAACCAAACGGAAGCGGTCTCGGTCTCTACATCACAAAAAACATCATAAGCCAACACGGGGGCAGTATCCGTGTTGATTCAATTGAAAAGCGAGGAACCACATTCACAATTACACTTCCCGTCGTCGAAGACCCCAATCCCTTCGGAGAAACAAAATAAATCCTCGTTGAAAATTTTTCCGTTATAACTCAATACCCATACCATATGGCAGGACACAACAAATGGAAACAAATCAAAGACAAAAAGGGTGTTACCGATAAAAGAAGGGGTGTTACTTTCGGAAAACTAGTAAACGCAATATCAGTAGCGGCAAAAACAGAACCAAATCCAAACTTCAACAGAAGACTCAAAAGCGCCATCGAGAAAGCCAAATCAGAAAACGTGCCCCAAGAAAACATTGAGCGCGCAATAAACAGATTAAAAGAAAACGGGGCTGAACTAGAAGAAATGAAAATGGAGGCATACGGCCCGGGAGGAATTGCTATTCTGATAGAAGCAATCTCAGATAGCAAAAACAGAACCATTGCGGAAATAAAAACCATTCTAAGAGACAATAACGGAAAATGGGCTGAACCTGGGAGTGTGCTCTGGGCCTTCAAAGAACGAGAAAACCACGGGGGTTGGGACGCTAACTTCCCGCAAGAAACAAAAGAAGGTGATAGAATCGCTCTAGAGAAGCTTATCGAAACACTAGAAGAAGACGACGATGTTCAGCATGTGTTTACAAACATCAAGCTCTAACAACCCCCATGATAATCCTTGGCATTGATCCAGGAAGCGTCCGCGTTGGTTTCGGAATAATAAAAAAAGAAGGTGGAATTCTCTCATATATTGAGGGTGGAATTCTGAACATCCCTCAAGAACCGAAAAATGAACGCCTTATCACCCTAGAAAAAGAACTCCAAAAAATATTAACTAAGCACAACCCGGATCGAGTAGGAATTGAAAAACTATTTATCGTAAAAAACCAAAAAACCGCCTCCGAGGTTGCGGAATCAAGAGGAGTCATTATGTGGGCTCTCCAAAGATCAAAAACAAAAGTTATTGAATTAAGTCCCCGAGAAGTGAAGTCTGGAATAACAGGAGATGGTAGCGCCACAAAAAGCGGCGTTGCCCGAATGGTGCGCCTCATCCTCAAAGACGTCCCCAAAAACACCCTGATAGACGACGCGACCGATGCTCTTGCAATTTCAATTGTTATCTCAAACAGGATTGTTATATAACCCCTATTATTGACATAAAAAAATCGTTCAGTATACTAACGGACATTGTAAGAATTATATAAAGTAATAACAAAAGGTCGCTTTGAAAACGGGTGAAAAACAAAAAACGAAACACGATTCACCCAAAAATTCATGAGAGATCTTCTTTTTGAAGAAAAGGTTGTGGTCAGCGAGGAAGATGTTTGGGATGAAGAAGAGGAAGATGATGCTGAGAAAGAAATGGGTGAGGAAGATGACGAAGAGGAAGAAATGCAATGACCCTGAAAAAAACCGTACAAGCTCTGCTGTGCGGTTTTTGTTACAAAAATCAATAAAAAGGGTTTTTTGGTTAAAAAAAATAAAAGAAGCT
>CAZGST010000003.1:11418-14578 GCA_964528655.1 uncultured Candidatus Saccharibacteria bacterium
ATTATCCCTTGGGAAGAAATCCCGGAAACCATAAAAAACGCGACTCTCGCTGCGGAAGATGTGGGCTTCTACGAAAACCCTGGATTCGACTGGAAAGCAATGATCCGCGCCTTTATCGCGAACATCAAATCAGGAAGAGCAAGCCAAGGAGGCTCTACCATAACTCAGCAACTCGCGAAAAACGCATTCCTTACCCCTGAAAAACGCCTCACAAGAAAAATAAAAGAACTTATCCTAGCTGTTCAGTTAGAGTCTAGATACTCCAAAGACGAAATATTCGCGCTCTACCTGAACCAAATTCCATACGGATCAAATATATACGGAGTAGAGGCGGCAAGCCAAACATACTTTAGTAAGCCGGCAAAAGAACTAACTCTTGGAGAATCCGCTTCTCTTGCTGCCCTTCTGAACGCACCAACGTACTACTCCCCTTGGGGAAACAACAAAAACGCCCTTCTTGAAAGAAAAGATTTTGTGCTACAAAGAATGTTCGAATCAAAACTCATAACCGAAAGTGAGTTAGAAATCGCAAAGAAGGAAATATTGGAATTCGCCCCTCCCTCCTTCGGAGGAATAAAAGCTCCCCACTTTGTGCTCACGGTAAAAGAACTCCTAGCTGAAAAATACGGAGAAGATGTAGTAACAAACGGAGGACTCCGTGTAGTAACAAGCCTTGATTGGAAACTTCAAGAAATCGCCGAACGAGTTGTATCAGATGGCGCAAAAAGAAACGAAGAGTTATACGGTGGCAGAAACGCTGCGCTAGTTGCCGAAGACCCCAAAACTGGCCAAATCCTAGCCCTTGTTGGCTCTAGAGACTATTTCGACGAATCAATTGATGGAAGTTTCAACGTTCCCCTCCAGGGACTCCGTCAACCAGGATCAGCTCTGAAACCATTTGTTTACCTTAGTGCTTTCGAAAAAGGCTTCCACCCAAAATCAATTCTTTTCGACGTAGAAATAGACTTCAATGCCTCAGGAAACCCCGAAAGAAGTTATGTTCCGCATAATTTCGACGGACTTTTCCGTGGTCCGGTAACAATGGAAGAGGCCCTCGCTCAATCTATGAACGTCCCAGCAGTTCAAACCCTCTACCTTGCGGGGCTTGATAACGTCCTGAAAAAAGTAGACGACTTTGGTATCACAACCCTGAAAGAACGAGGAAGATATGGACTCTCCCTTGTGTTAGGGGGGGGTGAAGTTCGTTTGATTGAGTTAGTAGGAGCATACGCAACTCTCGCAGAAAGAGGAGTAAGACACACCCAGTCAATGATCTTAGAGGTAAAAGACACAAACAATAAAATATTGGACGAATACCACGACGAAACAGAAAGAGTCATGGACTCTTTATATCCAAGCATCATTACAGATATTCTTTCAAATAAAAACCTTAGGTCTCCTCTCTTTCAAAATAGTTTAGGCCTAACACTCTTTGGAGAATACGATGTCGCGTTGAAAACAGGAACAACAAACGACTACCGAGACGCTTGGGCACTTGGATATTCTCCTTCCCTCACAGTAGGAGTCTGGGCTGGAAACAGTGACAACACCCCAATGCACCAGCAAGGATCTAGTATTTTAGCCGCGATACCTATCTGGAATGCTTTTCTGAAAGAAGCTCTCCCCAAATATTCTCCTGAAACATTTATGCGAGAAGACTACCCCCCTCTACCAGACAGACCATTGCTGAACGGTCAAATATTCGGTACAACACAAAACGGAAACACCACAACAACACAAGAAATTCATTCAATTCTCTACTATGTGGACAAAAACAATCCCCTAGGACCAGAACCAGAAGACCCTAGCAAAGACTCTCAGTTTGAAAATTGGGAAAAAGGAATACTAGAGTGGGCAAAAACACATGTTCCCGGAATAAATCTCTCCGGAACAAGCACAACGCCAGCCGCAGGAAACACTGATTCTCCAAAAATAACAAACATAGCGCCTGGAAACGGATCACTTTTAACTTCTCCTTTTACTATTCAGGCTCATTTAGAGTCAAAAACAAAAATAAAAAGAATTGAAATAATAATGAACAATCGTCTCCTTCATCAAATAAACGGCGTTAACAGCCTCGTGTACGAACTTTCGTTTCTAAACAAGGAAAACCTCTTGCGTCAGAATGTAATTGAAGTAAGAGTCCTTAACGAGGCAGGAAAAGAGACCATAGCTCCCTTTATAGTCTTCGGAAAATCCGAATAATCTTTATTTATAAAAAAGTATAGAACCGCTTTCCTACCCCCGTATCGGCATCAAAACATAATTTAAGTGAGGAAACGAACTATTTCTGATAACAGCTGGGCCGGGACGATCGGCTTGTTGCGGACTAATCCCCAACATAACCTCATCGCTCTCATAAATTTTCAATCCATCAAGAACATACCTCCAGTTGAAAAGAATATGAAACTCTTCCCCTTTTACCTTAGCGGGAATTCGATACTTATTTTCCCCAAGCGCTGAATCAGAAGAATAAAGCTCCAAAAACTTCTTTGAGTCGTGAACAGTTAGTGTCATGTCATTAGTTCTCCCCGAGAGAGAGCTCACGAGACGAACCGCGTCAATAAATTCTTGACGCTTCAAAACAACCTCACTATGGAGATGCTTAGGAATAATGGCTTGATAATCAGGAAACTTCCCCTCAAGAAGCCGAGAAACTATATAAAGGTTGTCCGTGGTAAATAAAATTTGATGCGGTTCGACTGCGACAAGCACGTCTTCCGAAAGATTTGAAAATATCTTCAAAAGCTCCCCGGTTGTTCTATAAGGCAGAATAAACGAATAGTCTTTTCCTGAGGTAAGAGTTATGTGCGGCACCTCAAATACTCTCTCTGCCAATCGGAACCCGTCCGTTGCCGCAAGGGTTACGTTTTTTTCCGTAACAGAGAAAAAAACTCCGCTTATTTCCGGGCGTATCTCAGAATACTGGGTAGCAACCACAACTGACGCTAAATTTTCTTGTAAAGTATGCGCCTGCATCACAAATGAACATTCCTGACTCTGAAGAGTGGGGAGTATGGGAAATTCTTTAGCGGGCTGACTCTGAAGAGATGCCTCATAATTATCGGTAGTAAACAAGAGTCTATCATCCTTCGTCTCCAACGTAACTCTCTCCGAGTGAAGGTTTCTTACAAGATTAAACAAGGTGGAAAAAGAAATA
>CAZGST010000003.1:14588-16247 GCA_964528655.1 uncultured Candidatus Saccharibacteria bacterium
ATAACAACTTTTCCTTTTTCAAGAACCTTTCCCGAAAGTAAAAAACGAATCCCCATCTCCAGATTTGTCGAAGTTAAATAAAGTTTATTCTCATCAGCTTCAAGTAAAACACTAGAAAGAATAGGAAGATTTGAATTTGAAGAAATTGCTCTCTCCACAAGAGTGAGTCCAGTTACTAAATTACTTCTTAATAAAATACATTTCATAGTAGGTATATATAGAGCGTTACAAAAATGTGGATAAGTTACAAAAACATAATCAGTAAATAGAAAAAACAGGAGCGCATTCTGTGGATTATTTTCGAATAACAGGAAAATAATCCACAGCTATCTACCTAAAAAACTAAAAAATAAAAAACACATAAACTCACCCCCACCTTATCCACATAGTAATACACAAGGGTATAAGGAAATAAAGTGCCTAAGATTTTGTAAGCTTGTCTTTTATCATTATGACCTTTTGGTTCAAGTGAGAATTCCGAGTAAGCTCTTCTGATATCTTTTCGTATGCGTGGATAGCAGTGGTGTGATCCCTCTTGCCCAACCTCTCTCCAATAAAAGGATATGAGAGTTTCAAAAGATCCCGCAATAGATACATACAGACCTGTCTCGGCTCCACAATCTCCCTCTTTCTGCAGCGATTAGTAAGATCAGAGGGAGATACCGAAAAACACTCAGCCACAACCCGAACAACATCCTGCGCAGTAATATGTTTTGAAGAAGACTGAGTTGATTCCTGAATTATCGATTCAAGCTTCTTCTCGTCAATTTTTTCATGCTTGAACTGCTGATAAAAGATCACCTTATTAAGAACTCCCTCAAGTTCCCGGATGTTCTTCTGAACCTTCTCTGCAATCTTCTCAAGTAGGGCGTCCTCTATCACAAGATTATGATCTTGCATCTTTGTTTTTGCTATAGCAAGCCTAGTCTCATAATCCGGATAGCTTATATCAACAATCATTCCCCCCTCAAACCGCGACCTAAGTCTGTCTTCGAGAATAGGAATCGCTCCGGGAGCACGATCCGATGAAATAACAATCTGTTTGTTGTTTTCATAAAGGGCGTTGAAAGTATGAAAAAACTCCTGCTCCGTAGCTGGTTTTCCTCCAATAAATTGAACATCATCGACAATAAGAACATCAACATCCCGATACTTTTTCTTTATATCCTCCATCCTCTTGTTTCGAATAGCCCAAACCACATCATTTATGAACTTCTCAGAAGAAACGTAAAGAACATGAACAGAATCTTTGTATAAAGATTGAATCTCATTACCACCGGCTTGAATGAGGTGTGTTTTTCCCAATCCCACCCCCCCATAAATGAAAAGAGGGTTATATTTCTTCCCAACATCGTGAATAACAGCCTGAATTGCCGCGTGAGCCAGCTCGTTAGAAGATCCAACTATATATGACTGTAAGGTATATCGAGGATTCAGGTTTGTTTTTGGGTCAACCTTCAGCTCCATAAGAGACGCCTGAGGATTTGGAGCCGCTGCTCTTTTATGTGTGTTTAGTAGAGACGCAGGACTGTTCTGAGTGTGAACCACATAATCAACGCTTCGAATTGAGCTATCAAAATTTCTGAGAGACCCAAGCAAAAGTTTGTGATAACGATTTTTTACCCACTCCTTAGCAAAATTATTTGGTAACCCAACAAG
>CAZGST010000003.1:16257-17804 GCA_964528655.1 uncultured Candidatus Saccharibacteria bacterium
CAACAAGAACAACCCCCTCTTTTTCATTGTGATCAACAAGAGTGCTTTGTTTTAACCATGTAAGGAAATTTGGTCGAGAAATTTGAAGCTCAACCTCTCCTAGTACGGACTGCCAAAGCTCTTGATTACCCATAAGCATTGAATCGATAAAAACTAACAATTACTTTTCCCTGCGTCATAAAACAAAAAGAAAGCAGAGATAGAGATAATTTTTTGTGATTCAATGCCATAAAAAGAAGAACTAATCTGTGATGATAATAATAATGATATTCTGGAATGAAGCAACACCTGTAAAACTACAAAAAAATAACAACCTGTGTACAACCTGTGGATAGCGATACCATAAAAACAAAAAACAAAATCTTCTATCGAAAAAGAACAACAAAAAGCGACCAAACCAACCCCATACGAAAACCCCTCAAAAAATCCCCACAAACGAACCAAGCCTCTAAAAACTTGAAAAAAACCACCCCCCATGCTTTAATAATCCCACTATGTCAGTTACATATCAGCCAAAAAAAAGAAAAAGAAGAAGAACCCACGGCTTTCTGAAAAGAAGTAGGACAAAAGGAGGTAGAAAAATCCTGAAAAGAAGAAGAGAAAAAGGAAGAAAGAGGCTTACAGTATAAAATAACACTTTCCCCGAACACTTCTTCGGGGAAAGTGTTATTATTTGAACTGGCAAATGGAAAACAGCGTAATCATTAGGGAAGTAAAACTAGTAAACAAGCCCCCCAAAAAAGGAGTAATAATAACAGCGGGACTGAAAACATCAAAAAAAGCCGCCGAACGAAATCATGCAAAACGAAGAATAAGATCCATCGTGTACCCAATGCTGAAAACCCAAAAACCCAAAAACCCAATACTCATTCAAGCAACAAAAAGCACCACAATCGTCCCCTACCCCGAGCTAACAAAAGAAATCAAATCAAAACTATCCCGCCTTCTAACCAACAAGTAAAAAATCAAAAAACAAACCCATGAAAGCTCTATTTTACACGTATCTGTATAACCCAACCCTTCAGCTTCTTGAGTTTATCTATGACAAAATTGCTTTTCATGACCTAGGAATTGCCATCGTTATCATCACAGTACTGATTAGAGTGGTTCTCTACCCCCTCTTCTACAAAGGAGCCAAAGACCAGGCTCTTATGCAAAAGATTCAGCCAAAAATAAAAAAAGCTCAAGAAGAATACAAAAACAATAAAGAGGAACAGGTAAAAGTCATTATGGGCCTCTATAAAGAACACAAACTGAACCCCTTCTCCGGTGTCCTCATCCTCATAATTCAAATACCAATAATTATCGCGCTATATCAAGTTTTTTTGAACGGACTATCTCCAGAAGTTTTTGACAATCAAACGTTTTTAGGGTTAATTGATCTAAGAGAAAAAAGCATAATTATTGCGATAGTAGCTGCTGGCCTGCAGTATATTCAAGGAAAGTTGTCAATGGCAAAAAACACTGCCGCAGGAGATAAAGACAACCCCCTGAACTCTGTAGGAAAAATGATGGTAGGCATTGGACCGTTGTTAACCCTCGTAATT
>CAZGST010000003.1:17814-18389 GCA_964528655.1 uncultured Candidatus Saccharibacteria bacterium
CCTTCCATCAGCGATAGGAATATACTGGATTGTTTCTACCCTCTTCTCTATCGGCCAACAAGTAATAGTAAACAAAAAGGTGCTAGGGAAAACTAACATCACCAACAATAATGGAGGAAACAACACAACAACTACGTGAAATTCTTCGCCTCATGGGCTTTGATAAGGTAGAAATTACCCCAAACGAAGAACAGCGAAAAATCTCAATAGTCATCGACGACGACCTGGCAAGAAGGGAGCTCGCGGGCCTTATCCCCGTACTCGATCACATCACAAACAGAATCCTGCACAAGAAAAACTTGTCTTCGTGCATGGTTGATGTGAACTATTACCGAAAAGAAAGAGAACGACTAATCACCGAACTTGCCCGCGCAGCAGCCAAAAAAGCCATGATTACAAAGACCGAGGTGAGACTCCCTCCAATGAACGGGTATGAACGAAGGCTAGTGCATGTAGAAATTACAACCCATCCGGAACTGAGAACCGAGAGCACGGGAGACGGTAAAGATCGTTGCGTAATTATCAAAAGAATAGAAGAATAAAACACCCCAAAAGACTGGAGTGTTTTTATTTTG
>CAZGST010000003.1:18399-23541 GCA_964528655.1 uncultured Candidatus Saccharibacteria bacterium
GCCCCCAGGAAGAACTCCTTTGTACAAAAACCCGCTACCACGATCTATAAAATATAGAACTTGTCCGATGGGTGTCGGTTTTTCAAGCCCTCCCGCAAGAAGGGTAATAGGAATCCGAGAAGCCTCCTCTGTCTCCAGGTTAACAGAAAACAACTCATCTACGGACGAAAACATTCCTAAGTAATAATCATCAGGAATTTTAACTGTGCTCGGGAACTCTTTTGGAACAAAACAATAGAGCACAGTTGAGGATGCCTCTGTTCCCACTCCGCACTTTGAAGGCAGGGTGGTAAAAAACGGAGGGAAAAGCTCTATGACAGAGCTAGACGCCACTTCGTAAATTGAAAAATCACGATCCGCGTTTACTGCAAGCATAATGCGAGAACCTCGAGGGAATGACGTGACAAGACCTTCCTTGGGTCCGAAAAAAGTCTGGAATGCCAAGGTTGAAAGATTTAGCCGGTAAATCCTAGCTGCGTATGAAAATGATGACCGCTCAATAATAATGAGAGAGTTAGGAGCCTGAAAACGAAGATAAACCCCCTCAAAAGAAACCCCTCTCATAATAACCGCTGGCTCAGAGGTAATTTTTTTCAAAGAAGCCCGCACAAGGTGAGTCGACCCCCCGCTTTTTATTAGAGCAATAACCGTATCGCTATTTTCTCCCCACGTAGCATTAACATAATTCGAAGGAAGGGGTCTCCAAGAACCATCTATGATATCAAAAAAAGCCCACTGAGGACTATCATGATCCCCAAAAGCAGCAAGGATTCTCTGAGAATCAGGAGATTCCTGAATAAAATGAATTCGAGACAAGCCTTGTGATGAAAGCTCAACATCCCCTCCTTCCCTTGCGAGAACCACCTTTCCCTCTGGGGTAACGTAATATACCTCACGAGTAGAAGGCACCACCCAATAATCAAAAACAGACTTATCGGAGAATTGCATAGAAAAAACAGCGTCTTTGTCGCTAGACGCACCGTTTCCCTCTGAAGAGTTACGACTAGACGCAGGAAGAGTCGAAGAGGAGGTAATTTCTTCTGGTTCCTGTGACACAGAATCCGGCGCCAGACTATTCCAGACAAACACAATAACAGCAAGAACAAAAACAACCCCAGCAAGAACCAAAAGGATTTTTCGATAAGGAAGTTTAGTTAACATTTTCGTAAGTTTTCAGGAAGATCAAATTTCACAGTTTCTTGTTTTCCATCACTACCAGCCTTTTTATAAGCATAAACATAACATCCCGCAAACTGACCAGGGTCTTTTCCAGCCGGATAATAAGGATATTGATAAAACTTGAAACCCTTAGTAACCACATGATCCTCGCCCTCCAAATTCACAGTATAGTAAGTAAGTGTCACCCCAAACAAGGTAATAGGAATAGAAAGCTGAGTTGGATTAGCAGGAATCTTGAAGCCTCCCTCAGGCGCAACACGAATATTTACACAATCCTTCAGAATCTGCGCGCTACACTCCTTCGGTAATTCCTCCGGCGAAGCACACAAAACACAATCGTACTTCTCTTTAGTTTTTCCCCGCAACTCATTGACCTTTCCCTGAATCTGATTACCCTGACACCTTTCTGCTAACTGCTCTGGCCTGCACTGCTCCCTACAATTCTCCCCTGGTCGTTCCTTTATCCCAGGAGCAATCTCCTCAGTAGTTCCAGTGCACGCTCTAGTAAGCAACTCTCCCGAAATAGGAGTAGATGTACTACCGAGTTTCCCCAAATTCAACAACTGTGGATTCACCGTCCCCAAAATAAACGCCGCCCCCGCAAGAAGCGCTATCCCCCACAAAGAATGAAAGATCATATCTTTTCCATCATTCACCATATCAACTGCTCCGGACACACCAATGAGAATACCTCCCCACACAATCATTCCAAATGCCAAAAGCCCGGCAACACCAAAAGCAAATTGAAAAATCCGCACAAGATAATCCTGAAGAGTTCCCTTTCCTGCGCACCCCTGTTGTAAAATACAGGGCAATCCGTAGTCATACTGAACCTCAATGGCCTGAGCAATAAGCGGGGAAAATGCAAAAAGAAGAAAAACAAAGAGGACGAGCAAGAGTGTATATTTCATAAAAATCAGGGAATAATCGAGTACTCTGTCCGACTTTTGGCAAACTCAAGAAGGCTCTTCGGGTTTGTGACCGAAACCTCAACCCTCAATAATTGCGAGTAAGGTATAGGAGAAGGAAGCTTTATAACAAGTTGATTACTACCACCCCCGCTATATGGAACACTATCCACGCTCCAGGTAAAAAGAAGCTCCTCTAGCGAACGAACGCTGAAAAAATAAGGCAGAGCAGAAAAAGTGAGCGAATTGTTTGATATTCCCTCAGGATTTTTCACCAACACCTTAGGAGACGCGACCGGAATCTGAATCCTAGAAGAATAAAAACTACCAGCAACATCCATCCTTACGGAAACATCATGGGTGCCCCCTACCCTTTCTGTTACAGGGAAAGAAATTTCCCTAAGACCATTTCCTTTCGAGAAAAAAACATCGTCTACGAAAAAAGAAACTGGCACCTGCGAAAAATCGTACAATTTTCCATTCCGTATTGAGGAAAGAGATACCCGAACAATACTTCCCGGAGTCGCGGGAGACTTACCCAGGAATGAGCCCTCATGGTAGTTAACAGCTCTCCATGTGATAATCGGGGTCACAACGCCTTGCGAAGCACTCTGAGCAAAGGCAAAACGAATATTCAAAACAGAAAAAACCAAAAAAATAAAGAAAAAGAATAAAAAATAACGCATACAAAACCTAGTCTAATTGTAACAGAAGTAAAAAACTGCCACTACGCAGCTTTTCTTTTGCTACGGGACGGAGCATCCGCAGTGTATCCTTGAGGAAAAGTCTCCTCCTTCTCCAATAAAGCCTGCCCTTGTATAGAGGAAAGAATTGTCGGTTTTTCGATTTTTTTCTGAGCATGAGCCTTCTCGACAGCTGAATTATGTTCAAGTGCCATCCATAAAAAAACAGCAGTTGTGGTGGGAAGAACAGGAATAACACCAGAAAATCTACGCACAACCCTCTTCCCCCATTTCTCTGCAGATTTTTTTATCTGCTTTCCCGAACCAGACCCTCCTTTTGATCTTACCTTCCACTCAATGCCCCGTGTCGCCAAATACTGAAAGATAGGAGCTATAACAACGCCAATTGCTATTGCATCAAGACCCGCAAGCAAAAGATCAAAGAAAAAAATAAACAAAGCCCCGAACATCAACTCCGCCATTGTAAATTTTTCTGCATTCATGAGGATGTAAGTATTTGGTCTGTGGACCGGCAAAACAAAAAGATATCTACCCTCCCACCTTAGTTAACCCACACACCTGTAGTAAGTCAAAGACTACTTCTGAATCCCCTTCATCTGGAGCAATTGCTCCGGGTCTGTTGTAATAATCTGATCCTCTGTGTATGAAGGAATAATTTTTATCGCCACATGTTTCAGTCCTGCAAAAAACAACCCCTCCCCAACATGCGCCTCAAGCAAGAGCGCCTTCTCCCCATCGCTAAGATCAAAAGCCTTCTGAAGAGGTTCTATGCTTGTTGGTGACTGCTTCAACAAAAGCTGCAACGAAGAATTCGTGATAATCGGCCTCCCAAAATCAGATTTCAAAAAATCCTCAACATCTTGCGTAATGGTAGTTACCCCCAAGTAATATTTTCGAGCTCTCTTTACCAACCCAAACAAGAAAAGAGCGCTATCCTTGTACTTCATCATCCACCAAGCCTCATCAATAACAAGAATTCGTTTCTGAAGTTTAGATCGAATAAGATTCCACACAAAGTTAAGTACAATATACATCGCGATTGGCCGTAACTCATCTTCAAGATCGCGAATTGAGAACACAATCAGTCGATTCATAATATCAACATTCGTTGGCGCGTTGATAAAACCAGCATATGACCCATGAGTGTACTTTTCGAGTCTTTGAGCAAGTCCCTGCCCCCCTTCAGTGTTCTGAAGCACAACCTGCAAATCTTCAAGAAGAGGTGGATTCAACTCTTTACGAGTGCCGAAGGTGTCAGGCGTAATATCACGCGAAGCATACGTCTCGATAATAACCCGATCAAGCAAAGCATCTTCCTCCGGAGTCACGGAAGATAGCATAAGTTTTATCAACCCCGAAAGGTTTATCACATGTGCCTTGAACACGTCCGCAGGCTCCTCTCCCTCAGGAATAATAGGAATATCAAACGGATTGATACGATTCTGTGAAGTGAGAGAAATCTTGAAATAACTCCCCCCAATAGACTGAGCAAGATTCTGATACTCATTCTCAGGATCAATCACAATAACAGAAGTTCCCATCATAAGTGACCGCAAAATCTCCAACTTTGTTGCGTAGCTTTTTCCCGAGCCGCTCTTTGCAAAAACAACAGCATTTGCGTTTTCCAAAGAAAACCGATCAAAAATAATAAGGCTATTATTATGCACATTCACCCCATATAGAATCCCCGTCTCCGAAGTAAGATTCGGAGAAACAAAAGGAAAAAGAGAAGAGACCGGACCAGAATTTAACGGTGAATGAACTTGAAGACGGTCTAACCCAAGCGGAAACACCGACTGAACTCCCTCAATCTGTCGGAACGCCGCCGGCTTCAGATAAACAAGCTTCGCCTCAAGCATATTTGCAACATTACGAGTGAGTTTCTCCAAATCTTCCAAACTTTTTCCATACAAAGTTATATACACCCCAACCTGAAACAACCGCTCTCTTCCCTGCTGTAACGAATCTCTAAGCTCTTCGATGTCTTGAAAACTAGTCTCAAGTTGCGGATCTCGAACCATCCCCTTGTCTCCTCTGCCTATCATCTCTGCTTCCACCTGAGTAACTTTGCGTTGAAGATTCTTCAAAGCGAGCGCCGTATCCATCGGGTGAAGAAAGATAGAAATATCCATCATCTCCGCCATGTTGATAACAGGAGAAAACCATCCTCCAGAAACATATCTAGGGTAAGTGAATATAAAAACAGTTTTAAGGTAATAATCCCCCATCTTCATATGGGTTGCGCTTACCTCAAGTCCTGACGGAGCTATCACAAGAGAAAGGTCCTTATTTTCTTCAGTTTTTTTCTGTGGTTCCTGTGGAGACATGAAATCAAGAGGGCTTAGTATCTG
>CAZGST010000003.1:23551-24146 GCA_964528655.1 uncultured Candidatus Saccharibacteria bacterium
TATCTGTTAACTGAGGATTGTAAAGATTATAAAAAAGTTCCTTCAACTCCTGTGTTTCAAGAAGTGCCGCGTGAAGTCCGATTTGCGAAAGTCCAGAAACAACCCCGTCCACCCGGTACTGAAGTTGTTCCGCAAGGTACTCTCCACTTAACGTGTTCTTCTCCATAGATGAAGGTTTCAAAATTGAAGAAAAAATACCAAAGATTCCTCCCCCCGTATTTACAGGTGCCGGATCATAACGAACAACCACAAAAAAAGACTTTGTAATAATAGGATTCTGCTCCACAAAAGACCGAACAAAGGCAACATACTCCTCTATTTGAATCTTAAGAAGTTCGTTTGACTCCTGTAGTTTTCGTTCCGATACATAGGCTAAATAGTCCTGTACGTTCACCTTTCTGGAATGAATAAAGAATTGAACAGGAAAACCCAGGCTATTCAAAAAGCCCTGAAATGTATTCAAGATAACAGCCTGTTCTGGTTCCGACTTCAGATCAAAATTGATCCCCGAAACTGCGAGAATTCGTACCACAGCCTTATCTTTCAGATAAAGCACTCCATTTTCAATTCGTAGAACATCAACAAGTTCTTGTGT
>CAZGST010000003.1:24156-24617 GCA_964528655.1 uncultured Candidatus Saccharibacteria bacterium
CTTCTTTCACAGCAAATTGCGGCTTGCAATATGTCATCGGCGACATCCGTCCTGGAGTCCGGTAATTCTTGTGTCGAAAGACTCTTCTCTGCCATAGATCAATTGTAACCTATGATGAAGGACTTACAACAATGTTAGTAGTCTACTTTTTTAGCCATCTTCTTGTCCCCCGTCAAATATGTAACCACCCTGTGTTCGTCAGTATTTGTGTGTGCGCTCTGCTCCCCCCCTAACCGGGCGTGTGTCGTCACTTTTAGAATAAGAGAATTAAGACTGCTGGGTATCCGTATCAAAGACCGAGCCTTTTCCAAAGACTCTCTTGAAGATGAGGACGGAGTATTGCTCCATGTATACACCCTCGGTGCTAAAAAGTATCTGAAAATATGAGTAAGAAGCTTTGGTAATGGCTGGCCATGAATCTTTACAAACGCAAGAAGAAAAGCAACGATAACAAGAACAAC
>CAZGST010000003.1:24627-28102 GCA_964528655.1 uncultured Candidatus Saccharibacteria bacterium
AGCGCAAAAGTAAAAACATTGAATAAAACATAACTCACAACAGCAGCTACAAGAAAATAAACAAGCTGCCCCGCTGTTAACGGGCCAACAACTCTCGCTTTATGTTCAATAAACTGAGGAACCTGAAAAGTAGCCATAAATATATATAATCTAACTCTGCGCTTCGTTTTTTTCTTCGTGGGCAGGCTTGTTTGTAGCAACAAATTCGTCATCAGAATCATCAAAAGGTGTAAGTGGAGTTCGTGTCTCGCTATAATGTACTACCTTTGGAGAATCCGCATCCCCAGATTGTTGTAAGGATCCCCCAACTGACTGAGAGGGAACCTGTACCTGCGCCGGAAGAGAATCCATTACACCCCCCCTCTTCTTAGATGAAAAGAAAGAAAAGGTTGGAAGTGTAAAGTTCCGGAAAAAAGATTTCTTCTCTGGTTTTGTCGAAAAAGAAACAAACGATGAATCCTTTTTATTCATTGAATCCTTATCAAATACAGAAGTAGAAAGAACTGGTTCCTTATCAATAAGAACAAAAGGCTTGCTCTCTTGTCGCTCCTTCATATTTCCGAAAGGTTCATTCGTGACCCGAGACGCAGTCGCCTCCTCCATTATTCCTGTTCCCTGGAGGGAGTGAGTTCTAGGTGTGCCTACACCGTTGTCTCGAGAAGACGTGGTAATCCTTACCCGCTCCTCTTTTGCCTCCTCTCCACCGAGTGGGGTGAGAGTGATGAGTTTTTGCCTAAGGATTTCTGCCGATTCTCCAGTAAATAACTGACTACCTTCTTGAATCTGTGACTCTGTAAGTTTCACGTCATCAAAGATGGTAGGTAGGGGAACATAAATCTTTGCGACTTCATAGGCGCGTGGAGATAATATTTCTTTATCAATCTCTTCGGCCACACTAACCAAGACTTTCTCATCAGAATGTAAAACCAGAGAAAGCTCTTTTGTAAAATCGCTCGGAGCCACACAACCCATAAGCGCGTGACCAGTAACACGAGCGAGACAGTAACCTTGGTATGGTGTAAGACCATGAGTAGAAGCAATTCGTATAACCACTTCACTTGTTGCAAAAGCAAAAAGAGAGTCCTTTATCGAACCAGAAAGAGGGTTAAAGTATTCTTGGGCACGTTCTATAGACAAAGGGTTATAGACAGGGACGATACGTATTCCGAGCTCTTGAGCTGGAGTACCAAGAAAAAATGCATAGAGTGACGGCTTGTTTATTTTGAGCCAAATAAGCTTGTCTTTTTGTGAGGTTGCCGGAATCGACCGGATCAAACTTTCATGGAAACGGCTTACAAGTTGTAGCCCCCCACCACTAACCCTTCTGTAAATAAAAGCAACACGGTTTCCGTCGGAAGTATATAGAATCGCTCGGGCAATTGAAGGTAGGGCTTTATCTTCCCACTCCTCTTCGCTCAAGTTGCCTCGAACCGCGGGAGCTCCCTCAACGACACTAGGCCAAAGAACATCTTCCCACTCCTCGTCGCTTAACCGAGAAAGAAAATCCTCCAAATATTTACTTGCGCGTTCGTAGTCTAAGTCCTGAAGAGCGTTCCAAACTCGAGTCTCCCACAACGGAAACGAGCCAAAAATAACTTTTTGATAATCAACCGTCATAAATTTTATTTTTTATCCTCCTCCTTTTTTTCAACACCATAACGTTTCGCAAGACCTATCTTATGAGCTTCAAAAGTCTCAGTTGTTGGGTTGAAGCCCTCAATGGTAAGTTTGTTTCTTGTTGTCTCGTGGAGGTTCTTGTTGATCTTGTCGTCGAAATCATTTATCTTTTGTTCCGCTTTCGTGACCTCTTTATCCATCTTCTCAATCTCTTCTTTTGCGGCGTCAATGGACTCTTGAGCAGAAAGAACATCATCTTCAGCCCTTTGCATGTCTCTCTTGAACTGAGCTTCTTGTTGAGGGTTCAATCCACCAACTTCAATAACATCTTCAGCGGCCTTCCTTCTTTTTTCGGCACTCTCCTTTCTTGTGGTGGCATTCTCTCTCTTCTTTTCGGCACTCTTCTTCGCCTTTTCAGTGTCCTTCGCTACCTTTCGTAATTTCCGGTGTTCCTCAGAAACATCAACCAAAACCGCGACCCTTCCTGCAGCCGTTAAATCAGAAGCTTTTCGCATCTTCTCTTCTAGATTCAAGCCCTCCAAATCCTTCTTCCTCGCCTCCGCAACAGCAGAATCAGTGTCCTTTGTTGCTCCGCCCAAACCTCTACCAGCAGCCCTTACGAGCCCCCCTACTCCAGTGTACTTAGCAAGACGGGAGTTTGCACCAAATCTTTGTAATCCAGCCACAAAATTTCTACCCTTCTCACCACCAAGAGTATTACTGACTACAGCATTCTTCATGCGTGCCCCTCTGTCCTTCGCCATCCCCTGCAACTTCCCCTTGAACCCTTCGGTCATTTTCATGGCCTCACTAGCTCCAGCAAGCCCCATTTTTTGGGCAGTTGTGATTCCCATTGAGAGAGTCAAAACAACAAGGATCATATTTACACCCTGCAAAAGAACATGACTCATTGAAGATGCGAAAAATCCTCCTCCTCCAACCGTTGGTATCTGAGTCTTCCCAAGTCCGTCTATGAAAAGCAAGGTAAGATAGAGGAAAAAGGACACCGCCGGAGCAAAAAATATCCAATTCAAAAAATTACTCCACCAATTACTCCACTGACTCTTCATCTCTGGAACAATCTTTGCAAGCCAAACAATTGGCGACATAAGAACCAAAAATGACAAATAAAGATAGCGATAGAGAAGCATAAGAGCGAGCCCCAGCATCACTAGAGACGCAAGAATCGTAAATATGATGGTAAACACTAACCCCGACAAAGAAACAAGAATCGCCGTACTGATCCCGGTAAAAACTCCAGATTCTTCTGCCGGATCAGGCGGCAAAGGATCTTCAGCCTCAAGATAAAACCTCTGAGGTCCAAACGCCGCCGCAAGCTTGTTCGTTATGCCCCCGCTCACATTGTTCGATGGCCAATCATTTGTAAAAGCAAAATCCCCATCTCCCGTAGCCCTAGACAAGAAAAACGAGGTCGCGACATTCGAAAAATCAATAAACAGACCCGCTATCGCGAAACTGAAGTTTACCAAGATCGCGGAAATAATAAGATTTTTCACCGCTTCCCAGCTACCATACTCGTTGAATCGCAAAATGAACGCGAAAGCAATAAGAATCATTGCAAGCACGAACCCCAAATTTGCAATATCTCTCGTAATCTGCCACCCCACATGAACCAAGGTGTTGTCTGGGTGAAGAATGTTGAAGTTGAGTTCAAGAGCCCACTTCATAAGGAAACCCGCGAACATAAAAAACATTCCAAACACAAAATTGAAAAAGTAAGCAATCCACCGAAAAGCACTTGTTATCCAGTTTGTCGGAGACAAAAACGATTGCGCGTGAAGAAGGAGAGGAATAAAAAATAGAAAAATTCCGAAGATAATAGAAGGTAAAAATCGTT
>CAZGST010000003.1:28112-41964 GCA_964528655.1 uncultured Candidatus Saccharibacteria bacterium
ATGTTTACGGTGCCTTACATATGTCCAGTTGCGCTTGGCTACTAGTTATTATCTGCGTCAAGTTTTCTGTGTACTGCAATGCCTCCCCCTTCAAACTATATGACGAGTTATGTAAATCGAGCACCCGTCTGTTGTATTCTGGATTCTGAACGCTCGTATCATTCAGATTCCGTCTAGTAGTGCCTATATCAGAAAGAAGAATTCCAACATCACGCACCTTCTGTTCAAGAAGTGGTTGTGTAACATCACGCGTCGTAACAACAAGTGCTTTTGCCGCTTCCGCTTCCGCGGTCTTCGAGTGAGAAGTAAGACACTGTATCAAGGTGTTTTGAGTAGTACCATCCTCCTTGCCCAAAAGAGCAAGAAGATCATTCGATAGTTGGGTCGCCTCCTTGAAGTCTTTTTCCGAAGAACTAGCGGCTGTAACCGCTTCAAGAAGAAGTGCTGCTAGATTTTCAGTTCCTTGGCGAATAATATCAAGCTTCGATCCCTCGTGCTGTTCACAAGCTTTCGATATTGGCGTCTCAACAAGAACTCCAGTCCTCGGATCTCGAGCTTTGTAGCTTGCGCAGTTGTAGGCTGGTGTTGTTCCTCTCGCCGGGCTGTCTCCTCCCTTGAAAAGATTAGCAACTCCCTCTCGTACTCCAGTATCTCTTCCTCCAAATCCATCCCCTCCATCAACAAGCTCTTTTGTAATCCTAGTAATAGCAGCATCCCCAAACGCTGCAAGATACTCCGTAAGATCATCAGCTGAAATAAGGTAATCGATTTCACCAGTAATACCTTTGGTAAGAACTTCTGCCGCTACTCTCCCCGGAGTAATTGTTCTCGCACTCTCGCATTTCCAGTTATACCTCCCCTGAGTTAGCGTGTAGTCAACCCCAGGGATAGGAACCCCTCCATTTGCTACAGCATCCACCCTCACATAAGGAGACGTGGGAGAGAGTGCTTTGTTGAGTAGTTTGTTTAGTTCAGGTGTTGTATCCGGATCAGGCACAGGAAATGCGTACGTAGCGCCATCGGTAACATAATCTGTCGGGCTCCCTGTTGGAAGAAAAATCAAACTCCAATCAACACATGTTGTGTCTCCCAAAAACCCCTGATTCGCAATAATCCGTAACTGACTTGCCTGAAGCGCATCTGCCTGGCGCCTCTGCGCTTCGTCAATTGCGAGAATCTCAGCCCCCCACCTATTATTCTGCGGCTTCAAAAGCTCCTGGTACCCTATCCATCCCCCGCTTCTGAAATCATTCTTGAAACCCTCAACATTTCTCACAATATCATTCAATGTACAGCGAGCTCTCTCCGAAAAAGGAGATGGTTTCAAGAGCTGTAATTGGATATTCAACCGAAAGGGCTTACAAAGAAAACCAGCCCCAAGTTCTTGCGCCAAATCCCCAACCGCGTCGTTTGCAACATCCTCCAAAAAATCCCCGGTATTCGTAACAAACTTTGGCTCCTCCCCATTCTGGATCCAGCGGATAGTTTGATCAGCAATTCGATCAAGCAACCTCTTCTTCAAAGTTGAAAGAATCACCCTATTCACCAAATCCTTACAGTTTTCATCTCTTTCAGTTTTTTGTATATCAGAACCAGAGTCGCTTATTGTGTCTTTTAACAGAAGGTCAGTGTCTACCGGCACCCTTGATAACAATCCGCCCGTAACGCTATTTGCAGCGCCGTTTATTTTTTCATTAGCCTCATCTTCGAGCGCTGCCCTAGCTTTGTCCCTCGCCTTCTTCGCTAACTTATCTTTTATCTTTCCGACTGTTGCCGCGTAGATCTCACACGCAGGCACCGAAAGCACATCAGTAATAGCCGCCTCTGAGTAATAAGGAAATGAAAAAAACGACACACTTATAAAAACAAGTAGAAGAAAAGTAGTAAAAATTCGAAGCAACATAAAAATTACGTAGAAAGCGCGTCTATCTTTTCTTCCAAAACCGACTGCAAGTCTAACCCCTCATCAAAAACCGCCGGAATTTCTTGCAACGCGACGTATGCCTTCAACGGGTCATTCTCGAGCTCTGAAAGGGCCGTAAACAAAGTTAGCTTCTTCTGCCACATATTGATGTGTTGCACATGAAATGTCGTCCAAAGAGAAGGAGTAGAGATCTGCAAAAGTCCATCAATCTGTTTTGAGACAATCTGCAAGTACGAATCAAATAGGGCCGGGTTCTGTGTTGTCATCCAACCATCCAAAAGATCAATAATACTGGTACGAAATCCAGAAAAATTCTTCGTTGTAACACTCTCAAGTTGTTTTATGTATGCAAGCTGAGCCTCCTTAGAATTATCACTTGAGACCCTGACATCACGAGAAGAAAACTCACGAACGGCAATCTTCGCCGTGAGCCCACTCTCAGCAATATCTTCGAGTGAACTTACATCAGGAACTCTAACCCTCTTCTCACCCTCAACCAGCGTTGGTCCTTCAGGATTTTGCGCCAAAATCTCCCGTAAGTATGAATCTGCGAGCACATCAGTAAGATTAGCCTGTCGAGAAGAAGAATCATCTAGAGCAGCCGGCGGTAAAATAGACGGATCAAGCACCTCATACGAAGAGTCTACCGAAGGTTGAGAGCTCGTAGAAGAAAAAACATAACCATTAGAAACAGAAGCCCCCGAAGGACCTCTGAAGAGAATAAAAAAAGAAACAATTCCTCCCGTAAGAACGACAAGAAAAGCAATTAGTGTACGATTGCTCATTAAAATAATTATACACTAAATAAAACTCTATTTTTCTAGCATTTGTGCAACACGCACGAGTTGTTCTTGTGTAATATTCTGTGGTCTCTGAGATAGATCTATCTGAGCCCGTAAAAACGCGAGAGCCCCCCTTTCCCCCAAAGGTTTTATGTTGTTGAGGATGGTCTTCCTAGGTTGCTTGAACAAAATTTTTACAAGCGCATAGTAGTTTAGAGCCCGAGCTCCAAACCCTCCTTTCTTTGTGTGAATCTCAATAATTGCTGAATCTACCTTGGGTTTTGGTCGGAACGCTTCTCTAGGTACCAATGCGACTACCCGCGGATCCGCCCAAAACTGCACACTCGCTCCTAACAGATTCATACCCGGAGGATTCGCCACAATTCTGAAAGCCACCTCCTTCTGAATAGTAAGCACAGTAATACTTGGTAAGTGAGGCAGCTCACCAATGACCCTTAGTAACTTTCCCGTTATGTAATAAGGAATATTCCCAACAATCTTGTAACGAATCCCGCTAAGTCTAGCCACAACCTTTGGTAGAATATTCAACACATCCCCTTCTATTATTTTCATCCCTTTGTCTTGAAACTTCTTTTGTAGCTGAGGAATAAGTTCTGAGTCTTTCTCAATAAGAATAATTCTGACGACCCCACCTCTTCCCCTCAACTTTTCCGTTATCTCCCCATGTCCTGGCCCAATCTCTATAACTGTGTCTGATTTCGATAGATCTAGCGCATCCACAATCTTCTGCCGAAAGCTCACATCAATCAAAAAATTCTGTCCCAAAGATTTTTTTGGAGCATGTTTCATAAAAATAAAGCTAACATAAAGAACACATAAAACAAAACCCGCGTTTAGCGGGAAACCCGAAGTTTCAAATTCGAACTACTACAAAGTTTTTAGGGTGTAAGGCTCGTGCCCATACCCAAATACAAGAACCCTCCACACACATTCACATTTGTTCCAAGTCCCAAAAGCCAGTTATTTGGAAGAGGTGCCTTGTACGAATAAAGTGCTCCTGATGGAAAGAAAAGAACAGTAGGTACCGGCCCTCCTACAAAAAGAAGGCTCCCAACACAAGGAGGGACTGTAAGAGGAACAATCGAAAAAATCCTTCCCCCGAATCCGGAGTTTACACCGAAGGAAACAGCACCTGCGTTCGGAGAAAAAACAAAAACTGCTCCGAAGAATAAGAAGATAAGAACAATAAAAAGAGAAAATTTAACCATAAAAAGCTGAGTACTTGATACCTAACAAAGGATACATAATACTACTACCATAGTAACATGATCCAAACACTCATCCAAAAAATAAAACACAGCATGGTTTCAAGTAGAATATTTTGGCCGCTTGCCGCGCTCCTTCTTGTTGTGTTTTTGGGCGTAGGAAAAAGCGCGGAATCCCAAAGCATTGAAATAACAAGAGAAGACAAAATAGAAAGCATATCCGAAGCTGAAAATACTAGCATAAGAAAAGAAGATGGCACACTATTAGCCACAAACGAAGAAGCGAAACAAGTAAGTACAGCAGGAAAGAATATCGAAACAGACGACGCGTCTCTTCCCGGGCTTCTGCGTTCGTGGGGAACCGGCATTGTAAACGGCGTCAAAAGGTACACGGTAAAAAGAGGAGATACAATATCCGGAATTGCTGAAAAATTTGACATCTCGGCGTCTGCTCTGCGAGGAGCAAACCCAAACCTTAGAAGAAGCGGCACAATCCGAATAGGAGAGGCATTACAGATTCCGGTAATAGAACGTGTGAACATCGAAGTGAGTGGGGAAGAGTCTGTAAGTATTGAAGAGACCCCAACCTTCACAGAAACACTTGAGAGAAAAACAAATGGAGAAGAAGTGGTTGTAAACCCCTCCCTAGACCCTAAAAAATACTTTTCCCTGCCAGTTAACGGCTGGAACTGGGGCAAAGCGCATGGTGAAAACGGCGCTGACCTTTCATCTGCCTGCGGTTCCCCAATTAGAGCTTCCGCAGACGGAAAAGTGATCGAAGAGTCGGGAAATAATCTTTGGAATATGGGATACGGAAACTACATAGTTCTCGAACACCCTAACGGCACCCATACAAAATACGCCCGCACACTAAGAAATGAAGTTAGAATAGGCGATGATGTGAAGAAAGGAACTGTAATAGCAAGAGTAGGAAACGTAAATAATGCGGACGGAAAAATCGGCTGCCACATTCAGTTCGAAGTATATGGCGCCAAAAACCCTTTCATAAAAGAATAACAAGCCCCACCTCTTAGTGCCCTCTCCCTATAAAAATTCCTCCAAGAAGCATTGTTCCTCCTGCGAGTCCTAGTGAATAGTGATACAGCACCCCATCAATATGAAAAACATAGTGTAAAAAGATGCTTGCCAAAAGAGTTGCGAACACAACAAAAAGAGACATAAACTTTATTTTACTGAAAAAAAGTTTTTTGTGAATTGTGCATAAGTAAAAAAACAAAAAACAATCACAAAAAACTTGTGAGAGTAGATTTCAAAACCTAACAAAAACTGAAAACCAGCAGGTTCAGATAAAAAAACACAAATGGAGATAAAAACCTCTACACCCTACTGCTTCTTCTTGCAAGCCTGACACAATTGAGATTCTGGCATAACTTGAAGCACCTTGAGATCAATCACGTCCCCGCACACGCTACAAATTCCATAAGTTCCATCCTTCATCCGTTGAAGCGCCGCGTTCACATTCTCCAAACGAGTTTTTAGCGTCTCCTTTAGCGAAAGATAGTTTGAAAACTCCTCTGCTTGATCAGTCTCCTCCTCAATGTTCAAAGTCTCTGCGTTATCGCCAAAATCAAGCCCCTCCTTCATACTCGCGAGTTGCTTCTCAATTTCTGTCCGGATTGCCAAGAGTCCGTCTTCTAGTTTTTTCAATTCCTCCTTTGTTAATTTCATAATGTAAAAAATAACCCCTCCCTCTATGTCCTATCCGACTCATATAACTAACCCTACCCTGCTCCATAAACCTTGTCAAACAAAAAAACAAGCACTACTTCCCCACATAGTGTTTATTTCGTCTCTTATGCCTTATAGTCTATTCAAAGCCGCCTTGAAACCATCATACGAAGTGCTTATCACAAGAGTGTTCCCCACCCACCCGTAGTTCAAAGAAATCTGGAATGATCCATCAGTAAAAACTAAGTACCGATTGTTTATGGTCCCAGTTTTCCCCTGCTTCCAAACATCTCCCGCCCCCGGGTTATGAAGATACAGGCCCTTAAGAGCTTCAACCGAAGCCTTCTCAAGTTCTGCCTGTACTGCCGCCTGGATACTTGCAGTGCTTGCCGATGAAGACAGGACCGCAACATAGCCTGGCCATGTATTATTCGAATCAACATAGGAAAAATATGAAGCGTTTGAAAACTGAGAAAGGGTTTGAGTCGTAAAAACCTGTGGCAAGAGTGCGCTCATAATTACTGATAATGAAACCGGCACCCCTCCCCCGTCCTTCAAAACTATTTCTCTGAAAGATGGAGAAGTAGAAGTGAGCGTGGCTGAATTCTTTCCAAAAGCTTGCTGCACCCTT
Source organism: uncultured Candidatus Saccharibacteria bacterium (assembly GCA_964528655.1). Lineage (GTDB taxonomy): Bacteria > Patescibacteriota > Minisyncoccia > UBA6257 > GWB1-50-10 > CAZGST01. The sequence continues at coordinate 34,365 of CAZGST010000003.1, forward strand.
ATCCCATCCCCTGGTGTTGGAAGTTCTGCGGGCAAAACCACGTCAGCTGCAACCTTGAAAAGAGATTTGTATGAAGGAGCAGGCGTCTTTACCTCTTCCGTGGGAGTTGGTTCTGCCTCTGGAGGCGCTACGTCATCTAATGAAGGCTCATTAACCACCACCTCATTTTCTTTTTGTAGTTGTTCCTGTGCTCCATCTTTCTCAAAAAACGTTGGATAAATAATGAAGTAGAAAACAAGGAGAAGTGTGGCGAGCACAATTAGAGCCACCACCCACAAAATCCCATGCCCTCTTTTTGGAGTGATTGGAACGCTTGATTTTGATCCTGTAGGAGGAATAGACTGCCCCATGCTCATGGTCGGATTCGCCTTCGGCGCCTGTGGAACAAAGGAGGGTTGAGTGCTAGCAGCTTTCTGTGACATGCCATCCATTGAAGACGGAGCCGAAGGCGCTTGCCCACTCGCTGTCTGTGGTGAATTTACAGAACTCGCGGATGGGTTGACCACTGGAGGTTTGAAAAAATCATCGGGCTTAGACGGTGTTTGAGGTTGTACACCCGGAATCGGTTTTGCCTCTGGTTTGTTCTGTGTCATCGGCTGTTGACCCAAAGAATTTGGAGTTGAAGAAGGTGTGCTTTGCAGAGGAGTAGTATGAATACTGTAGGGTTTTGGAGCCCCGCCACCGCTAGAACTCACAGATTGCACATCAGACTGCATCGTTCGCACAGTCGCATTCTTCATAAGAGGACTCTCTCCCTCTCCTGTTCCCATCTGTTTTACCGGGTCTTGTTTTTGATCCATGTAATAGATTATAACAAAACAAAAAGAACCAAAGAATAAGCCACAAAAGAAACAGCGCCACTGAACCATGGACGACGCTGTTTTTATAAAAACAAGTTGATTTGCAAAGACCTACTGCATCGCCTTTAGCGACAGCCCAATTCGTCCATCCGAGTCCACTTTCGTCACCTTCACTCGAACAAAATCACCCACCTTCACCACATCTTGTACATTCTTTACAAACCCCTCCTTCAGTTCTGATACATGGATCATTCCGTCTCTTCCTCCACCTAGGTCAACTATCGCTCCGAAATCCAACACCTTTATAATCGTTCCTTCTACAATCTCCCCCACAACATAATCGCGCACAATCTGCTCCACCATAGTGTAAGCTTGCTTCACCAATTCGAGGTTTGTCCCACAGAAGAAAATCATCCCATCTTCCTCTATGTCAATCGATACCTCATTTTTCGCGAGCGCGATAATGCTGTTTATTGTCTTCCCTCCAGACCCTATCACAAGTCCGATCTTTTCAGGCAAAATCTGAAGCGTCATAATCTTAGGCGCGAATGGTGAAAGTTCTTTTCTGTAACTAGGAAGAGTCTTCTCCATAACCTTCAAGATCTTTTCCCGAGCCTGATGCGCTCTTTCAATAGCCCCCTCGAAAATCTCCTTCGTGATACCCCGAACCTTCGTATCAAGTTGAATAGCGGTAACACCATCTATTGTTCCCGCAACCTTGAAGTCCATATCACAATGATGATCCTCTGGTCCTTGTATGTCTGTTAGAAGTTTGAATGCCTTTCCATTGGGATCCATCGCTAGTCCTACGGAAATTCCAGCCACATGTTTTGGCAAAGGCACTCCTGCGTCCATGAGAGAAAGAGAGGCTGCGCAAGTAGATGCCATAGAAGATGATCCGTTTGAAGAAAGGGTTTCCGCTACAACGCGAATAGTATAAGGAAACTGAGCCTTCGGAGGGATGAGATGTGTTATGGCTTTAGCAGCCAAAGCTCCGTGTCCAATCTCTCTTCTTCCAGGGCCGCGTGAACGGCCAACCTCTCCTACTGAAAAACTAGGGAAGTTGTAATGTAGCAAAAATCTCTTCTTGCCTGTAGTCTCCATGGTTTCGATAAGCTGCTCCGCAGAAGGTGCCGCAAGTGTAGTCAAAGCCAACACCTGCGTAGTTCCCCGCATGAAAAGTCCTGAACCATGAGTCCTCCGGAAAAGCTGAACCTCAGCGGACAAACCCCTCACCTCATCGAGCGCGCGCCCATCAACTCGCTTTTCCTTTTTCAAGATGAGATCATGAACAAAAGCATCAACAAAATTCTCAAACGCGAGAGAAATAAGCGACGGGTTTACAATGGGATCCCTCCCCTCAAAGTGTGCAAATAATTCCTTTGTGAGCACGTCATACGTCTTTGTTTGAAAAGACGAAAGAAGACGAGGCTCTACAAACTCCCTTACTTCTTTTTGAAGAGCCACATCAGGTTCAGGGAGAGTAATCTCAGTCTTCTTCTTTCCGATGGTCTTTACAATAGACTCTTGGAAATCAATAAGTGCGTTTACCGTTTCTGATGCCTTAGTATACAAATCCTTCAAAAATGAATGTGGAATCTCCGATCCCTCAAACTCAATCATGTTTATAAGGTCTCGAGGTCCCGCAAAAAACCCTAAATAAGGCTTCTTAGCACCCAACTCCGAAACAAACCTTACCCCTGCGGTTGGTCCTCCCCAAGGAATATCAGAAATTGAAAGCGCGGTTGAAACCGCGAGCATCGCGATAACATCCGGATCGTTCTTCTCATCATATGAAAGCACAGTAACCGTAACCTGCACCTCTCTCCTTAACCTATGATCAAAAAGCGGTCGGATTACCCGATCGATAAGCCGGCACGAAAGAATAGCCTCATCAGACGGTCTCCCCTCTCTCCGAATGAACCTGCTGCCAATAATTTTTCCAGCCGCATAAAAACGCTCTTCATAATCAACGGTGAGCGGGAAGTAACTCCCCATCTTATCTTCTTTTCCCATCACAACTGTTGCTAAGACTGTAGTGTCCCCCAGTGTTCCAAGAACAGCAGCATTAGCCTGTACGGCAAGATCCGAAATTTCAAGCGTCACCTCTTCTCCCAAAACTTTTGTAGTATATTTTTTTCTCTGTAAATCCATAATGTAAAAACTGATAAATCAGAAACTATCTCCGAGTCACTCTCTGCATCTTCATGAGTATCCGAGGAATTGAATCAATCTCGATAAATCGATCAGCTGCCTCTTTCAGTTTGCTTGATGTGGTTCGGCTGAACGCTGCAACCTCAACCTGCCTACCCATCCCCCACTTGAGGTACTCAAGGAGCGGTATGTAGTCCCCATCTCCACTCACAAGAATAATTACGTCCAAAAAGTTCGCCATCCGAATTGCGTCAACCGCAATTCCTACGTCCCAATCCGCTTTCTTCATTCCGTCTGAGAAAATCTGCAAATCTTTTACCCTTAGCTCAAGTCCCGCCATTTTCAATGCCTCGAAAAAGGACTCCTCCCCCCTTCCTGGAGACTCGCTCTCAGGAAGCACGCCCTCGCTTTTTACCACGTATGCAACCGCGCGCACAAGAGGCCTGCCAAAAGTAAGCCCTTTTACAAGTTCTTTGAAATTTACTCTCGACTGATATAAATTTTTTGCTGAGTGATAAATATTCTGAACATCGACAAAAATACCGACCCTCTGCGCTCTGTGAACTGGAATAAATGAATCATTCATATGTTATGTATTATAAACGTTAATGTAATAAAAAACTGATTTTCCGACTTTTATGTAAACCTCACACAAATTGAAGTAAACATGATGAAGGTCATCACGAAGACTGATTAAGGAAGAGTAAGCCACGATACAAAAAAGATTTTTCTAGCAGCTGAAGCAAAGAAAAATCTTTTTTGTATCGTCATGACACTAAACTTCAATCTCCAATCTCTTCACAATTCTATTGTAGGACTTCTCGTTTGTTCTCTGTAGGTATTTCAGAAATGTCCTTCTCCGACCCACCATCATCAAAAGTCCTCTTCGAGAATGATGATCCTTCGGGTTTTTCTTCAAGTGAGTTGTTAGTTCCTTGATCTGCTTAGTAAGTAAACCAATCTGGACCCCTGCGGACCCTGTATCAGTAGTTCCCTGAGCAAAATCTTTAACAACTAAAACCTTTTGACGTTTCGTTAGCATACCCCAATCATACTATAGAGTAGGAAAAATGTCAACGCTACAAACCAAATATCTTATTCTGTCAAATAAACGTATTATTTTACGACACGTCTGCTATCATATAAAGAAATACCTCTCTATTCTCATGACCACAATCGAAAAATCCCTCAAAGACTACCTCGATTATCTAGAAATCGAGAAAAATCGCTCGAAAAAAACTCAAGAAAACTACAGCCGCTATCTGAAAAGATTTATTGAGCTATCAAAAGTAAAATCACCCGAAAACATAACCGAAGAGGTAGTGCGCACTTTCCGTATTGCTCTTGCAAGGACTGAGATAAAAAAAATCACTCAGAGCTACTATGTAATCGCAATCAGAAACTTCCTGAAATACCTCATAAAAAGAGGCGTAAAAACCCTTGCCCCAGACCTAATCGAACTCCCCAAAGTTACCCGGAGAGACATCGAAGTTCTAGATTACGGAGAACTGGAGCGTCTCCTAGCCTCTGTGAAAGGAACCGACATCCGTTCCCTAAGAGACAAAGCAATCCTAGAAACCCTCTTCTCAACAGGTCTCCGTCTCTCCGAGCTCTGCAACCTCAACCGCTACATAGACATAAATAGGGGTGAAATCTCTGTAAGGGGTAAGGGCGAAAAGGTCCGCGTAGTTTTTTTCTCAGACACTGCAAAAAAAGCCCTCAAAAACTACCTTGAAGCCCGCGGAGACACAGAAGAATTACTTTTTGTGAGCCTTTCAAAAAAAGGAAACGTCCTTGGTCCGATTACCCCTCGTTCTGTTCAGCGTTTGGTAGATAGGTATGCAAGAAAAGCTGGTATTGCAAAAAAAGTGCATCCGCACATTTTGCGCCATAGCTACGCAACAGACCTACTCATAAATGGAGCTGACGTCCGTTCTGTCCAAGCGCTTCTTGGTCATGCCTCAATCGTCACAACCCAGATCTACACCCACCTAACAGACAAAGAGCTCCGAGAAATCCACAAGTCATTCCATGGCCGCCGCAGAAGATAAAAACTGAAGGCGGGGCATCGGTCTTCTGCAAGACCCACACTACATCCTGTGTCTTAATCCGGTTCAAGTACGCATATCAACCTTCCGGAGCAAATCAAGAATTTTCTGTATAGAAACCCCTTCTTCACGATTGTAAGAAGCGAAGTCAATAACAGTCTCCCATTTTTTGTCCCGAAGTCGTGGGCGGATCTTTTTATTTTTTTTCTGCAATTTTATTTTCTGCATTTTAATTTTTGAATTTCCACCTTGTGCCGAGGGGGAGACTTGAACTCCCAAGGACTTGCGTCCACAGGGTCCTAAGCCCTGCGCGTCTGCCATTTCGCCACCTCGGCAAGTATTTACTTACCACCCGATTCTACTGTCTCTGTAGTTGTTTGTAAAAGACTCCCAATCGGCGCCTCTCCCAAAGCAAAATGAATGCTTTTTGTTCTCACAAATTGCCGTAAGAAAGCATGAAGGACCGCGCTCAAACTAAGCCCCATCTCCTTTGCTATTCTTTGCGCCTCCTTCTTTGTCTTCAAATCAACCTTGATGTTTATAACCTCGGTGTTCATATATCCAAGTATATACAAAGTATGTACGTTAGCAATACTCCCAGTTAGAGCGTTAAACACGTAAAACACTAGTAAATACTAAGAAATATAGGAAAACCTAGATTTTTCAAAAGCCCTCTCGTCTATAAGTTGACAAGATGGCAGAATCCATGGTATAATAAATATAAGTAAATTAACAAGATTCTTCACTTCAGCAAAGGCTTTCTGCCAATAAAGATCCCTTGCTGAAGTGAAGAAAATAACGAAGTCTTCAGTGAACTTAACTCCGGCAGGAGGAGCAGTAATGAATACGAACGCATTACCCGCTGCAACCATAGATGCCTGGGCCGAACAAGGAAGTAAGCCATGGTACTGGAAATTTCGAGGGCAGATAAGCGAAGGGTCCGAAGTCCGTTTAATCACCGAAAAAAGCGGCGAGTGGGTGATTCGGACCGACCTCGACGGCAAATTCCGTCCGCATCAACTTTTTAGAGTCAACGATGTGGACGGGAGCGAGATTCCTTGCACAGAGATGAGACTCACAAAAACTGGAATTTTTGAGAAGGTTTTTGTGAGCATTCCTCCATACACGGAGGGACATTACTACTTTAGGTTGGATTGCCGGCCAAGGACTGGTCTGGCAAACAACAATGTGAGGGCCGGAGTTTTTGCGATTTTGGGAATTCTAGTCACTGTCGCCATGTTTCTGTGGACAGACATGACACCAGCATTCTCGAATGCGCTGTCTCGACACCACAACACGGCGAGCGAAACCCTTTTCCCATTTCTCAGGTATCTTTTATTGATCGGGATTTGGGGTGTAGTAGCCGTATATGCAGGAATTTCGCGGCTTGACGAAGGTGATCGACATCTGTTTCGCAAGCTGGAAATTAAGGCTGCGGACGGGCCTGACGATCATCCTTTCGGGTTCAAGGGCCATTTTGCTAGCGATGTTATGGCGCACTGGTTCAATAGGATCACAGAAGCGCTTGGCAAAAAGGCCGTCAAAGCCGTCACGAAAAAATAACAAGAATCGAGGAAAAAATGACAGAGGGATTTTGGAAGACCCTCATTTGGATCGTGGTGGGCTTCGTGGTCTACTTCATGGTCCAGGGGCTCTTCAACAACCTGCCGATCCCCCAATGGGCGATCGACATACTTTGGACCGGCGCCGTATTCCTTACAATCGCCGGAGTCCTTGTCGGGAAATTCAAAGCCGACAAAGACAAATGCTTTATGGGTGCCGCCATCGCAACCGCTTTTGTCACCCTATTAATCGCTTGGGGGACAATTGTTAAAGCGAGCAGCGGGACCACCATGGGACTCGGTCCCGGCTTCGACAAAATCGCTGGCTGGCTCACAGGCGGATTGGACACGATGGCAGACGGAACCGCCTCGCAGCTTCCCTGGCGACAAAGAGTGCTTCCGTGGATGCTTGCGCTATTCGGCCTGGGTGCGACAGTTGCGCTTCTTCGAAAGAAGGGAGTGAAACACGGAGCGATTAGTTTCGCCACAACCGTCGCCTTTCTGACCATCACCTGGGTTTTCGGGATAGTCCCTAAGCCCGTCCAAGCAAAAATCGGCGCTATCGCCGACGATGCTATGCCAGCAGACTCCATTGCGGCTGGTCAACCAACCTCTTGGCAATACTTCGCAATTGCCGGCGGCGACACCTTGGTAAAGTTGCCGTACATGGTGAAGGGCGGAAAGCTGTGGGCAGGCTGCTATGAGTTTTATTACCAGCCGACTGATCCACAAGCGAAGGGCACGGCGAGAATCATCACGAATTTTCCACCAACCCACCTAGTAGGCCTGCCCCCGCCACGCCGCACCGCAAACAAGGAAGAGACGATACCGCTTGTAAGCGACGGCTCGATCCTTATTCATGGGACCGACACCGAAACGCCGGTGTGGATCCGAGCGGATCGCGAAGGCGGCATCCTCATGATTCGTTGTGTTGGCAACTGGTACGCCTGGGGTCTTTCCCAAGGCTGCCAACACAAAAAGCGCTAGCAATAGTTTCGACCCGAACCTATTGCGGGAGTCGCGAAGACTCCAAGTT
>CAZGST010000003.1:41974-42522 GCA_964528655.1 uncultured Candidatus Saccharibacteria bacterium
GTTTCATCGGGTCATACAATCTCGATTTCTCACCCCGAAGCATGATAAATGCTTCGGGTTTTATTTTTATACCCCTGATTCTACTACATAAAAAAACCAAAAACCTCGCTCTGAAAAGCGAGGTTTTTATAACCCAAGAAACCCAAGGTTAATCAATAATCCCCCTCACAAGTTGCCCAATACCAAACGCGATAAGCGCAACCGCGATACCAATACCAGCATAGATGAGTTTCTTCCTAGCCTCATCTGCGCCCTCAGGTCCTTTCGTCACATAGTCAAATGCCGCAAGGATGATGTAGAGAGCCGCAACAATAAAGAAGATGATGTACATCACTCGAAGGATAAGTGCAACAACATCAAGCGCGTCCCTCAGGCTGAAGTCATTAACTGGATCAGGAACATCAATATTGCCCTCACCCCCAAGACCAAGACCTGGTGGATTTACGCCATCATCTCCAATCTGAGCAAGAGCGGTCTGAGAAGACACTAACGGCATCGCAACTAACATAGCTACAAATAAAATCAAAAATAATTTTTTCATAAAATAC
>CAZGST010000003.1:42532-43070 GCA_964528655.1 uncultured Candidatus Saccharibacteria bacterium
ATACATATAAAAAACACGATTCAGATCACTCGACCTTTCAAATAATTACAAGTCTACCCTACTATTATACATTTTTTTACCAAAACACCTCAACCCAGCCTTATAAACCCTACCTTACCTGTCCTGTCACAACTTCCAATATGATATACACGATACTTTTGCTTATCAAAATTATCGCATACCCCACTCCCGTCCAGATAAGAATGTCCTTCCCTTTGTTGAACTCATCAGGCTTTCCTTCAGAAAGCACCATCTTGTACCCAGCAAGTAATGCCATAAAAGCCGCAAGCGGTGCAGCAAGGTAAATGAGCCAGTTCAAAATTCTGTTGAGAAGACCCAATATTGTAGTCTCCCCCAACGGGTTTGGTAGTGTAATTGTCACTCCAGGGTTCTGTTGGTTATTATTTTGTACTGGAGGGAGATTATTATTTTCGGTTCCTGGAAGTGTTACCCCAGTACCCTCAGAAGGTTGAGTAACCCCAGTACCATTACTTTGCGCCCACACCCTCTCCGAAAAACCAACCACCCCTCCCACCAC
>CAZGST010000004.1:0-1116 GCA_964528655.1 uncultured Candidatus Saccharibacteria bacterium
AGATATCCATGCTCCTATTCTCTCAGATGAACTAAATGGGAGCAAGTCTAATGAAAACCGTGTCCAAAATGTGCGTGACTTAACTAAAGTAGTATCCAAAAGCTTCACGTTACATAAAAATCACAAATACAAATTTCCAGGCACCTCTTTTCCGAATTTCTAACTTTAAATTTCAAGTCCCTAGTCTCTAATCATCGATCTAGAATCCATCTCAAAAAACAGGTGAGTATTCATCGGGAAGAATTGTCTGAGCTCAGAGTACGATATCTTTCTGGGAGGAACGCACATGTATTTCGAGTCGAGATACTCTCTTTTTAGACTACGAGAATAACTCCGATAAATTCCACTTTACCTCAACAGACTATTTCTTTGAGAAGGGTTCTAGTCACTTCTCCACAATAGTAATTTGCTACAATAAAAGTAACTATGAAAATCTCCAAAGGTATAGTAGTCGTCACGCTTTTTATTTCTCTCGCAATAGTCGATGTTTCAGTAGTACGTGCGCAAACCTTTACCGAGCCAACGGAAGATTTTCCAAACGGAAATCCCGCCGCTCCTCTCGACACTAGTAACACAAATCAGACAAAAACCGGCGCCCTTAAAATCGGCACAGATTCAGGAAAAGGAATTTTTATCGGATCAGACTCTTTACAGCTCCTGAACGGCGGCATTGTAAATGGCATTCTCCGCAATCTTCAAACCCCCGAATTTTTTAACCAAAACTATCCACTCTATATAAATACAAAAGGCCTTCGCCTTCCGAACCTCACGCCTCAAACCGCGAACCCAGCAACAGGTGCTACTGGCGCGGGAACAATCATCTACGACACAACCAGTAAAACCCTCAAGCTTTTTGACGGAACAACATGGAAAGAAATAATGGGAGGTGGAGGAGGATCCGACTCGTTCTGGAATGTAGTGGGAACAAAACTCCATCTCAAAAGTCCGTTAAATGGAATTGACGTAAGCGAAGGAGAGAGCGGATCGCGTTTCTACGCCATAGGATTCTCTCGAAGCGCTGATACGAATTTGAAACCAGATCTCTTTAGTGAAGGCAACAGTAGTTTATTGCTAGGCGCAACCTCCACCCGAACTGATTTGACCATTGCCGCAAAC
>CAZGST010000004.1:1126-9713 GCA_964528655.1 uncultured Candidatus Saccharibacteria bacterium
GCCGCAAACGGAAACGTAGGAGTTGGCACATTAAACCCAAGAGCAAAATTTGAAATACTTGGAGGAGTAAAAATCGCGAGTCCAATCGGCGGACAAAATTATCTTGAATTTGGAAGCGGCGCGAGCGATAGCTGGACAGGATTTGGTGACCCATATACTTTTGATGAACCAAACGCTAACGAGGACACCTGTAATGCAGATGTAACAAGCGCATACTCATGCGGAGAAAACACTCACAAACCCAATGGATGTGTTGATATTGCAAAGGGTGTATATCAGCAACCCGGGCAAGCTCCAAAAGATGCCTGGGCGAAACAAACAGTCTATTGCGTCTCTCCTGACGAACCGCTCTATAAAATTGGAAACGAGGGCGGAATATTAAAATTCAAAAATAATACCAACGAAGAAAAAGTAAGCATAAAACAAAATGGAGACCTCGATATCAAAGGCGACTACTATAGGGATGGAGTGCTTTTCAGACCTGGAGGTAGTGGGGGCGGACCTTCCCAGTGGTCTGATGTTGCAGGCGGCATCTTCTACAATGGAGGCAATGTAGGTATTGGCACGACAGCCCCAAAAACAAAACTACACCTTGCAGGAACCACACAGCACGAACTAGTTCGACTAGAAGGTTCGCAAGCGGTAGTGATGACAATAAAAGAAGGAGATCAGGAAGCCCCGAAAGGAGCTTGGAGACTCGTAGCTGACGGAGGGTACCTCCGAATAGATCGTAACAAGAAGACAACAACTGCTGGTGATTTTGCTGAATACCACACCCCTCTAGCCCTGAGCCCTAATGGAGTAACGACAATAAATGGCACAACAACCCTTATCGGCACAGACGAACCTCTTATCGTGAAAAACAATGGCTACTACTTTTTCGCTGGCGCAAATCGTGGAGGAGGTGATTTCGTAGATATCGGCGCCTACTTTAAAACAAATGATTCCAATGGAAGATGGGAAGATCTGGTTCTTAACCGTGACGGCGGAAATGTTGGTATCGGGACAAAAGATCCAAAAGAAAAACTATCAGTACAGGGAAGCATAGCCTTACTAAGACCTGTGGGGAATAGTGTTTTACCTGGACCTGGACCCGCTTTATTTTTCCAGTCTCCGGCATCAAATAATGTTTCAGGATCAAACGATGGAACAAAACCATGTGGAGGAAGTAATGAGGCATGCCCTGAAGACACCACTCCTCCAAAAAGTGTTATTGATGCATATACCTGTCAGACGTCTGATGCGGGCAGAGAATACACAGATGTGGTAACGGGACCAGTACCAGGGTCAACACAGACTCAAAAAAGCTACACTAAACTTACATGTACAGCAGGAGTTGAGAGCTACTCCCTACTTGCAAACGCGGGAACTTTTGAATTTCGTAATGACGAAAACGTCTCAAAAGTAGTAATTACCCAAGACGGGAAAGTTGGAATTGGAAAAACAAACCCTCAATGGGCGCTTGAAGTCTCCGGAATTGTAAGCTCCACGCAAGTAAGAAGTAACGCAATACGTACACCAGATCTCGTTGTAGCAAGCACGAACCCAAACTCCGCGCCTAATTTCGCAGTTACTGATAGTAATGGAAAAAGAGCGTTCTGGGATGGTGAAACATGGGTTCCACACGGAACAGAAATTAGTTGTAGTAATACTTTGCGAGCAACTGCATCTGCAAAAGTTGAAGATGGTCAGGTGAGAGTAAGGATATGTATAAACAATTGCAAAGACGGCATAGGTTTTGTAACAACTGATTCGAATGCACTTGGTTCAAATATTGGCCAAGACTACATAGTTTCTTTTGGTGCGGGCGCCATAGGAGTCTATAACGACAGAAGGGATAACGAGATAACGAGAGAAGATATAGTAAATATGCTCATACCATATAAAAAAGGAGCATTAATTGCATATCGGCGTTCAGCAGATAAAGCAGTACAGGAGGGAGTTTGTACAGTTGAATTCCCTAAATATAGCGCGCCAACATCGCAGGCGGGCAACTCTCAAGGAGCTTGGTACAGCAGTATGTTTCCAGGGGGCGTATATACGCCACCAGCTGGAGCAGTAAAGCTAGCATGTGACATTTCAGATCAAACAGTTGACTGCCCATACAGCGCTTACGGCTATACAAATGGCTCTTATCCCTACACCGGTATGGGTGGAACCGAAGGTCAGTATGGCTACGACAAATTTTGCGTTGATTTCATAAACCCCACATGTGTTCCTGGACCGAACACTACTTCATACATGTCCTTTAAATACTCAAGGAACCCCAACTAACAACGAGCAACCAATGAAACCCAAATGCGAAAAGTCCCCATCTTATTATTCGTTCTTTTTTTCTCTACGAGCGCGCTAATAGCGAACGCACAAGGACAAATCCCACTCGCTCCACAAAGCTTCATAGCAACTCCAATCTCCGCCTGCGCCATAGAACTCTCCTGGAATCAACCTGACCCAGGCGCGAACTTCTTTACCTACTACCAATCAACAAATAACTTCACTCTTCCGAACAACGGCTACAGCACAAGAATCCCAGAAAACGGTAATCTCCCAAACGCACCAGTAAGTAGCGCCCAAAAGATAAAGGTAACGCAGTTCAGAAACACGAACCTCATCGCAAATAATGAGTACTGGTACAAGCTTGAATCCTGCAATGAAAACGGCTGCTCGAGTAAAGTTTCTTCTGGTAGTGAAAACATAAGAACCAAAACTCTTCCGCAAACTCCTGTAAAACCAACAATAACAAGAGCACGCGCGACTGAAGACCAAAACGCAACTACACAATATGTTGACCTTGAATGGAACGCGGTAAATGGGTTAACTTCCTACGGCGGTTACCTAATCTACAAAAGCACAAATGGAGGCGCGTACGAGTACTTAGGCTTTAACCCGCTCTACGCAAAAGACGCGTCAGGCCTCGTAACTTACTCTCGTGGCGAGGAAGCGCTAAAGTATCGAATAATAAACCTCTCTATGAGCGGAAGCCATGCCTTCTATGTGAAAGCGTATGATTCAGATTTCAACTGTATAACTGGCGACCCGACAAGCGTGGGGAGCCAAAAAGTTGTGTCGACAGAATCAAACAGCGTAATCGTTCCTCGGAAACCATCAAATCTTTCATTTTCGAGTGTCACAGGAGCAAATGCGAACATAAAAATTTCATGGCAGGATGAGTCAATCGAAGAACAATCATTCGAAATACTACGATCAACAAATCAAACATTCCCAATCGATAGCACCCGTTCCTTTACCGTAAGCAGAGACCAGGAGGAGTTCGTAGACCGAGAAATTCAACCAAACACAACTTATTATTATAAAATCCGCGCCTGCTCTCTGGGAAATATCTGCTCTACATTCACTACCGAACTAGCCGCATCCGCGGGCCTTACAAAGCCAGCCCTTTCCGCGCCCCGGGTACTATTTACAAAACAAAGCACAGGAAAAGCAAAAATAATGCTTGTATGGGAAGAGGCAGTGAGTGCGACAGGTTACAAGGTTTTTCGAGGCACGTCTGAAGACCAGATGATAGAGATAATAAGTACAAATGATATTCTGGAATACGACACGCCCCCACTAGGACAAAAATACTACTACCAAATAAAGGCTGTGAAGGGGACTGAAGAGGTCGCTTCTGAAATCCAAGAAGTAAACCTTAAAATCAATCTCTTTCTCCGAGGAAGCGCGTGGTCTGGTGCAGGGAGTCTAACAACAGGCCCAAAAGGTCCCGGTTGGGTTAACTTCCGTGACGTGAGAAGCGCCAACAACAAGTATAGTGTTCAAATTGACGAGGAGGGACTTGTCTCTGGTCTCGCGTGGATGGACGATAGGTACGGCTGGCTCTCATTCAATAAGGAAGACCTTACGGGTTGTCCAAGTGGGACATGCGAAGCAGTAATGAATATAACCACAGGAAATCTCTCCGGCTGGGGAAGATTTTTCACCCGCAGAGTGGATAGTTCAGCCGGTGCCTGGACTGGCTGGCTGAAACTGTCTGGTAGTAACTACGGAGTTCGATATGATACGAGTAAAAAGAGATTTCTAGGCCAAGCTTGGGGAGGTGATGTTGTGGGATGGGTTGCTATGAATAGGCGAGACTCATGTAAAAAAATAGCAGAAAACGAAGAAGATTGTGATACAAGACTTTCGCAAGCCCTTAAAGAATGGAACGTCCGCGCATCCGAGCCAAAACCCGAAGTATCAAATCTCATCACAGTCGTCGGTCCTGAAGGAGTAGAATGGTGTGCCGAAACTCCGTACTATAAAATATCGTGGATCTATGCAGGCGAAGAACCCCAAACACAAGCCGAAGTGAAATTTATTGAAGTAAACGGAAATGGAACAAAAGATTACACAGACACTGTTACCGGCAATGCAACAACAACAATACTAACCGACCCGCTTTCAGTATTAGCCGCCGACACTTCATATATAGTGAGAGTCCGAGTATCAGACGGAGAACAAGAATCCGAGTGGGTTGAGACTCCTGCTTTCAAAACGCCAACAAACTACTACCCGCTCATTGATTTCACCTGGGAAGAACCTGTGGAACTAGGGGCTGCGGAAGAGTTTACCGGTACTGTAGAGCGGATACCGAACATAACTCCTCCTCCAGAACTGAACTACGCCTGGGATATTGAGGAAGTTAACAGCGTTAAAAAAGGAACCTTTGCAGGCAGCGTGAACGAAACCACAGTGAGTGTAATATTTGACTCCCTTCCTTCAGACCTAACATTCATTGTGCGTGACGTAAACGGTGATGGATGCGCCATCACAAGGGAAGTGACAAGAGAGGGTGGTGGTGGCAGGGACGACAGACCCCCGAGTGGAGGGTGTGATGCCGCAAACGAGGAATGTGAAAGATACACTGTAGACGACGATGATGTTCCTGATGGCGAAACAATTACGGACGTAATTCGTCGTCGCAGAATTCGCGAGCGCTAATCCGAAAAATAAAAAAAATAGTAACACCAATTTCTGGTCTCTATAAAAAAAGTGCCTGGTATTTTTTACCAGGCACACTCGCATTATACGAGCCGTCTACTATTCCTCCCTACGCTCCCCAAATGCCTCTTCCAGGGCCTCAAAAGAGGGATCTGTCCCCCCCAAGAAAACCTCGTCGAGAATTCGGGAAAATTTATCCTCTCGAACCTCAACTTCAAGTGCCTTTTGATTGGGGCGCTTCGAGATGAGAAGGCTCATCTCCATCTCCGGCTCCGGAAAGGTAATTACGAGTCGCTTGGCCCCCCCGTCGCACATAAAGCGAGCAAGCCCATCACGAACTTCCGCGGGCTCATCGGCACTAGCCGATAGGATCGCCCGCTGCTCAGCATCCTGTTTTATGTGGCAAGAAGCCTCTAGCGGCGGCATTTCTCCCCTTAGCGTATACGCGCCACCGAAAAAATACTGATGAAGCTCCACCCGCCCAAAAGAAATGGAAACAGCGTTCCAAGTCCCTCCTCTCCACACTTTGCGGAGATAAAAATCGATCGCTTTTTTCCACTCGTTAGCGGGAAAAGTCTGTCTCAGCAGACCGTTTCTGCCAAAATGGACCAAAAAAAATTCGACGAACATACAAAACTCCTTCAATGAAATCACCACACGTTACCATGCTCATAGACCATCTATGAGGTGTATCATGGGGTTACTGCTCTTGAAAATATCCGCAGCAACAAAGAGAAAACTCATAAAAACTTCCTCTTCATTGCTGCAGAAAGTTTGTAAATAACAATAACATATTATACAACAAAAGGTATCACCATGTCAATCAGGCAGGGTAAATACCCTCATTATTCCTACGCCTTATCTCCCTTACTCGACGCCCAACGTCAATAAGCAAGCATGGATTAAGCGCCTTCGCTTTGGAATTGAGAATTGTAATGTATCTGGTGCTTGGAATTTGGTTAGAAGTTAGGTCAATTTTATAGTGAGCGTAGTCGAACTATTAGAAACTAAAAATTTACTGAACTACGCTCTTGCAACTACCACCCCCACGATCTTCTTCGCTCCCGCTTCCTTCAACCCTCTCGCCGCCTCTCTCATTGTGGCCCCGCTTGTGTACACATCATCAACCAAGATGACGTTGAAAAGATGAGTAGGCAAAAATTTTTCCCTCACGATAAATGCTCCCTGGAGGTTTCCTTCCCGCTCTTTATGGTCATGTATTTCTGACTGTGATTTTGTCGCTTTTATTCTCTTCAAAAGCTTTGGCTCGTGGCTAATATTCAAATCAGAGCAACGTCCCTTCAAAAAGTCATATACACTCCTTGAAAGTATCTCAGCCTGATTGAACCCCCTTTTATTCTCTCGTAAAAAATGAAGCGGAACAGGTACAATAACTGTACCAACGGTCCTAGTTCTTCTTTCTGAAGTTCTGCTTCGAGCGATAAAGGTAGAAAAATCAGCTTCTCGAAGAGATGCACGAAGAATAAAAGAAAGCGCCCGCAAACTTGAACCCGAACATGAATACTTCGCGCTGTGAATTATGTCCCGCAGAACCGCGTTGCTATATTTTGTAACTGAAAAAAGTGCGGAAAGAGGAGATGAGTGGCACCTTTCGCTAACTCCAGCAAGCCTCCGTGAGCAGGTAGGACATATAAGTTCGGAGAAGGTTGGAATCTTATCAAAGCACTTCCTGCAAACTCCATACGTTCTCTCGTTTTTAGTCTTCAACTCAGAACCACAATGCACGCATCCTCTCGGGAAAAGAATATCCAGAACAAACCCCCATAAATACCGTAAAAATTTCATCACCACTTTGTAATCCAACAACTACCCATTGTCAAAAATCAAAACCTTCATAATCAAAGTGCGCATCTGCCATGGTACAATAAAAACAATATGAATCTTGGTATTGGAACTTTTTTTCAAGATATTGGAAATTTTTTCAAAGGCGGTGCCGTTCTCGGCATCTCAATCGGAACCGTGTCCGTAAAAGCAGTCCAAATAAGAAAAAAGGGTGACAAGTTCCATCTTGAAAATTACAGCATCCTAGAAACAAAAGAGTACCTTAACCAAGGAAATCAGGCAATTCAAACTAGCTCCCTGAAAATAGTTGAAGCAAAAGCAACAAAACTCGTAGAAAACGCCCTGAATGAGATGAAGCCAAAAACAAAAATCGCGGTTGTCTCTCTCCCAAACTTCGGAGCCTTCACGACCCTGATCGACATGCCGATGATGTCTATGACAGAAACGGCAAAGTCAATCACTTTTCAAGCCCGTCAGTACATCCCCGCCGCCACCTCGAACGTTTCAATCGAATGGTCAAGAATTGGAGAATTCACAAATGAAAAAGGTCAGAAGCTCCAAAAAATCCTCCTTACTGGCATTCCAAACGACATAATAAACTCATATAAAAATATTTTCAGCAGTGCTGGAATAAAAGTCTTTGCCTTCGAAGTGGAAAGCCATGCTCTTGTGCGGGGAACACTTGGAGAACCTGGTGTAAGAATGATTATTGATATCGGAGCCGAGAGCACAACAATTGTAATTGCGGAAGACGCAGTCACTATGTACGTGTCAGACACCGAATACGGTGGCGCCTACCTCACAAAAGCCGTAAGTAGAGGACTAGAAATCAGTGCCACTCGCGCTGAGGAATTGAAAAAGAGGCGCGGACTTTCAAAAACCGGAGCGGATAAAGAATTGAGTACGCTCATTCTCCCTTTCCTAGATGTTATAATTAACGAGAGCAGACGAATTTCGTCCCTCTTCACTGAGCGGTACGGAAAAAAAGTTGAACGAGTTATCCTCGGTGGCGGAGGAGGGAAGCTTATCGGTCTTCCTGAACACATAGAGACCCAGCTGAATCTTCCCGTTAGAATATCAGAACCTCTGAAAAAACTTACCTATCCAAGTCTTGTTGAACCTTCTGTAAAAGACCTTAACCCTGAACTTCTCGTTCCAATAGGTCTCGCTCTCCGTTATTTCGAATAGTCTAGAGCTGAAAAATATAGAATCATGGACTTCCAACCCCAATACACTCCTCCCGCAAGTGCGGCGGAACAATTTGAAGATTCACACGAGAGTCTTGGCGCCCCGTGGCACGCGCTTCTACTTTCACTATTTTTATTTGCCCTTTCAATCGTTGTCTTTATCGGTCTCCGTTTTGGATACAAAAACTATCTGAGATCTGAGGCAAATGCAGTTGAAACCCGCGTAAATGAACTTGCGAAAAGCGTGAGCGAGTCTGACCAAACCCAGTTTATAAACTTCTACTCCCAGCTAGCGAATATCGAAAAGGTACTCATGAGGCACCTTTTCACTTCAAACGCCCTTAGCTTCATAGAACAGAAAACAATCCCAAGTGTCTATTACACCAGTGCAAAATTCTCTACCAATGCGGAAGAGATGGAGCTGAAAGGATTCGCGGCAAATAATGAGGCACTTGTCTCTCAGCTTGACGTATTTGATAAATCACAAGAGCTACGAAAGACAATACTGAACGAAACAGATACTACAAAAGAAGGAATTGAATTTTCCATCTCGCTAGGCTTTAACTCTGATTTTTTTGAAACACCAAAATAAATGAGATCCTCCACCAAAAGAATTCTTAGTATCCTCATCTCCCTCCTTCTTCTTATCGGAGTATTTG
>CAZGST010000004.1:9723-12670 GCA_964528655.1 uncultured Candidatus Saccharibacteria bacterium
GTATTTGTTGTCTACGCTCTTCTCGTGAAAGACGAGGTAGCGGAAATTGAACGCCTCAGGTCTCTGGTAAGCTCTAACAACGATCTTGTTGCCAGTCAAGAAAAAGCAGTCGGTGATGTAAAAAAACTGATTAGTGAATTTCAAGGAATCGGTAACGTGGAAGAAACCGTTGGGTACGCGCTCCCACTCGGAGAAGAAGTAACCTCAGCCCTAAGTCAACTCCAAAGCATCGCGAGAGTAAACGGAGTGAGCATCTCTTCATTTACCGTCCGTCCTCTTCCAGTGGAAGTAAGTAAAGAGCCCGTAGTAAAGCGCCTTGGAACCCTCGAGGTAGAAGTAACCGCTGAAGGTTCATATGCTGGTATGAAAGCACTATTACGATCTCTTGAAACAAACGTCCGTATCGCGAACGTGAGTGAATTTGTGATCGATAGCAAAACTGGAGTCGGTATAAAGGGTGAGATCTACATCATGCGCCTTCAGTACCAGATCTTCTATCAAGACACCTCAGTTGTAAAAGTCGCGACCCCCAACAAAAAATAACCATGTCTATCGTCATTGAAGAAAAAAAGCCAACAAACTGGGTCGCGATCCTTGGAGGAATTATTCTAGTGGTGCTTGTATTCGGGGGAGCATACTACTTGTTTTTCAAAAAACCAGAAATTATCGAAGTAGTAGCCCCAGGTTCTTTACAAGACATCAAAAGAATTTCAACCTTGAAATTCAAACCCGATAGTGTGATTCAAAATCCAATCTTCTCGATGCTCCGCAGAGAACCAGTGGTAAGCGGAGAAGTATCCCCTGGTAAAAGTAATCCCTTCAAACCCTTCTAACAGGTAGTTATTAAGTTACTAAGTTATTAACGAATCCGAATAACCAAAATAACTTAATAACCCAAAATAACTAACACATGTCTGATAAAGAATTATTCCAAAAACTCGTTGAAGATGGCGCGCTCACAGAAAGTTCTGCTGACAAAACCCTGAGAGAAGCAGAAACTGTGGGTGGAGCAGCAGAAGAACTCCTCTATAAAAATAAACTCGTAGACGAAACACTTGTTGCAAACGCAAAGAGTAGTTTGTTGCGCATTCCATATAAGAAAGTGAATCCAAGTGAAGTGAAAGACGAACTGCTTCAACTCATTCCCTATGAGACCTCAAAAAATTACCGCGTGATCCCCATCGAGAAAGAGGGAAATATGTTGGTTGTTGGAATGCTCTATCCACTGGACACAAAAGCTCAAGATGCTCTGAGATTCGTGGCAAAGAGAGAAGGACTTGGTCTCGGTGTCTACCTCGTAACCCCATCTGATCTCCGTGCAGTTTGGAACAAATACCTGCCCTACGAGAGTGATATTCAAAATGCCGTTAAAGAACTGAACATAAAAGGAGGCGAAGGAGCAAATGTCGTCTCATTAGAAGAAGGAGGAAAGACAGCGGAAGATGCCCCTATTATCAAAATTGTCGCTTCTACCTTGAAAAAAGCCGTTGATATTGGAGCATCAGACGTGCACATTGAGCCGCAACGGACCCGCCTACGAATTCGTTTCCGAGAAAATGGAACTTTGAAGGAAGCCCTCTCTTTACCTCTCGGACTTAGTCAACCGATTATCTCCCGTGTAAAAGTGCTCGCAAGACTACGTCTCGACGAAACCCGCATGCCACAAGACGGCCGCTTCAGAACAATTGTTGCCGAGCGTGATATTGATTACCGTGTCTCTACATTCCCGACTCCAAACGGCGAGAAGGTTGCGATCCGTGTCCTTGATCCGAAAACCGGCCTGAAAACCCTAGAAGATTTGGGAATAGGGGAGTACAACAGAAAACCGTTAGAAGATGCCCTTTTCTCTCCCTTTGGAATGATCATTATCTCAGGGCCCACCGGATCAGGAAAGACAACTTCTCTCTATGCCATGATGCAAAAGATAAACACTGAAGGGGTGAATATTGTAAGTCTCGAAGATCCGGTTGAGTACCTCATGGAGGGAGTAAATCAATCTCAGATAAAACCGGAAATAGGTTATGACTTTGCCTCAGGCTTGAGACAGATTTTGCGACAAGACCCGGACGTAATTATGGTAGGTGAGATAAGAGATATTGAAACTGCCTCACTTGCGGTAAACGCTGCCCTGACCGGACACGTCGTTCTATCAACCATCCATACGAATAATGCCCTAGGTGTTATTCCCCGACTCATTGATTTGAAAGTACCGGAATTTCTCCTTCCTTCCGCCCTGAACCTACTCCTTGCTCAGCGCCTGGTCTCCGAACTCTGCCCTGATTGTCACGAAAAGTATGAACCCAATCCTGAAATGAAAAAGATTATAAGCGATAACCTAGCAAGCTTCAAAGCAAAAAGAAAAGAAGACGACATACCAAAAGAACCCTACACTCTTTTCCGCGCAAACCAAAAACCAGACTGCCCGACATGTAAAGGAAAGGGGATCGTGGGAAGAATCGCCCTCTTCGAAATCCTGAAAATTACAAAAGAACTAGGCGAAGTAATTGGTCATGAATTTGACGAAGCAAAGTTAGAAAAAGCTGCGATGTCACAAGGAATGGTGACCATGCGCGAAGATGGTATTATAAAAGCACTGAAAGGAAAAGTTTCGATCGAAGAAGTGATGAAAGAAACTGAATAGTTTCAAAATGACTGACTACACAGCAAAACTGAAGGATCTCCTTCTCACAACCGCGAAACAAAACGCGTCTGATTTGCATATCTCTGTCGGACGTAGACCAACCATTCGCGTTGACAGTATTTTGATTCCGTTAGGAAACGAATCAATTCTTACTAGAGAAGACACAGAGGGGCTAATAGGCGCTCTCCTTACCGATGAACAAAAAAGTACATTCAAAGAAAATAGACAAGTAGACTTCTCGTATAACTTTGAAGATAAAGCCAGATTCCGTGTGAACGCCTACTATCAAAGAGGTTTTATGACCTC
>CAZGST010000004.1:12680-15563 GCA_964528655.1 uncultured Candidatus Saccharibacteria bacterium
TTTGCGCCTTATTCCCTCGCAGGTACGCACAATAGAAGAGTTGAACCTCCCTCCAATCCTCCATGACTTCACGAAATTGAACCAAGGCTTCATCTTGATGGTAGGCCCTGCCGGACATGGAAAATCAACCTCTCTTGCAGCGCTCTTAGATGAGATGAATCATCAAAGAACAGAACACATCATTACAATCGAAGATCCAATTGAATACCTATTCTCGCAAGACAGAAGTATTATCTCCCAAAGAGAGGTAGGCTTTGACACAATCTCATTCCATGATGGCCTGCGAGCCATTCTGAGACAAGACCCGGATATTATCATGGTTGGTGAAATCCGCGATCCAGAAACAATGGCAACCGCGATGACAGCCGCGGAAACTGGGCACCTAGTATTCTCCACCCTCCATACGAACTCCGCCTCCCAGACAATAGACCGTATCATTGACAGCTTCCCTCCGAACCAGCAGGGACAGATCATCTCTCAGCTTGCCGCAACGTTAGTTGCGATAATCTCCCAGCGCCTTATCCCCAAAGTCGGTGGTGGCCGAATCCCTGCCACAGAAATTATGATTATGAACCCAGCAATCAGAAACCTCATCAGAGAAAAGAAAATCTATCAGATTGATCTTGTGATCGAAACAAGCGTCCAAGAGGGGATGATGTCACTTAATCGCTCACTCGCAGACCTTGTAAGAAGAAAGCTGATTGCGATCGATCAAGCTGAACTCCACTCATTGAATCCCGGTGAGTTGAGAATCCTCCTTGAGCGTGGGTTATAATAAAACTACCCATGAAATTTACATACCAAGCCAGAACCAAAAGCGGAGAACTCCAAGTAGGTAACGTAGAGGCAAAAGACAGAAACGCAGCCACAAACATTCTCCTAGGTCATGAACTCTTTGTGTTGAATATTGAGAGTGTAGTAGACACGCACTGGTACGATCGAGTAATGAACTTCTTCAAGCGTGTAAACGTAAAGCACCTAATGATCTTCACTCGTCAGTTCTCAACCCTTCTCTCATCCCAAGTGCCTCTCTCTGACGGATTGGCGAATCTCTACAAACAGGCCGAAAACCCAGTCATGAAAGAAACAATCGCCGAGATGAAATCTGATGTTGAAGCCGGGCTTTCTCTTTCCCAAAGTCTGGAGAAACACCCGCAAGTGTTCTCAGAGTTTTACATCAACATGGTGAAGTCCGCTGAGGTGACAGGAAGACTAAGCGAAGTATTGGAGTTTCTGGCAGACTATTTGGAACGCCAGAGCATTCTCGCCTCCAAGGTAAAAAACGCCATGGTCTATCCAGCGTTCGTGATAGCGTTATTTATCGTAGTCATGATTATCATGATCGCGGTTGTGCTCCCTCAGCTTGGATCGGTCTTTGCGGAAACTAGCGTTGAGCTTCCGCTTTTCACTCGCATGTTGCTTTCGTTAGGGAACGCCCTCTCCTCATGGTGGTGGGCTTTTGGGATAGGCTTCTTAGCTCTTTCTGCGGTCATCATAAACTACATCCAAACAAAAGAAGGAAAGGTAGTGTTGAACGAGTTAAGTCTGCGTCTTCCAGTATTCGGAGAACTTTTCAAGAAGCTCTACATTGCAAGGTTCGCCGAAGCTGCGAGAGTTCTGATCAAAGGTGGCCTCACCATTCCGCAAGCAATCGAGATCTCATCTCGTACAGTTGGAAATGTTGTGTATCAGGATCTTTTGCATCAGGCCGCAGAATCTATCAGAAAAGGCCAGCTCCTCTCAAAGGCAATCGCTGGCATGCCAGAGTTCCCCAGTCTTGTCTCCCAGCTAATCAGTGTCGGAGAATCAACTGGCCGTCTTGAGCAGTTATTGGAAAAAATAAGCTCATTTTACTCACGAGAGGTAGAAGATATGGTGGATAATCTAGTAACGCTCATTCAACCAACCCTTATGACCGTAATTGGCATCATGGTTGCCATTCTCTTTGCTTCCATTCTTCTCCCGCTCTACAATCTCTCAAGAGCGTTCTAGCAGGAAAATTATGCTATCATATAAATAACAAATAAAGGTGAAATAAAAATATGAATAAACGTGGTTTTACTTTGATAGAAATGCTAGTTGTTATCGCTATTGTCGGACTCCTTAGCTCTGTAGTTGTAATTGGGTTAGGAGGTGCGAGAAAGCAGGGGAGAGACGCAAGGCGCATCTCAGATATCAGCCAGATTCAGAATGCTTTAGAAATCTACTACACTGCAAACGGTGAGTATCCAACCAACGATTTAACAAGCATGACAAACATCTCGAAAACTGACCCCAGAGGAGAGGACTATATGTACGAATCAGACGGAAAAACATATGGTGTTGGAGGATGTCTTGAAGAGTCTCAGACAACTGGAGATGACTGCTCTCCATTCTCTAGGCTTTCTTGCAGTGAAGGTACCCTGTACTGTAAGACGAGTATATAAGGCTACTTCCTTGAGTTCGTAAGTAAAGTAAGTATGAAACCACATTCAAAAAAAGCTAACAAAGGCTTCACCTTGATTGAGATGCTCATCGTTGTCGCGATCATTGGCATCCTCTCATCAACTATTCTTGTAGGGCTAGGTGACGCGAGAAAAAACGCCCGTGACGCGAAGCGTATCGCGGACGTCCGCCAGGTCCAAAATGGCCTAGAGAACTATTACGCTGTAAACCAAAAATACCCAAGAACAAACGATCTTTACAAAAATGTACCCGCACTTCCATATGACCCGCAATCAACCGATCTCCTTCCCGTAGAGTATGGGTACTCCCATAAGTCAGGTGGTCAAGGCTATGTACTTGGAGCTTGTCTTGAAAAAGATCGAGCTGAAAATATTGCGAACTTCTCTTCTCGTGATGATATAGGCTCATGCTTCTGCGACGATACAAACGCTTACTGTG
>CAZGST010000004.1:15573-23459 GCA_964528655.1 uncultured Candidatus Saccharibacteria bacterium
CTTACTGTGTATCCGTAGACGTGAATCGATAATTTCTTTACATCCCATGCTCTACGCAATTCTTTCTCTTGCAGGCTTGTGCTTTGGTAGCTTTATAAACGTTCTCGCTATCCGTTACAATCCAAGCCGGAGGGTGTACGATAAAAAAATAATAAGTGGGAGATCACATTGCGACTCCTGTAAGAAAACCCTGCGTTGGTATGAATTACTACCGTTAATAAGCTTCGTTATCCAACTAGGGAAGTGTCGGAAGTGTAAAAAAAGAATCTCTTCCCAGCACCTGATTGTCGAAATTCTTACATCTGCTATCTGGGTTGGTATCCCCGCATTTCTCAATAACTTCTACAATCTTAGCCACGAAGCCTTCAATGGGCTTCATCTTCCGCTGTGGTACTACGGCCTTGTTATTCTCTGGGCAGTAATATTTACAACCTGGCTCCTTATCGCCCTTATCGACAAAGACCACTACCTCATTCCTGATGAGCTGAACCTTTTCCTTATCTTCCTCGGCATTATTCTGGTAATACTTTACGCAATATATGGTACCGGTTTCCTACCGGAGTTTCATAATTCTTTTCTGAAAGAATATGACCTCGTCTTTTCTCCCTTCAAAACTCCGTGGTTGAATGATATTTTGGGTGCCACGGCAGGTATTCTCTTCTATGGAGCGCTTATCACAATAAGTAAGGGGAGTGGTATGGGAATGGGGGACGTGAAGCTTGCTCTGGGAAGTGGACTCATCTTAGGTTGGCCTGATATGGGTCTAGCAATCCTGCTCTCATTTATCATCGGTGCCTTCTACGGCCTCATCCTCATTCAAAGAAAAAAGAAAACAATGAAAGATCTGGTTCCTTACGCCCCTCTTTTTGTGATAGGAGCAACGATCACAGTTTTCTTTGGTCATGCAATTATCAAAGCCTACTTCTCCGTTTTTTATCTCTAGCTATCATTGGTTGATAAAATAAAAATCCGGCAAATCAATATCGATCTGCCGGGAATCTCTGCGCCTTGTTATGATTCACGAGGATCATAAACATCTTTGTCATGCCTCGCCATAATTCCGAGAGGCATATTTTTTTCGTCCCCTTGAACCCAAACTACACCAACCGGTTCTCCCCCAAAAGAATTTACGAGTTCTCCACTTGAATCAGCAATGCTTTGGAGTAGTAGGGCAGGATTGCTGGCAACGACGTCCCAGTGGCCCCCGAGAGTAGGCGAGGAGTCAAAAGAGGAAAAATGATCTTCAAAAAAAATTGGATTTCCTCCTGAATCAAAGAAAATCAGAGAGTAAGTCCTCAGGATGTTTTTCGTATTCCTCTCCCACTGGCCCAGCGAAGGACCAGCACGAAGCTTGACCGCCTCTCGGTAATCAGGCTCCGACACGTGCCGTAGCCCGTAGTGATGAAGTCTGATGCTCTCATCAAAGAGGACGCTGAGGAAAAGGACCGCAAGCATTTGATCGTGTTTTTCATGAAGTTTGCTGACCCCAACCCCATAGTTCCGAAGTGCTGCACCACCCTTGAATCCACAACCGCCGTTATTTTTCGGGAAAAGTGGCGTGAGGCTCACTTCCTCCAGTCTTCCATAAGTAAGCGCCTCCGCCATCTTATGAAAAGCGATCATGGGAGCTCTGGACATTTTGGATCCTGCCATTAGTCCAAGCTTGAGAACTTCCGATTCGTTTAGCCACTGCCCGAAGGCCGGCCAAACACACTGCGTTTCATTACGCGCCCCTACAGCAATGTAGGCAGTCATTCCGGCAATACGCATCATCTCGTCCCCCAAATGGAACACTCTCTTGAACCCAACTAGATTATTATCTAACACTTTGTATCGTCCTTTCCTTGTCTACAAGGTGCAGATCATTTATATGCAAGAAATGTGACAGAGTCAAACACAAAACCTCCTCCGTCCCTAGGTCTATAAAAATGAAATATAACGCCCAATGGGATATAATAAAAAGGTGATAAGCCCTCTTTCCCAAAAAACAAACGACAAGCGTCATAAAGAAAAAAACGCTTTCACTATCGTAGAAATCATGGTCGTGATTGGAATTATGACTCTCCTCACGGCAGTAACTATCTCCTACTCGCGTGACGGGGAAAGGCAGATTATTCTCTACAAAGACGAGGCAATAATTACCGGACTCCTGAACCGGGCGAAGAGCCTTACTCTTCAGAGATATAGAAACAGGGACCTTGATGTGACCTATGAAACATGCGCTTTTGGTGTCCGTTTCGAACTATCAGGCGACTTCTTCCTTTTTCAGGACATTGGCACTGGAGATTGCGGCACTGAAGCGGGAACAAACGACTACAAGTATACTGATGGGGCGGATCCCACGGAAAAACTAGACTCCTTCAAACTTGATCCCCGTTACTACACCTTCCAAGGACTTCCTGGAGAAGGAATGGAAATCCTCTTTATCCCACCAAACCTCTACGCAAGCTCCACTGCTCCCAATTTCGGAACAGATCCAGCAAAGATCGTGCTTGGCAGTATAGAAGAGCCCTCGCTTGCTACAATCTCTGTCTCCCACACCGGTCAGATCAGAGGAAGATAAACACCCATGAAACTCATTCTTTTTTCAGAATCCGGTAAAACTCCTCGTAATGGAAATATCATGATCGAGTCTTTGGTTGCAATCTCAATCACAGTCATCGGTCTCACGGGTATTCTTACCCTTCTCTCGCGTTCACTTGCGATAACAAACGATATAGAAAAAAGAATGGTTGCCACCTATCTCGCAACCGAAGGGATCGAGGTTGTGAAAAACCTACTGGACACAAACATGGCTCTCATCGGAAAAGACTTTGAAGATGGAAATCCGCCTCGTTTTGCCTGGTCTGAAGGAATACTCCCCGGAAAATACGAAGTGACCCATAAAACCGTGGCAATGCGAGGAGGTATAGTTGGTTTGGAAAATGATGACACCTTTGCGAGTCTCGGTGGCGAGCTGGCAATTGAACTGCCTAGAGGAGAAGATAGTAATACGCCACTCACAACGAACCCCGACACAGGGACATACGAATACGGGGGAAGCGTGAACTTGCCATTCAGAAGAACGATAGAGATCGAAGAGGTGGATGTTGATGAAGATAGTTATGTAGACGGACTTCGTGTTGTCTCAACCGTAAACTGGGAAGATAGGGACGAAGATCAGGATGTTACTCTTGAAGCGCATTTCTTTGATTGGAGAGAAGAGACCGAATAAACAGTATGAAAAGAGAAAAAAACAAGAAAAAAATTCCAAACTTCCCGCCCCCCCTACCAATGTTTATTGAGTGTAATCGTAAAGGCTACACTGTAGTCGAGCTCATGGTAAGCGTCGCCATCTTCGCGCTTGCAATGACACTCGCAACAGGTGCTTTTGTAAAAAGCCTACGCACAGAGCGTGCCGTGAACGAACTTGCGAGCTTGAACAGCAACGCGAGTCTTGTGTTGGAAGCTATTGCGAGAGAAATCCGCACAGGCTACGACTTTACCGGAAGTGATAGAGCGCTAGGGTGTGTTACTCCACAAGGAGACACGCTCCAATTTACAAGTGCCTCTAGAGGAAACACGGTAATCTACAGGTGGAATAAAGATAGCAGTGGGTCAATCGAGCGAGAAGAGTGTGAAATAACCGATTGTACTAGCGCAGTCTTTGAAACTCTGACAGACGAAAACATGGCCGTCACAAAATTTTGCACCCACCTCGTAAACGAAAACGTTCCCCGAGTCACGGTCCTTTTCTCTATGGGTCTGAAAGATAATAACGCCATAGAAAAAGAAGTACACTTTCAGACAACAATCAGTAGTCGTGTGATCCCAAACCTCGATCTATGAAAGAGATAATGAAAATAAAAAACATAAACTCCTCCCGAGGACAAGTCATGCTCGCGAGTGTAATTATCCTGGGTGGAATCCTTGCCTCCGCAACAGCAATTGCTGGTATTCTCATGGTCTATCAGATTCGTGAGGCGAGCGATTCAGAAAATTCAGCACAGGCTCTCTTTGCTGCAGACTCAGGGATTGAAGCCGCTACCCTCTGCTTCACAAAGCCAGATAAATGCGGAGGAGGATTTACGATTGAAAATCCTCCTCTTCAAGAAGACTTCAGGGAATTTGTGAGTAAGGCAGTAACGTTTGAAATCAAGAAGACCGAGGAAGTTGTAGGGAACGATACAGAAACCACGATCACATCCCGCGGTCTCGCGAAAAACACCATCCGTATTCTTGAAGCCGTTCTCGTAACTAGTAAGGCAGAAAATAATGGAGAAAATAATAACAGTCCCGTAGAAAACGGATACCCCAAGATGTCAGGAACGTTTCCATTTGCCTGTGTGGACCATCACGCAGCTATAAAGTACAAGGTTAGCCCCGTTAACCCAGATCTTGCTTGGGTTGAGATCGGAGGCACAGGCAGAAGTGACTCGCGCGATAGAGATGGGTCAGCCTATGAGTGGCAGAGAGAATGCTCTCTTGATCCGACAACAATTGCCGGCCCGAGAGAAACAAAAAAGTGGAGATGGTCAAATACTGACAGCGGAATAAAAGTCTGTGTTACTCACCAAAGAAGGGGAACGATATTCCCGGAAGAGTGCACAACAATAACCGAGGATACCCCAAACAACTCCAAATTTGTATATGTAGATAATGTTCCTGACGGTATTCATCCAAGATCAGGTTCAGGTTATTTCAGTGTCCGCTATACCTTGGAGTCGGTAAGAGACTACCTTACCGAGCACGATTACGAGTAATAAACCTACGAATCCGACAAAATCAATGAATGAAAAACAAAAAGCAAAAGAACGTATCGAAAAGTTGAAAACAAGTATCAATAAGTATCGCTACTCCTATCACGTTCTAGGGCGCGATGATATTTCCGCAGAAGCCCTCGACTCCTTGAAAAAGGAGCTTTTCGATCTTGAACAAAAGTTTCCAGAGCTTATTACTCCCGACTCTCCCACCCAACGAGTAGGAGGCGAGCCACTGAAAGCATTCAAGAAAGTAACGCACGTTGTGCCAATGCTCTCTTTCAACGACGCGTTCTCCGAAGGAGATATGCGAGATTGGCTAGAACGTCTTGAAAACTATCTAGGTAGGAAACTTGGAGATATAAAAGAACCTCTCTTCTATTGCGAGCTCAAAATCGACGGTCTCGCGATTGAGTTAGTGTATGAAAATGGAGTACTTGTCGAAGCTTCAACAAGAGGTAATCGTCTGGTGGGGGAAGAGATTACGCATAACGTGAAGACGATCGAATCCATCCCGCTAACACTGGAGCCAGAAAAAGGAGAAAAAATTCCGAAGAAACTCATTGTGAGAGGCGAAGTATTTATCACCAAAAAAGAATTTGACCGGGTAAACAAAGAGCAAGAAAAAAAAGGAGGCCTAGTCTATGCTAACCCCAGAAACTTTGCCTCAGGCTCTATCCGTCAACTTGACCCCAAAATTACAGCCTCCCGAAAACTTGACTCATTTCAATACGATATCGTGCAGGGCGCAGAAACGACCTATCACGAAAAGACCCACGACATACTCCGGAAATTTGGCTTCAAGACGAATAGCCATAACGCATCCGCGAAAAAGCTTGAAGAAGTATTTGAGTTCAGGAATTATTGGGAAGAGCACAGAGAAAAACTCCCGTATGAAATAGATGGTATTGTGGTAATCATAAACAACAATAAAGTATTTGAGTCTGCTGGCGTGATAGGAAAAGCTCCCCGAGCTGCCATTGCCTACAAGTTTTCTCCAAAAGAAGCAACAACAAAAGTAGTAAAAATAAACGTCCAAGTTGGTCGTACTGGGGTTTTGACGCCAGTCGCGGAGCTAGAACCAGTAGAAGTCGGAGGTATCACAATCACGCACGCCACACTTCATAATGGTGACGAGATAAAACGCCTTGGCTTGAAACTTCAGGACACTGTAATTGTAAGTCGTGCTGGTGATGTAATTCCAAAAGTGACAAAAGTCCTTACCGAACTCCGCACCGGAAAAGAAAAGACATTTACCATGCCAAAAAAGTGTCCGGTCGACGACTCTCCTGTAGTTCGAGAAGGAGCAATCGAAAAATGCAGTAACAGAAACTGCGGGGCGCAAAGAAGAGAAGGCCTCTACCACTTTGTTGGAAGAGGTGGCTTTGACATACGAGGACTCGGGTGGAAAATTGTAGACCGGTTTTTAGATGAGGGTCTCATCTCTGACGCATCCGACATCTTCACCCTTAACGAAGGGGACATAAAAGTCCTTGAGCGATTTGGTGAAAAATCTGCTGAAAATATAATCCGAGAGGTGCGTGAGAAAAAAAAGATAACCCTACCTCGGTTTCTCTACAGTCTAGGAATTCTCCATGTTGGTGAAGAAACCGGGATCACCCTTGCTCGCGAATTTGATAAAAGCAATAGTGCAAAAGAAACAAAACCAACTACCATGTGGGTCTTTTTTAGCAAATTCACTAGAGAAAAATGGGAATCTCTGGAAGATATTGGTCCCATAGTCGCAAAAAGTCTCTATATCTGGTTTCACGACTCGCACCATGAAAAATTTATTGAAAAGCTCGAGTCTGCGGGCGTGAGGATTATCGCGACTCAAAAATCAGCATCCTCAAGCCAGAAATTAGCTGGTTCTAGTTTTGTTATAACAGGCACTCTCGATAGCATGTCTCGCGACGAAGCAAAAGAAAAAATCAGGGAAAAAGGCGGAAACGTCTCCGAATCTATCTCGAATTTAACTACCTATGTCGTAGCAGGGGAGAATCCTGGGTCCAAATTTGATAAGGCAAAAAAACTTGGTGTAAGAATACTAACTGAAAAAGAATTTCTTATACTAATAAAGTAAAATCGTTTCACGCACATAACATCCCCATTCCGCCCCTAGAATCGAGGGAGCTAAAAATCCCCCTGAGAGTAAAGGTCACGGTGAGTTATGCGCTATCTGCAATGGCTGAGCATAAATTCACCAAAAAAGACGCAACCTGGTCGGTGCGTCAAAATTGGTAAAAACGCCACAACTAAGGAAGTTGTCTTGGCGTTTTTGATTTTCACTCGAATAAACGTTACTATCTAACTATTAATCCATGATTCTAGATAAAAAAACAATCGAATATCTCTCTGATCTCGCTCGCATTCATCTTGATGAAAAAAGAAAAGAAAAGATTCTGAAAGACCTCGAGAAAATTCTCGAATATTTCGAGAACCTCAAAACCGTAAATACAGATGGTGTGGAGGCTATGACCGGAGGCACGGAACTCCTGAATGTACTCCGTGAAGACAGAGATGAAACAACAAAAATATCTGGCGAAAGCGCCGCAAACTCCTTCCCGCACCGTAAAGATGGATACAATAAAATCCCGCCAGTATTCGAATAGCGTTGTGATCTATGCATTTACACAATCTCACAATAAAACAATTCCACGAAAAGCTTTTGAAAAAAGAATTCTCTGCCTATGAAGCAGCGAATGAGTTCCTCGCCACCATTGAGTCAGAAGATAAAGACATTAACGCATTTCTTTCCGTATTCAAAAAAGAGGCCACAGCTGAGGCGGAAAGCGTAGACCAAGCACTTGCTCGCAAGGACAACCTCCCTTTGTTAGCTGGCGTCCCTATTGCGATAAAAGACGTAATTCTGATGGCCGGTACCCGAACAACCGCGGGTTCAAAAATGTTAGAAAAGTACTTTGCAACCTATGACGCAACTGTAATTTCGAAACTCCGAAAAAATCACGTGGTATTTTTGGGAAAAACCAACCTCGATGAATTTGCCATGGGCACCTCAACTGAAAATTCTGCCTTCAAAGTAACAAAAAATCCTTACGACCTTGAGAGAGTTCCAGGAGGTTCTTCAGGAGGTTCTGCCGCGGCGGTCGCTTCTGGTGAATCTCTTGTTGCGCTCGGGTCTGACAC
>CAZGST010000004.1:23469-23908 GCA_964528655.1 uncultured Candidatus Saccharibacteria bacterium
GGTTCCATCAGGCAGCCCGCTGCCTTCTGTGGTCTCGTTGGCCTCAAAACAAGTTACGGAGCAGTCTCTCGTCATGGACTGATGGCCCTTGCCTCAAGTCTCGATCAAATTGGACCATTCGGAAAATGTGTTGAGGACGTTGCAATTCTCTTCGACGCGATAAGGGGTAAAGACAACTTTGACGCAACAAGCACCGACATAAACTTCAATCTAGAAAGCCTTGGAAAAAAGAATATATCAGACTACACGATCGGTGTGCCAAAAGAGTACTTCATTGACGGCATGGATAAGGAAGTTGAAAGTGGAGTCCGTGAGGCGATAGAAAAAATGAAGCATGCTGGCGCTAAAATAAAAGAAATTTCACTTCCGCACACCAAGTATGCAATCTCCGCTTACTATATTATTCTCCCCGCCGAAGCAAGCACAAACCTTGCAAGGT
>CAZGST010000004.1:23918-30564 GCA_964528655.1 uncultured Candidatus Saccharibacteria bacterium
TGCAAGGTATGATGGTATTCGCTATTCGAGGAATGAGGAAGCTGAATCCGCAAAGAGTTTGAAAGAAATTTACGTAGAGCAAAAAACACACGGGTATGGCGATGAACCAACTCGCCGTATTCTCCTCGGCACCTTCGTACTTTCTCACGGTTACTATGACGCCTACTATCTGAAAGCCCAGAAGGTTCGCTCTCTCATCAAGCGCGACTTCGACGAAGCCTTTAAAGACGTTGATGTAATTGCCGCACCCGTAACCCCGGGCAAGGCCTTCAAAATAGGGGAGAAGATTAACGATCCGCTCTCTTTGTACCTTGAAGATGTGTTCACACTTCCCGTGAACCTCGCAGGCCTACCATCTCTTGCTCTTCCGATAAAAAAGTACTCCCTAGCAGAAAAAGTACTCCCTATTGGTTTCCAACTCATTGGCAAGAAATATAGAGAACAAGATATCTTAGATGTCGGCTATCACTACGAAAGGCTATAAAATACGTTCCAATGAAATCTGAAAAAAAAGGAAGATCACCGGCACAAGACTCGGGTGATCCCAAAAATGAGAAACTACCCGGAATCAAGCTTGATTATAAATATAAAGGCCGCTATGGAGAGGTCTGTACCTCAGGAAGTATTGATAATCTTGAGATTCCCAAAGATCCCTCTCCTGACGCACAACTCCTAGATGTTCTTATCACGACCCCCTTTGGCAGCTTTCTAATTGAAGAAAACACGGAGCAAGCAAAGGAAGTTATTGCAAAGTGCAAAAGTTTCGTCGAAAAATCAGCAGAACTTCAAAAAATAGACAAAGAGTTGCTTCCGGAAGCCAACACCGCACATAACCAAACTCTAGCAAGAGCACAGGAAAGCGGAGAAGATCTTGGGTATCCCAAGACACTTCAAAAAGTGCAAGAGTTAAATCGTGAAAGGCTTCTTCTAGATTTGCACATTAAAGAGATAAAAAGACAACTCGAGTCCTACATGTAAAGTGGTCATCCAACCCACCAAAGCATTTGAGGCTACAAGGCTTTTCTGCACGTACAATAATTTCCAACCCAACAGAGAGAAATAGAATCTGCTGTAAATGAAAGTGGAAGTGTATCCGTGTGCAGAGCTCCCTCGGTCCCCGCTCCAATAGTTAATGCGGTTGATAGTTATCTCTACCGAACTGATCCTTGAAAGCTTTTACGTAGTTATACGCAAAGCTCACTACATCTCCTTCATTAGAATCACGATAAAAATAGTCCGGGCGAAAGTCCTGAATATTAACAAAAGGGAGATGAGCAACAAGATACTCGTGAAGTCTCATGAGGTTCTCTTCCCTCTGGACTCCAAATTGGTAGAAGTGATATCCGTTCACTTGTGCCTGGTGCCGGAAGAGTGAATCAAAAATAATATCAACCGGTAAGAATTTATTACTTGCATCATTGAGAATCCTTTTCGCTTCCTCCAAATCTGTAACATATCCCATGGCAAGGGAAATATGCGGAAAATAACTCGTTGCATCGAGTACAAAAGGCGACGAGTTTTTGAGTTGCCTACTAAGTTCAATTGCAAGGTCCACCACCACTCCTTTTGGTAGGATAACGACATCAACCGCAAAAGTCTTTAACGGAACGGTCATAGATTTCAAACAAGACTGAAACTGCGGACCGGACGGGACTTGAACCCGCGATCCCCGCCGTGACAGGGCGGTGCTTTGGCCAACTAAGCTACCGGTCCAAACATATAGAGATTAGCGGATTTTGAAGTAATTTTCAAACGATAGCTCGATCCTTACTTTTGTATAAAAATAACCCCATTAACCCTACTCTCCACATCGTTAAAATGCCTGAGCAACTTTCTTACGTGAGCTGAGTGATCGCTGAGCATTTCATGAGAGCCCGATCGTGATAATATGGTGCATGCACCAGGAATCGCTGCCGGGACACTCTTCCATAATGAAAAGAACACTCTACCAGAAAAATACATAAGCTGAGCATTCTGTATGTTCCGCATCGTTTGAATATAGTCGAAGGCGCTTTCAGCAGTAACTGGCTCAAGGTTACAATAAAATTTTCCGCACTCATTGCATGGTCGGTAAATTCTGTTGATGGCACACTCTTTCGACCATAAAACAATCACAGAAAGTCCTCCCTTTCTCGTGAGTCTCATCATCTTCTCTATGGTCTTCCGCACATCTCGAATGTAGTAGAGCGACTGCGCCGCAATTACAACATCGAACTCCTCGCGAGTCTCGTAAGTTTCAAACTCACTCCGCACAAAACGGAAAGAAGGGTGTACCATCCGAATAATTCTTTCAGAGTCAGAAAGCGGATCAACGCCAGTAACTGTCGGAATAAAACCAGCTCTTTGTACAGTGTTAGTGAGTTTCCAGGCATTCTGCCCGTCTCCAATCCCTATATCCAAAATATCCAATTTTTTCTTCGGAAAATACTGGACAATATAATCGCTTATTATTGAGTTCTCACTCCCATCCAAAAAAGAGGACTTGAGAATCTGTAATGCATCCAAATACCGCATCATATGCGAACCTTATATCACAAAATGAGACAAAGTGTACAGTGTGCCGATGGCAGGAATCGGACCTGCGACCTAGCGCTTATGAAGCGCCCGCTCTAACCACTGAGCTACATCGGCAATCTATCTAGATAATCATATATATGAGTATAAAAGAAAACAACCCTAACGGGTTATTTCCTTGAACTCTCTGTTGCGGGAGTGGGAATCGGACCCACTACGAGGAGGTTATGCCTACCACTACGGTTTTCACCGCCACCGATAGAATCGGAGTTTGTAGTCTGGACTATACCTTCACCCTACTGACAGGGTGCTTGCCGTCTAGTCTCTACACAATTTTTATTAGCTCGGTATTACCATTTCATAAAAGAAGAAGGTTTCACCGAATTTGACAAGTATTCCATGAGTAATTACTTGACTCATGAGCCCTTACTCGAGCCTCCCATGCATCCGGAGCATCTCCCCGCATGAATAGACTAACAAAAGAAGCAAGAATTTGCAAAGAAAATCCAAAAGTATAGAATAATTCCATGTATCAGAAACTTGAAAGACTTGAAAATGAAGCAGTGTATAAAATTGAAAATGCGCAAAATAAAGATGAACTAGAATCTCTTCGTATAAAATATCTTGGACGGCATGGGGAGCTCGCAGAAATTTTTGATGCATTCAAAAATCTCTCTGTTGAAGAAAAAAAGACCATAGGCCCGAAGGTAAATGCTGTAAAACAACTTCTGGAAATAGCATTCAACAAAAAACACGCCTCTTTCAACAATGACGAAGAAAGAATTGACGTGACCAAACCAGGGATAGTAGGGTCTACCGGACACATAAACCCGCTCACAATTGTTGATAGAGAGATTAGGCGGATCTTCACCTCAATGAACTTTTCTGTTGTAGAAGGTCCGGAGGTAGAAAGCGACTACTATAACTTCACTGCCCTGAACATTCCAGAAAATCATCCAGCGAGAGATATGTGGGACACCTTTTGGCTTGAAGAACGAAACATGCTACTGCGCACCCACACCTCTCCTGTCCAGGTCCATTATATGGAAGCCCACGAACCTCCTTTCCAAATCTTGGTACCAGGGAGAGTGTTCAGATACGAAGCAACAGACGCGACACACGAGACAAACTTCCACCAGGTCGAGGGATTAGTAGTAGGAAAAAAAATCTCTCTCGCTAACTTCAAGTACACAATCTCCGAGTTTATAAAACAGTTCTTCAACTCTTCTTCTATTGGTATCAGATTCAGACCAAGCTACTTTCCTTTTGTGGAACCAGGTGTAGAGATCGACATCAAGTGGGGGAGTAAGTGGTTGGAAGTAATGGGCGCTGGAATGGTTCATAAAAATGTATTCAAAGCCGCACACTACAATCCAGGTGAGTGGCAAGGTTTCGCCTTTGGAGGAGGAATAGAGCGGCTAGCAATGATCAAATACGACATTCCCGACGTCCGCCTCTTCCATTCCGGCGACCTTCGTTTCATCCATCAATTTTGAACTGGATCACCATGAAATTCTCTTATCAATTATTGAAGCGTCTTGCCCCCGCCGTTACCAGCAAATCAGATCTTGCGTACAAGCTCATGATGCAACTTTTTGAAGTTGAATCTTTTGAGGGCGACACAATGGACGTGAAGGTTCTCTCGAATCGCTACGGAGATGCAGCATCACACTGGGGGTTAGCAAGAGAAATTTCTGCTTTCTACGGAAAAAAGTGGAGCGAACCAAAAGAAAAAGAAACGAAACCCAAATCCTCGCCTAGAATAAGAGTGGAGATAAAGGACTTACAGTGTCGCCGTGCCGCAGCCTGGTACTTCAGTGATGTGAAGGTCACACCATCCCCCAAATGGATGCAAGACGTACTAATCTCCTGTGGTCTGCGTCCGATTAACAATCTCGTAGACATCACAAACTATGTAATGCTTGAAACAGGTGAACCGCTCCACGCATTTGATGCTGAGAAGATGGACGGGGGAGTGTTGATTGTGCGGAGAGCAAAAAAGAACGAACTCCTCGAAACACTCGATGGTAAGAAATTTACACTTGATGAAAGTATTCTTGTGCTTGCGGACAGTAAAGACGCCCTTGATATTGCGGGCATAAAAGGAGGTAAAAAAGCGGAGGTCACAAAAAACACACGCCAGATTCTCCTCACTGCCTGTAACTTTGACGGTGTTTCAATCTACAAAACCTCTAGAAAAATTAACCTTATAACAGACGCAGCAACGAGATTTTCCCACCACCTCCCCCCCGGTCTTGTTGGAGTAGGCATAAAAAGGGCTGCACAACTCATCTCCGAGTATTGTAATGGCAAACCCGGCGCCCTTGTAGATGTAGGCAACACCAAAAACAAGAAAAGAATCATCCCTCTTGATATTGAAAGAATAAACGCAATTCTTGGTACAAATATCCCTCGAAAACACATCGAGAAATACCTGACCCTCCTCGGATTCAAAATAAGCGGTGCTCGTGTGGAAGTTCCGTGGTACAGAACAGATATTGATTCCTTAGAAGATCTCTCCGAAGAAGTTCTTCGAATGCATGGAGTAGAAAAAGTTCCTTTTACACCACTCTCCATTACACTGAAGCCGAAAGATAATGAACATGAACTCGTAGACTTCAAGGAGAGAGCAAGAGATTTTTTTACCACACACGGCTTCGACGAAGTATACAACTACTCTTTTGTGAAAGAAGCAGATCTGAACATGGGTGAGAGCGAGGGGTACAAGCTTAAAAACCCAATGAGTCAAGAATTCACGCATCTCCGAACCACACTCGAGCCTCATCTCCGAAAAAACGCTGAAGATAATCTACGTTTTTTCGAAAATGTAAAAGTATTTGAAATCGGAAAAACATATCACAAGGGAGGAAGAGAGGGGAAAGAGGTGACTCGTCTTGGCGTAACGATCGCGAAAACAAAAGGAGAGACATTTCGTGAAATAAAAGGAGCAGTAGAAAAATTTCTTGAGACTACACGGATAAAAAGTTTTGATCTTGTAAAAAGAGAGGGTCTGAATGGACTACTCGTCGAAGCAGGAGGAAAAAAAATAGGGTACATAAAGCACATAAAACCCGAGCTTTCTCTCGCTGAGCTGAATCTCGACCTACTCCTCTCCCTTCAAAAAAATGACCTCAAATTCAAAGCATTCGAAAAATATCCTAGTGTGGTCAGAGATATTTCAGTAAAAACAAACACTTCCCAAGAAGTAGGGGAAATAATAAAAGAAATGAAGCAAGTTTCGAAGATGACTATAAAAAAAATAGACCTCATCGATGAGTACAAGGGAAAGGACTGGAATAACGAACAAGCTCTTACATTCCGAGTCACCTTTCAACACCCAGAAAAAACCCTAACAACCAAAGAAGTAGACGAGGTAGTCCAAGAGATTACAAAACTCCTTAAGGAAAAATTTTTTATTGAAGCTCGATAGAAACTCAAAAACCCGAACCAGGGCTGGTCAATAAAATTGGTGTTTCGATGGCTCATGTGGTAAAAATCTTCTAGTATGCTTTCTAAAAGCACGGTAATAGACAATCGGACAAGTCACAGTCTTATTGTGATTTGTCGGGGGCTTGTATTGGGCGTGGTTCGCCCAAATAAGCCCTTCAAGGTAACGATGACCCTCTCTTCTCCAGGCGATAACACGTGCCTGCTCTATAAGAAGGGCGAAGGGTCAAAAGAAGAGGACACCCTGCTCCACAGAATGGAGCTGGGCTCTCCAAAGATCTCACTTTTTGATGCGTAAAAATCAAAACGTGAAAGAAAGTACTCAACCAGAGTACTACCGGGGGAAAAGGAGACGTGCTCCAGCCACCGGTTTTTATTTTATCCCCTCACTCCCAATGCATCTCCTTCTGAAAATGAACCAACCTCTTCCGTACAAGCGGAAAGTTTTTTAGTGAGGGATCGCTTTTTAACAGCTCCTTCGCCGCATCCCTCGCTTCCTTCACAAGTTCTGGATGCTGCAATGCCTTCATTGCGAGATCTGGTCTCCCAGACTGTATCTCTCCCAAAAACTGCCCCGGACCTCGAAGTCTCAAATCTTTTTCTGCAAGCTCAAACCCATTCTTAGCCTCAGCAACTGCCTTCAGCCTTTCCTCCACACTCTTTGAAGGAGACTCTGAAAAAAGAA
>CAZGST010000005.1:0-733 GCA_964528655.1 uncultured Candidatus Saccharibacteria bacterium
CGCAAGGCTAAAACTCAAAGGAATAGACGGGGACTCGCACAAGCGGTGGAACATGTGGTTTAATTCGACGCTAAACGAGGAACCTCACCAGGGCTTGAAATGTAAGCGAAAATATTCCGAAAGGAATGTTGTCTCTCAAGGACGCTTGCACAGGTGCTGCATGGTTAGACATTCACAAGTCATAATTGTGAATATGACCCCATAAGAAGCAATTCTTATCGGAAAAAATCGGCTCATAACGGTGAAACCCTAGTGCATTCGTGGATATCATGAACGCATGGGCAATACCGTGGGAAGTATGAATTCATACCCCGTAGAGACTTAATCACAACATAAGGTCTAGTGGTTAGAATCTGAAGTTTCATTCAGGTTAACACGCCGATCCCCCTTTAGGTAAAAGCCTATTGGGGTGATGGTATAGTCCGTGCTATTAGAAATAATGGAAAAACATGGTCGTCAGCTCGTGCCGTGAGGCGTTCCCTTAAGTGGGGTAACGAGCGCAACCCTTGTCTTCAGTTATATTTGTCTGAAGAGACTGCTGTCGTATAGACAGAGGAAGGTGAGGATGACGTCAAATCAGCATGGCCCTTTGATGCCCTGGGCTACACACATGTTACAATGGCAAGTACAACGGGCTGCCAAGCCGAAAGGCGGAGCTAATCCCTAAAAACTTGCCTCAGTTCAGATTGAGGGCTGCAACTCGCCCTCATGAAGTTGGAATCGCTAGTAATCG
>CAZGST010000005.1:743-1553 GCA_964528655.1 uncultured Candidatus Saccharibacteria bacterium
GTGAATACGTTCTCGAGTCCTGTACTCACTGCCCGTCAATGCAGGGGAGCCGGGAATAGCTAAAATCCAAAGCTTGCTTTGGGTCAGGTTAGGTTCGGTGACACGGCATAAGTCGTAACAAGGCACGGGTAGCGGAAGCTGCTCGTGGATCAATTAACCTTTTTAAAAATCTTCTAGATTATAAAAAGGGAGTCATTGAGGCTAGGTAACTAGCCAAAAAGTGAAAGTCGATGTTTTATGTTTTACATAAAAGAAGTATTGGTCGAGGAGCTATAGTTTCGACCGGATCGAGGTAACTCGATTCTTTGGGACAACAAAAAGAACTTACTTTCCTAGATACACCTGAAAACCTATGGTTGCCCCTCAGGCATTTTTGATATATAAATAAAGTAACAGGAAAAATCAGTAATAATATTTTCGTTATAAATTATGGCTGGTGAAAAAAGCATTCTTTTAGTAGAAGACGAACCCCTCTTGGCAACATTATTGAAGCAGAGAATTGAGAAAGAGGGCATCAAAGTAATTGTCGCAAGAGATGGGGAAGAGGGTCTCGAGATGTTACGTAACGAAAAACCAACCCTAGTTCTTCTTTATGTTATTCTGCCAAAGATGTCGGGATTTGAAATGATGGAAATGATGAAAAACGATCCCAGTATTCAAAAAGTGCCAATTATTATCACATCAAACCTTGGCCAAGAGGCTGATATTGAAAAAGGCAAGCTCCTAGGAGCAATCGGGCACTTCGTAAAAGCCCAAGTCTCAATTGAAGAGGTAGTAAAAAAGATCAAAGAATTTCTTGGATAGTCCTGG
>CAZGST010000005.1:1653-3757 GCA_964528655.1 uncultured Candidatus Saccharibacteria bacterium
TTGTGGTTGTTTTGAACCCTGCGGAGCTTTTGAAACAAGGAAGAGACTCAACAAGTACCTACGAAGTTGGGAATACGTTAGGACTATAGGAAAACTGTGGATAAGTTATGGGTTTCCAGTGGTTGTTAGGGGATGATATGCTAAAATAGTAAACAGTTTCGTATTTTCGAAAGGTCGAAGATAAAAAAGTCAAAACGAAAATGAAAAAAGGTTTTACCCTTGTTGAACTTCTTGTTGTAATTGCTATCCTCGCAGTTCTTGCAACCGCGGTTGTGGTTGTTTTGAACCCTGCGGAGCTTTTGAAACAAGGAAGAGACTCAACAAGATTTTCAGATTTAGCGTCAATCAATAGCGCTATCGCGCTATACCTTAGCCAAGCAACAGATCCAGTATTGTGGGATGCGACAACCTGTGCAGCGACAGGAAACGCTAGGTGCACTGTAGCAACAACTACAAATCCATTTAGTGCTGTCACAGCTCAAAATGGATGCGGATCCGGTTCTGCATGGGCTACCACAACCGTTGATGGAGCTGGCTGGGTAGCAGTAGATATGGCGAGCCTTACAGGAGGATCCCCACTACCAAGACTCCCGCTTGATCCGACAAATAGCGGCAACTACTTCTATGGATACGGATGCGCGGCAACATCATCTAATTCACTTTCTTATGAAATGATAGCGAACCTTGAAAGCGCTAAGTACGTGACGCAAGAAACAAGTGACGGAGGCAATAACGCAGGCCTATACGAAGTAGGAAATCAACCAAGCCTGTAATAGTAATAAGGTCTAAAAACCAAAATCACTCCTTTTGAAGGGAGTGGTTTTGTTTTATAAGAGAGTTCTTCAGTAAAAAGTACTGTATAATAATAATATGTGGCATTTCTCTCTTGCTGTTTTTTTAGTACTGCTTCTTCTTCAGCTTATAAAACAAAAAAAGAACACAAAAGTTCCAGTAAAAATATTTCAGTGGGCCACGATTATTTCAGCGGTAGTAGTCCTCGGTAGGTACGCCCACCTTACCTTTTCCCAATATAAAGTATGGATTGAAAGCGAATTTACAAAGCATCTCTTGCCGCCATACCAAGACATCTCGTACCTTCTCGGTGTCCACGGCACCCGCTTTCTACTCTATTTTATTATTTCCGGCGCAGCAGCGGTCCTCCTTGCTTTCCTCATGAATATTGCAAACAAAAAATATGAAGGACGCTTTTTCGAAGAAGAAGAAAAATATATTGCTGGTACTGCAGTTTTTCTACTTGGAAATCCGGAGTGGCGATACGCGTGGCTATTCTACCTATGCGCGGTTACCGCGATATATACATCTGCCCATCTGTTATCAATGGCCTACTGGAAGATGAAGAAGTCTAGCGAAGGAGGGCCCCCAAGAATCCCGCTCTACTTTTTTTGGGTCCCCACAGCCATTGCGGCTATAATAATACTAAGAATGCTCGGTTCAAGCATTAGTTTGTAATACCATCAAAACATGCTATCTCTTCCTGAAGCAAAGTTAAAAGAAATTCTCGGAAAAGAAGGAGTTATCGACGCAGATACTTTTGATACGCTAGCCAAAGAAGCGGAACGTAAAAAACAAAACGTCGTCGATCTTTTGATCTCGCAAAACATAATAACTAAGGACTATTTTTTGAACCTCATTGCCAAGTCTCTTGGTATTGAACGAGTTAACTTAAGCACCACAACAATCGATGAAACAACCCTCAATCTTCTGAAAGAAGAAGTTGCGAAACAAAAGAAAGTCGTTGTCTTCAAAAAAGATGAGAATGGCGCTTTCAATGTCGCGATGGAAGACCCTACAGATCTTGAAACAATTGATTTTCTTCGTCTGAGCCTTGGAGGAGAGATAAGGGCATTTTTGGCAACTGAAGAAGACCTGAATCGTGGCTTCACTCTGTATGAGCGCCAGCTAACGCAAGACTTCAAAAAGATTATTGAAAGTAGTATTCGAGAGTCTCTAAGAAGCGGAACAAAAGAAGACCTGCAGCAAGCTGCTTCAGAACTTCCAATTGTTGCTATTGTTGACAACTTGCTTGCCTACGCCGCCTCCTCTCGCGCTTCAGATATTCACTACGAAGCGCTTGATGACGTTG
>CAZGST010000005.1:3767-12029 GCA_964528655.1 uncultured Candidatus Saccharibacteria bacterium
GTGCTTGTAAGGTACCGCGTCGACGGAATTTTGAAAGAAATCATCCGTATGCCAAAAGAAATTCATTCCGCGATTATCGCTCGCATCAAGCTGCTAGCTGAGCTTCGTGTTGACGAACATACTCGTCCGCAAGACGGAAGATTCAGGGTAAAGCTAGGCGACCAGCTTATCGATATCCGTGTATCAGTACTTCCCACGTACTACGGAGAGAAAGTTGTAATGAGATTGCTCTCCGCAAGCCAAAAACCACTTTCATTTAACGAGCTTGGCATCTTTGGAGAAAATCAAAGAATCTTGAAAGATGCGATTACAAAAACGTACGGAATGATTCTCGTCTGCGGACCAACTGGTTCTGGAAAAACAACAACACTGTACGCGGTATTGAACATGTTGAACAGACCAGAAGTGAACATCATCACAGTTGAAGATCCGGTTGAGTATGACATGCGTTATGTAAACCAAGTGCAAGTTAACCCCGCGGCAGGAATAACTTTCGCGAGTGGTTTGCGATCGATCCTGAGACAAGACCCGAACATCGTAATGGTAGGAGAAATAAGAGATGGTGAAACTGCGGAAATCGGTGTCCAGGCTGCTATGACGGGACACCTCGTTTTATCAAGTCTTCACACAAACGACGCCCTAACCGCCATTCCTCGGTTGATCGACATGGGTATTCCGCCATTCCTAGTTGCGGTTGTGGTAAACGTAGTAAGCTCCCAACGCCTTACAAGGAGAATCCACCTTAACTGCATTGAGTCCTACGTGCCAAGTGAAGAAGTAGTGAATCGCATAAAGGAGCAGCTAAATGGAATTGGCGTGGAAGAAAGCAAAATGAAGATCGGAAAAGCGTTTTATCGGGGTAAAGGATGTAGTTCCTGTGGATTTACTGGCTATCAAGGGAGAATTGGTATTTACGAAATGATCGAAATTACAGAATCTATCAGAAAACTCATTCTTGGTGGTAACTTCAACATTGATAGTCTTAAAAAAATAGCGAGAGAAGAAGGAATGATTGGAATGTTCGAGGATGGTTTGGAAAAAGTCGAACGAGGCCTGACAACAATCGAAGAAGTATTCAGGGTGATCAGGGAATAACCCCTAGCTGTTCAAATCATGAAATTCAAATACAGCGCAATACAAGAAGACAACGGAGTAACAGAGAGTGAGATCGATGCTGAAAACGTTGATGAAGTCCTCAAATACCTAGGAGGTCACGGCCTTCGTCCAATATCCATAAAGCGAAGCAGTCTTTCTCTTGGAGAAAAAAACATAACGCTTTTTGGTGGTGGAATTACTCTCACCGACCAAATCTTCCTCTCCAAGTACCTAGCGCTCATGTTGAAGATCGGAACTGGTCTTCTTCAAGCCATAAACATCCTTATTGAAGACTTCGAAAAGCCATCAATGAAGAACTTCCTGCTGGAAGTAAAGACAAACCTAGAAAAAGGAATGCCTTTTAACTCCACCTTCTTGAAATATGAGTCAGTATTCAGTCAGTTCTACATCAATCTCGTGAAAGCCGGAGAAGCCTCGGGAAATCTAGAAAAAGTATTTGCCGACCTCACAAGTGCCCTTGGTAAAGAAAAAGCTCTTCGAGACCAGATAAAAAGCGCTATGGTCTACCCAATCATTCTTCTTACAGCCGCGAGCGGCGTTCTATTTTTCCTCGTCTCTTTTGCGCTTCCCAAAATATCAAAAGTATTTCTTGACAGCGGCTTCAATCCGCCCACCTTTTCAAAAGTCGTATTTGCGGTCGGTGCGTTTTTTGGTGTGTATGGCCCATGGATCCTTGGCGTGACAGCGGTTTTGGTTGTATCCGGGATAATTGC
Organism: uncultured Candidatus Saccharibacteria bacterium; assembly: GCA_964528655.1. Taxonomy (GTDB): domain Bacteria; phylum Patescibacteriota; class Minisyncoccia; order UBA6257; family GWB1-50-10; genus CAZGST01. The sequence goes on from CAZGST010000005.1 coordinate 5,597, forward strand.
GATAAAAGCATCCCCACCCGCGAAGAAACTCATCATGAACATGATTCAAGATATTCCCGTTGTGAAAGATCTGATAAAAAAAATAGCGCTTCAACGTTTTGCAAGCACACTCTCATCTCTTATCAAAGCCGGAATTCCGCTTACAAAAGCCCTTGAAATAACCGCGGAGACTGTGGTGAGTCACGAAGAGCTAAGAAGCATCCTGCTCCGAATCGGAGAAGAAGGGTTAGCAAAGGGCCTAACCGTCGGCGACGCGTTCAAGCGAGAAATGTTTTTTCCGAGAACAGTAGCAAACCTTATTGCTATTTCAGAAAAAGCAGGCCATATGGAAGAAGTGCTAGACACGCTTGCCGATTTTTACACAAGCGAAATCGAGAGTTCCTTGAAATCTCTTGTCTCCTTCCTAGAGCCGGTCATGCTTCTCTCAATTGGTGTAGTAATTGGTGTGATAGCGCTCGCAATCATCATCCCCATCTACCAACTGACAAGTCAAATCTAACAATGAAAATAAAAAAAATATCTCACTGGACACAACAAAAAGAAAAAGGCTTCTCGCTTATCGAACTCACCGTCGGTCTCTCCCTTCTCGTTATTATTATTGCTGCTGTTGTTCTTACTCCTGATAGATTCAAGTCAGTAAGAGAAGTCGAACTTACCGTGAATGAACTCGTGGCCGCCCTTCATGACACCCAAAGGCGCTCACTTGCTGGCGAAGGAGCGGGAAGTTGGGGAATAAAATTTATTAACGAAGACACCGGTGAACAAAGATACGATATATTCAAAGGACAAAGTTATGACTCGGCAACCGTAATCACATCCGTCTACCTGAACAGCGGGCTAATGTTTGGTACCCCCGGAACCTCATCGACAGTTGAAGTGATGTTCAACGGAATAAATGCCTCTCCAGGTGGAAGGAAGGTGATAACCATTCTTCCTAGAAATAGAGACCCATTTGTGGGTGTTGTTACCGTGGACACGATCGGGAAGATAACTGGTAGTTTTGAGGAAGGCCTATTTGGTTACTGGTCGTTTGATGAAGGCGTAGGAAGTAGTGCTCGTGATACGAGCGGCGTGAACGAATACGCAACGACCTCAGGAACAATCTCCTGGCTTTCCGAATCAAGCTGCAAAAGAGGAGGATGCATAAACTTCAATAATACCTACTTCTTGAGTGGCGCGCTTCTTGATAGAACCCTTGAAAAATTTACAATAGAAGCTTGGGTGAATCACACGGGTGATGGAAATAGCGGTGGGCTATGGTCTGGACTAACCGGCTCTTCAGACTCCTTGATAGATGCGATGTTCCAAGGAGCATCAAGGAAGCCCAAAATAAGAACTGACGCGGGCGGAGAATTCTCGGCGAACAGCCAACCGGGTTATAACGTTTGGGTTCATCTTGCATATACTTATGATGGATCAAAAACAAGAATTTTTTCAAATGGAGTTGAGTTAGGTTCAACAAATCTTACAAACGCGAGTTTTGATATTGATACTTTCAACATCGGGAGAAGCGAGGGTCAAAGTACTCAACTGATCTACGCTATAGTTGATGAACTGAAAGTCTACGAAAAAGCGTTAAGTACTACAACAATCAAAGCTCATTACAATGAATTACAATAAAGTAGTGAGTAATTATCTTCAGGAAAATCCTAGAAAAGGACAATCTCTCATCGAGGTTCTTGTTGCAATCGGAATAGGTGCGCTGCTTGTAGGAAGCGCGAGTCTTGCGATTGCTTTTGTGTTAAGCGCGAGTGGTAGGGGGAAACAACTTCAATTCACAAGTGAACTCACAAGTGACATGTTGAACAAGGCGAGAACATTCGCAAACGCGGATTGGAACACGCTCTACAACCTAGACAAAGGATCAACAACCCAATATCTTTTCCGCGCGTCAGGTACTACTTTGCAGATCGAAGAGGGAATTGAGAGCGTGTTTGATGATGACATAAGAGACGGAATGCTGGGTTACTGGAAAATGGACGAGATAACAGGGACACTTACATACGACTACTCCAACAATAACTACAACGCCTCATCAACAGGTGATATGACTCACTATGTTTCTACCCCCACCGTCGTAAATAGTGATTGCAGAGCCGGAGCATGCCTGGATTTTGATACTGATCCTGCGGAGGTAATCCTGCCCTCAAATCCAACCATAACCTCGTTTACTATGGCAACTTGGACAAACGTTTTAGACGACAGAGTTGGAAGTTTTTTCGGAATACGTTCCGGCACAATCTACTCTGCCTTTGGGATACGCAATGATACCCTTGAAGTCGAGGGGAGGATAACAGGGACCTCAGATCTCTACCTTACGGTAATTGCAGATGATTCAATTCATGACAGCGACATACATCATGTGGTCTTTACATTCAACGGCAGCACAAAAAAAGGAATTCTGTATGTTGATGGCGTCGAGGTCAAAAATGGAGTAAGCACACAAGGCCCCACGGCAGCAACAACACTGATGCGCATCGGGCACGGACCAGGTGGCCAAACATGGGCCGCGTTCAACGGCGCATTAGATGAAGTGAGATTCTACAACAGAGTACTTACCGATGATGAAATTGAGAGAATATACTTAGCAGAAGCCTATCATAGGTACTTCTACGTTGAAAATGTTTGTCGGTCAAATGATTCAAGTCATGTGATTACAGGGACTCCTCCGTGCGCCGCAAACTCACTGGTAGACCCATCAACACAGAAGGTAACTGCTGTTGTGCACTGGGGACTCGGTGGTGATGTACAAACAATGTCTATTTCAGACTTCGTAACTCGCTGGAAAAATGAGGTCTTCTGGCAAACAGACTGGGACGGAGGCATACAATCAGGAACTGTGACAGCCCCTACTGATAAGTATGCTAGCTCCACAAACGTAAACACGACCTCGACTCCAGGCTCGATCCGCATCTCCGGTCTGTAATAGTCTAGACTTCTGATATACAATGAGTTGAAACGCACAACTTAACCAAACAAATCATGGTAAAGGTAAAAAATTTTAGTGGAAACATAGAAAAAGACCTTAACTCCCTCGGTAAGGCAGTAGAGAAAACCCGGGAAAGGGTAGGGGAATCTCATAAAGAACGAGAGATAGTAAAAGAGTCCATAAAATCCCTTCCCGTAGGAGGAGGGGTCTCTGGTTCTGGGAACGGAACCCCAACTCCCTCCCCGAACTATCTGAAAGGTTCTTCCGGGGACGAAGGAGTGAGAGAGAAGGTAGAGGAGCTAGTAGAAATGACTCTCCGAGATGGTTTGGAAAAAGGGCTAAGAGAAGCGAAAAAACAAACCCCATTTATCGAAGACGCGTACCATGACGCTCTTGTAGACAAACTCCTTCCCGAACTGAAAAAAAGAGGCCTTATAAAGTAGGATCAATATTTTATTTTTTTGAATACACGCCATGCCTCTCCCTATTCTCGTTTCCCTTTATCTTGTAGCCGGTATCCTTACCGTTGGAGGTTATCTTCTGTACCGGATGCTGAAACACAAAAAACTCGTAGAACAGCTCAAACTCAAACTCCTGCTCGTCCGCCTCCCAAAAACAAACTCAGCCCAAGAAAAAAACCAAACCGGTGATCGTCCCAAAGACGAAAAAGAAGAAATCTTACTTGCTGAACAGCTTGTGAGTGGGTTAGCCGCGTTCAAAAAACCGTTTATTCTTGAAGCCGCAGTTCCGCATGTCGGAGAAGAAATCCACCTTTACGTTGCGGTCCTGGACCATCTCGTTGATTCAGCCATAAGACAAATTCAATCACTATGGCCCGCTGCCGATGTGCATGAGTCGGAAGATTTCAATATTTTTAACCACGTTGGGAAAGTCGCGGCAGTATTTGTAAATCAAAAAGAAAACCCTGCTCTCCCATTCCGCACCTATCAAGAAATGAATGTGGATACCTTCTCCCCGATCCTGGGCGCTCTATCAAAAGTAAATGAGGTAGGCGAAGGCGCTGTGATCCAGGTCATTGCAAAACCCGCGAAAAAGTCATCCAAAAAATCTATCCGAAAAATGCTGGAGCATCTGAAGAAAGGAAACTCCTTGAAAAGCCTTCTCACAACAAAAATGGAAGGTTTTGCTCCAGGCGAGATTTGGGAGGTGCTTACGGAAAAAAAGAAAACCGGAGATGATGCTCTGAAAGTCCAAAACCAAAAAATCATAGACGAGTCAGCCGTAAAGGCACTCGAAATGAAACTCGGAAAACCACTCTTTCAGGTTAATATTCGTCTTCTTGCCTCTGCTCCAAGTGACTATCAAGCCCAAAGTCTTTTGAACAGTCTCGTTGCGGGCTTCTCCCAATTCGGAGCGCCTGAACGCAATGATGTGAAAATGGTTCGACCGAGAAACATGAAAGAGTTTGTCTACAAGTACTCCTTCAGAGAATATTCCGACTCGGAAGGCATGCTCTTGAACAGCGAAGAGTTGGTAAGCATGTTTCACTTCCCAACCAAAGGGAACATGATCCCTCGCATAAAATACTTGAAATCAAAAGAGTCCGCTCCTCCAAGTGAGCTGGTGACGTCCGGCGTGCTTTTAGGGAGAAGCATGTATCGTGGAGAAATAAAAAATGTCCACGTTGCGGATGATGATAGGCGACGTCATATCTACGTTATCGGATCAACCGGTACCGGTAAAACGAACCTTATCACGAACATGGCGACCGACGACATCCGTCGTGGTAAAGGAGTAGGTATCATCGACCCTCATGGAGAACTTGTCGATACGGTTTTGAGCCTCATCCCCAAAGAACGCCAGGAAGATGTTGTGGTTTTTGACCCATCCGATACCGCGCGCCCACTTGGCCTCAACATGTTGGAGTATGACGATAGCCGTCCGGAAGAAAAAACCTTCATCGTTAACGAGATGCAGGGCATCTTCAACAAGCTCTTCGCTCAGGAAACTATGGGTCCTATGTTCGAACAGTATATGAGAAATGCTCTCCTTCTTCTTATGGAAGATAGTGCTACGGAGCCTGCAACCCTGATGGAAGTATCCCGTGTGTTTACCGATGACGACTACCGAGAGGCAAAACTCGAGCGCATCAAAAATCCTGCGGTGATAGACTTCTGGGAAAAAGAAGCTGTCCGAGCAGGAGGGGAGGCCGCTCTCTCAAACATGACTCCGTATATCACCTCAAAGTTCAACAACTTTACGGCAAACGACTACGTCCGTCCGATAATTGGTCAGACCAAATCCGCCTTCAATGTGAGGGATATCATGGATAAAAATAAGATTCTTCTCATTAACCTTTCAAAAGGCAAGATCGGTGACATTAACGCGAACCTTCTCGGAATGATTATTGTCGGAAAACTCCTGATGGCCGCCCTCTCTCGGGTAGATATTCCTCAAGAAGAGCGCAAAGACTTCAACCTCTTTATCGATGAGTTCCAAAACTTCACTACAGATTCAATCTCTGTGATTTTAGCTGAAGCGCGGAAATACAGATTGAATCTTACGATCGCGCACCAGTTTATCGCCCAGCTGAATGAAAAAATCAGAGACGCGGTCTTCGGAAACGTGGGCTCCATTGTTTCCTTCCGTGTTGGTCCGCAGGACACGGAAATCTTGAACAAAGCCTTTACTCCGGAATTCAGCGACCATGACTTAATGAATATTGATAATGGTAATGCCTATGTAAAGCTTTTGATGCGAGGAGCTCCAACAAAGCCGTTCAATATCAACATTCCTCTAGCAGAAAAAGGAAATGAGGATAGCGTAAAAGATCTGAAAGAACTCTCCCGCCTTAAGTACGGAAGACCACGGCAGGAGGTGGAGGACGAGATCTACAAGAGACTAAGAGAATAAACTAACCCATGAGAAAGCTGATCGTCGCTAACTGGAAAATGAACCCAAGCAAAAGCTCGGAAGCAAAAGACCTTGCTGAAGAGATTGTCTCAGGTATACCAGAAAATATAGACATCTCAGTTGTGCTTGCCCCTCCATTTGTATTCTTAGATGAGGTAAAGCAAGTTCTTGAAGATCATAAAGAAAAAAACATCGCCCTTGGAGCACAGGACGCTGGACTAGAAAACATCAGCCCAGAAACTGGAGAAGTCTCTCCCGAAATGTTAAAAGACTCGGGTGTTGAATACGTAATACTCGGCCATTCAGAGCGCCGAACAATCTTTAACGAATCAGATGAGCTCATTTCAAAAAAAGCAAAAGCTTCATTGGGGGCCGGCCTCAAAATAATCCTCTGCATCGGCGAACCACTTGAAGTGAGAGAGAAAGGCAAGGAAGCCTCAAAAGAGTTTATTAAGACCCAACTTGAAAAATCCCTCCCCTCTAAGTACTTGATTTCCATTCCTCAGTCTTTGGTTTGTATTGCTTACGAACCTATCTGGTCAATAAGCACAAGTGGTACCGGTAAAACCGAAACTCCAGAAGACGCCTCAGAGATGACTCGTTACATAAAAGAACTCTGCATCCAAGGTC
>CAZGST010000005.1:12039-13620 GCA_964528655.1 uncultured Candidatus Saccharibacteria bacterium
GTCCACAAGCCTCAAACGCAAAAGTCCTCTACGGAGGCTCCGTAAACGCTAAAAACGCTAAAAACTTCCTTCAGCACCCCGAAATAGACGGCCTTCTTGTTGGTGGAGCAAGCCTCAATCCAAAAGAATTTATAAAAATCATTAGGCCCGCCTCCGAAAGTTAAACCAAACATATGAATCGACCCTTGAAACAACTCCTCTACGGACTCATGTATTTAGTAATACTCGTTATTATCGGTAGCTTATTTTTCAAAACCGAGGCGCCAATAGCAAATTGTTCTGACCGCCTAAAAAACCAAAACGAAACCGGTGTCGACTGCGGCGGCGCATGTGCCTCCTGCGAGATACAAAAAGCAAAAGAAATTACAACCGAAGGTGATATAAAAGTGTTAAATACAGGAACCGTTCAAGCGCTCCTTGCCAAAATAAAAAATCCAAACGACAATCTCATTGCTGAAAGGATAGAATACGAGTTTAGCGTCACAGATGATTTTGGTGTAGCAGTAGAAAGAATACGGGGAAGAGAAAGCTTGAACCCGAACGAGATGAAGACTCTTATGGAAGTCGGTACCTATAAAAAAGGAGAGATAAGTTTCACAATTCTGAATGTTGCGTGGAAAGAAAAAATCGAAGGATCGGTGCTAAGAAAAGAACCATTTACATTTGGGGATTTTAGCGCAACTGAAAACGAAAATGGAGAATTAGAGCTTCATGGAAGTATTCATAACACAACCGGAGTACCAGTTCGAAATGCAGAACTAAAAGTCCTCCTCGTTAACAATCTCGGCACTCCCGTAGCCGGAACAAAAACAGTGTTAACCGAGATACCCTCATTCAGACAGACCCCATTTGTAGTCCTTTTTGGTGAAGGTATACAAAAAGAAGAACTGAACGTCTCTTCAACAAGAGTGTTCGTGTCATTCTAGTACCCAGAATCTATCTCAATGCTCTATAAACTGAAAAAACTAGACTGGACAATCATCAGTATCATCTGTCTCTTCGCATACATTAGCCTCATCTCTTTGAAGTCCTCAAACGAGACACTTTTTTTTCGACAACTTATCTGGTACGGTGTTGCGTTCACCATAATTTTTTTCGGCAGCCAACTTAACTGGAACTGGATTCGTAATGAGCCCCTCATACGATACGGACTCTACTGGGGGAGTGTCGCGCTTCTAGTGTTTGCTAACCTGCAATCAGAAACCATTCGGGGCACAAAGGGTTGGATTGTAATTGGAGGATTTCAATTCGAACCTGCTGAACTAGCAAAGATAGCCATCATCTTTATTCTCGCTCACTTCTTCAGGAAAAAATACATCGAAGCATGGGTTGGAAAGAATATCGCGAAGTCTTTCATGTACTGCCTTATTCCTGCCGCACTCTCCGCCATTCATCCAGACTTTGGTGCCGCAAGCATTATGATCGCGATCTGGGTAGGCTTTCTCTTACTTACCAGCATCAACAAAAAAAGACTAGGCATCGGATTACTCCTTGGTATTGCTTCTCTCGCGATCATCTGGGCCTTCTTTTTGAAACCGTACCAGAAAGAAAGAATAACCGGTTTTCTTTTACCCGAGTCAG
>CAZGST010000005.1:13630-21388 GCA_964528655.1 uncultured Candidatus Saccharibacteria bacterium
GGAGTAAACTACAACGTGATCCAATCGAAAATCGCGATCGGTTCAGCTGGTCTCTGGGGCAAAGGCTTCGGAGAAGGCACCCAAACCCAATTCCACTTCCTCCCAGAGGCGGAAACTGATTTTATTTTCGCGGCGTTTGTAGAGGAGTGGGGAATAGTAAGCGGGCTAATGGTCGTTGTTTTGTATATTATATTAATGTATCGAATTATCCGAATCGGAATTGAAGCCAGAAATAACGAGTCAAAGTTCATCTCGCTTGGTGCTGGGGTTGTGATTCTAGTCCAATTTTTCATCAACGTGGGCTCAAATCTAGGCCTAGTGCCTGTAACCGGCATCACCCTTCCCTTCATAAGTTATGGGGGAAGCAGCATATTGACGAACTCAATACTGGTGAGTATAATACAAAATATAAAAATTGAATCCTCTAAATAACATGAGAGGTAAGTTTTTCATATTCCTAGGCTGTTTAGGAATAGTGTTTTTTTTGGTTGGGCACATAGCATTTTCAAGCGGAAAAGAGGGTATCGAAGTTCCATTTCAAATAAAGAGAGGAGAAAGCGCAGCAAAAGTGAGTAGCAACCTAGAGGATAAGGGGCTGATAGGAAGTGAAGTATTCTTCACCCTCTACACGGTAATAAGAGGAAAAGCGCTAAGTCTTGAGCCAGGAGTCTATGCTCTGAACGGAGGAATGGAGCATGATGAAATCCTGAAGAATATTACCGAGCGAGGCAAAAACGAAGTTCTGATTGTTATACCCGAAGGATATTCCATAAAAGACATTCAACATATATTACAAAAAAAGGGCGTACTCGTAGATGATGAATTGTATCAAATCCCAATAGAAAGCTTTTCAACGGAAAAGTTTCCATTCCTAAATGGAGTGGAAAGCCTGGAGGGATTTTTATTTCCAGACACATATAGATTTGAGCGAGAGATAACATCCTATGAAGTTGCAGAACACATGCTGGAAAATTTCAATGAAAAAGCATGGCCCCTGTTAGCAAAAAGAAAGAACTGGTACAAGACTCTTATCCTCGCCTCAATGCTTGAAGGCGAGGTGGTGAGTAAAAGAGATCAAGCGCTGGTGGCCGGCATCCTTACGAAAAGAGAGCGAGTTGGAATGAGACTACAAGTTGACGCGACAGTAGGATACGCAAAGTGTGACGGTAGAGTGCGAACATGCGACGAATTTCAAATCATTCGCAAGGATATTGAGATCGACTCGCCAATAAACACCTACCAAAATTCTGGATTCCCTCCTCAGCCCATATCAAACCCTGGGGAAAGGTCGATAGAATCAGCACTGAATCCAGTTGGGAGTAGTTACTGGTACTATCTATCCGAACCAAAAAACGGCCGAACACTATTTTCTACAAACCTTGAAGAACATAACGAAAAACGAGCCATATATTTAGGTCTATAAACTCACACAATAATAAACAAACCTTTCCCATGCCATTACGCAAACCAAAAGTATTTTCAAGCCACAAGAGCGCCTCATTCTTCCCCAAAAATTTAATCGAGGTTCAAACCGACTCATTTGACTGGCTTGTGAAAAAAGGCCTTCGGGAACTATTTGATGAGATATCCCCGATCAAAGACCATACCGGAAAAGAGCTTGAACTTCACTTCCTCGACTATAAACTTGATGAACCCAAGTACACGGAGGCTCAAACAAAAGAAAAAGATCAAACATACGAAACAGCACTTAGAGTAAATCTGAAGCTCATCGATAAAAAGAGGGGCGCGGAAAAAGTCCAAGAAGTCTATCTCGGCGACTTCCCAATTATGACTGATCGGGGAACCTTTATCATAAACGGCGTTGAGCGTGTTGTTATCGCCCAACTCGTACGGTCCCCAGGAGTCTATTTTGTTGCGAACACTTTTCGCGGCAAAAGACTCTTTGGAGCAAAAGTAATACCAAACAGAGGCTCCTGGCTTGAGTTTGAAGTTGAATCAAGCGGCCTGATCGGTGTAAAAATCGACCGAAAACGTAGAACCCCAGTGACCCAACTACTCAGGGTATTTGGTCTCATAGACAATGACGAAATAAGAAAAGAGTTTGTCGATGGCGACGAGAAAAAAGCAAAATTTATCGAGGCAACCCTGAAAGAAGATGAGGCAAAAACAGTTGAGGAATCATATATTCAAATCTACAAGAGACTTCGCCCAGGCGATCTCGCAACAGCTGAAAACGCAAAAACACTTATCGAGCCAATGTTTACTAGGTTCGATCGATATGACCTTGGGTCTGTGGGTAGATACAAGTTCAATCAAAGACTAGGAACAAAACAGAAAGAGGGCACCCTCGGGAAGGAAGACATAATTGCCATCATAAAAGAAATCATCAACCTGAACCTGAACCCCAGAACCGAAGAAGATGACATTGATCATCTGGGAAATAGAAGAATCAGGGCTGTAGGAGAACTAGTTCAAGGAAGGCTCCGAATTGGATTCGCTCGTATGCGTCGTGGCGTGCAAGACAGAATGTCAACTCTTGATAGGCGCACTCTTCAGCCTGCCCAACTTGTAAACTACAAGGTTCTTACCGCCGTAGTAAGAGACTTTTTTGCCTCATCCCAACTCTCTCAATTCATGGATCAGGTAAATCCTCTGGCTGAACTTGAACACAAGCGCCGCCTCTCGACCATGGGTCCCGGAGGATTAACCCGTGAAAGAGCAGGGTTCGAAGTGCGCGATGTTCACCCATCATACTACGGAAGAATATGTCCGATTCAGACTCCAGAAGGAGCAAACATTGGTCTTGTGAACTACCTTGCGACCTATGCGAGAGTGAACGAAATGGGATTCATTGAAACTCCCTACTACAAAGTAAAAAACGGAATAGTGGAGGATGATCTTGTCTGGCTGGACGCCATAGCGGAAAAGAAATATACCATCGCTCAAGCGGATGCGGAGACTAACGAAAAAGGAAAAATAATGCAAGAGGTGGTTTCAGCCCGTGTAAAAGGCCACCCAAGCACCTGCAAGAGAGAAGATGTTGAGTTTATGGACGTAGCGCCGAATCAGTTTATCAGCGCCTCAACATCACTTATTCCATTCCTGGAACATGATGACGCAAATAGAGCGCTCATGGGCTCGAACATGCAAAGGCAAGCCGTCCCATCAATAAGACCCGATGCCCCGCTTGTAAGCACAGGCTGGGAAGAAAAAGCTGCCCTCGACTCAAAGCAGTGTTTGATATCAGATACTGCGGGAGTTGTAAGTGAAGCAGATGGGCGGGCAATTGTAATAAAAGGAGCCAAAGGCTCGAAAACCTACCCCTTGCTGAAATTCAAACGCTCTAACCAATCTTCTTGCATATCCCAAACCCCAGTTGTTGAGGTTGGGGACAAGGTAAAATCCGGCACCCTGCGCGCAGACGGTCCGGGGACTGATAGGGGAGTGCTTGCTCTCGGACAAAACCTGCTCGTCGCTTTTATCCCCTGGCAAGGAGGAAACTTCGAAGACGCCATTATTCTCTCAGAGCGTGTAGCAAAAGAAGACCTATTCACCTCGATCCATATTGAAACATTTGTCTGTCAGGTAAGAGATACAAAACTTGGCCCTGAGATGACAACTCCGGACATTCCAAACGTAACTGAAGAAAAACTCAGAAATCTCGACGAAGAAGGAATTATCCGCATTGGCGCTGAGGTTCGCCCGAACGACATCCTGGTAGGAAAAATTTCTCCAAAAGGAGAATCAGAACTTACCTCTGAAGAAAAACTCCTTCGAGCCATCTTTGGTGAAAAAGCGCGAGACGTAAAAGACTCATCCCTTACCCTGCCTCACGGAAAAACAGGCCGCGTGATTGGGATCAAGATATTCTCTAGAGAACATGGAGATAAACTAGAACCAGGAATAATCAAAAAGATCCAAATCGAAGTAGCTCAGTTGAGAAAAGTGAAAGAAGGTGACAAGCTTGCCGGACGTCACGGCAACAAAGGTGTTGTCTCTCAAATAAGACCAGTGGAAGATATGCCTTACTTGGAAGATGGAACACCAGTCGATGTTGTACTGAATCCGCTTGGTGTTGCCTCTCGTATGAATCTTGGTCAGATTCTTGAAACCCACCTTGGGATTGCGGCTAGAAATCTTCGCTATCGAGCAGTTGTGCCAAACTTCGTGGGCGCGAGCGAATCTGATATTCAAAAAGAACTAGTTGAAGCCGGAATTGATAAGTCAGGAAAAACAAAACTCTATGACGGGCTTACCGGCACCGCATACGAAGAGCCTATCACTGTCGGCATAATGTACATCATGAAACTGAACCACCTGGTTGAGGATAAGATTCACATGCGGTCAACTGGTCCCTACTCCCTCATCACCCAGCAACCCTTAGGAGGAAAAGCCCAGCTTGGAGGACAAAGATTTGGAGAAATGGAGGTCTGGGCCTTAGAAGGATACGGAGCAACACACACGCTCCAAGAAATGCTTACGATCAAGTCTGATGATACTCTGGGAAGATCAGCGGCATTTGAAGCTATTATCAGAGGTCAAAAAATCAAAAAACCAAACATTCCCGCGTCATTCAACGTGCTCACAAGCGAATTGAAAGCTCTAGGACTTAGTGTGGAACTGCACGGAGGTCGAGTAGAGGGAGAAAAGCCTGGAGAATCAGAAGAATAATAACTCTCCAATAATAAATACATGAATACAATCACAAACCCAATGGAAGACATCACAAAGATCTCAATAAAGATCGCCTCGCCCGAGGATATTCTTTCCTGGTCTCACGGAGAGGTGATAAAACCTGAAACACTGAATTACCGAACTCAGCGCGCGGAAAAAGACGGTCTTTTTTCAGAGCGTATCTTCGGACCAGCCAAGGACTACGAATGTTACTGCGGAAAGTATAAAAAAATCAGGTATAAAGGCATTGTCTGCGAAAAATGTGGCGTGGAAGTTACCCGCTCAATAGTGCGTAGGGAAAGAATGGGACACATCACTCTCGCAACCCCAGTTGTGCACATCTGGTATATGCGCACGATTCCCTCGAAACTAAGCCTCTTACTGAACATCTCTGTCCCCAAACTTGAAAAGGTTGTCTACTACGCGGCCTACATTGTTACCGCTGTTCATGAAGAGAATAGAATGCGGGCCCTGAAAAACCTAGACAAAGAATTTCAAACCCTCAAAAGAAAACAAGGAAAAGATAAAAGAGGTTTTGTCGGCACTCACCCCAGGACTTATCATCACTGAGTCAGAATATTACACTCTAGCCGAAAGGTTTGGTGATGTATTCGAAGCAGACAGAGGCGCTGAAGCTGTAAGGAAAATTCTTGAAAAAATAGACCTCAAAAAAACAAAGCGCGAAATTGAAGAAGAGCTGAAAAAAGTAAAAGACATGAGTAGGGAAAAAAGATTAGTTCACAGACTACGTCTTGTGAGATCGCTCATGAAATCAAGCACAAAACCAGAGTGGATGGTAATGACAGTTCTTCCAGTGCTTCCTCCGGAAATTCGTCCGATGGTTCCTCTTGATGGCGGAAGGTACGCAACCGCGGACCTGAACGACCTCTACCGAAGGATAATCAATCGAAATAATCGCTTGAAAAAGCTGATCGAGCTTCATTCCCCAGAAGTTATTATTGTGAACGAAAAACGCATGCTTCAAGAAGCAGTAGATGCTCTATTCGATAATTCCGCTCGCATGGGTGTCCAGCTTCTGTCAAATAGAAGGAGACCATTGCGTTCTCTTGCTGATATGTTGAAAGGTAAGCAAGGACGCTTCAGACAAAACCTTCTCGGAAAAAGAGTGGACTATTCCGGTCGTTCCGTAATTGTGGTTGGTCCTGAACTCAAACTTAACGAATGTGGCTTACCAAAAGTCCTTGCTCTTGAGCTATTCCGGCCATTTGTAATAAATAAACTTATCGAGAAGGGAATCGTCTACAACATCAAGCAAGCAAATAGAATGATTGAGCAAGGTCCTCCGGAAGTATGGGCAATTCTAGAAGAAGTAATTCAGAATAAAAAAGTACTTTTGAACCGCGCCCCGACCCTTCATCGTCTTGGTATTCAAGCGTTTACCCCGGTCTTGACAGAAGGTCTTGCAATCCGCATTCCGCCTCTAGTCTGCGCCGCGTTCAACGCGGACTTCGATGGAGACCAGATGGCCGTCCACCTTCCTCTTACAGAGGAAGCCCAATTTGAGAGCCAGTCTCTTATGGACTCAAGTAAGAATGTGTTGAAACCAGCAAACGGTGACCCAATCGCAAACCCGACCCTTGAGATGGTGCTCGGATGTTACTTCCTCACAAGCGAAAAACCAGGCGCGAAAGGCGAAGGATTATCCTTTTCAGATATGACAGAGCTGATGTATGCGTATGAAGAAGGAAGAGTAGAGATCAACGCGAAAGTCAAAGTCTTCTACAAAACTGAAATAAGAGAAACAACCTACGGACGACTAATCTTCAACGAAATTCTCCCAGAAGGCATAGACTTCGTGAACGAACAACTGGACAAACGAGGTTTGGCTGGGCTTGTTGCTAGAATAATCGAGACCTACGGCATCGACGAAACCCACATCTACCTCGATCGAATCAAAGATACCGGGTTCAAATACGCGACAATATCCGCTGTTACCTGGAGCATGTCTGATACCATCACCCCAGAGGTAAAAACTGAAATTATAAAATCCGGAGAAGTAGAAGTGGCAACAATCGAGTCTCAGTATGAAGAAGGGCTTTTGACCGATAAAGAACGCCACCAGAAAATTGTTAGTGTTTGGACCAGGGTGAAAGACGAAATTGCGAAACTCGTTCCAAAAGCATTCGACCCTCAAAATCCTGTTTTCAAGATTATCAACTCAAAATCTCGTGGATCATGGGCTCAGTCAAACCAAATGATGGGCATGAAGGGACTCGTATCAAACCCGAAGGGAGAAGAAATCGAAGTTCCTGTAAAGTCATCATATAAGGAAGGCCTGAAAGTTATCGAATACTTTATCTCGACTCACGGAGCAAGAAAAGGTTCAACCGACACTGCATTGAAAACCGCCTCGGCCGGGTACCTTACTAGGAGGTTAGTTGACGTTGCGCAAGACCTAGTTGTGCAAGAGCTAGACTGTAAGACCAAAGACGGGATAGACATGATTAGGAAGGAAGGTGAGGAATTCGGTTACGCTTTCGGGGACAAAATCTACTCCCGCACAAGCGCTGAAGATATAAAGGTAAATGGAAAGGTAGTAGTGAAGAGCGGTGAAATAATTAACCGCACCGCAATAAAAACAATTCAAGCCTCATCACTAGAAACAATAAAAGTCAGATCTCCAATAACCTGCAAGACCCTCTACGGGATTTGTGCCGCGTGTTACGGTTTTGATCTTAGTAAAAATAAGCCAATAGGACTCGGTGAGGCAGTAGGAATTGTAGCCGCGCAATCGATCGGAGAACCTGGTACTCAGTTAACCATGAGAACATTTCACGTTGGAGGTGTTGCGGGAGTAGACATCACTCACGGTCTTCCTAGGGTTGAAGAAATTTTTGAAGGTAGAGCTCCAAAAGGAAAGGCATTCCTCGCAAAAGAAAGCGGAGTCGTAGAAACGATTGAAGAAAAAGGACTTCTTCATATTGTGAGCGTAAAGGAGGCTCCCACAAAGAAAGGAAAAAGTTCAGTTTCAGAATATCAGGTTCCCGCCGGAGTAGTGCTCAAGGTAAAAGTAGGTGATGAGGTTAAAAAAGGAGACACAATCTCTGCCGGACCTCTTGATTTGAAAGAAGTATTGGCCTACAGAGGAGTTGACGCGGTGAG
>CAZGST010000005.1:21398-25698 GCA_964528655.1 uncultured Candidatus Saccharibacteria bacterium
ATACATCATAAATGAAGTGCAGAAAATTTATGTTCCAGAAGGTGCCTCAATTAACGACAAACATATTGAGGTAATCGTTCGTCAAATGCTCTCTCGTGTCATTGTAAAAGAGTCCGGTGAAACGGACATGATGCGTGGTGAGGTAGTAGACAAGTCAAAATTCATCGAAATAAACAGGGCGATGAAGAAGTTGAAAAAGAAAGGAGCAAAAGCGATTCAAACAGTCGTGGGTATTACAAGAGTAGCGCTCACAACCGAGAGCTTCTTGTCAGCCGCCTCCTTCCAGGAAACAAGCCGTGTCCTCGTGAATGCTGCGGTAGAAGGGAAGATGGATCTGCTCCGTGGGTTGAAAGAGAATGTAATCATCGGGAAAATAATCCCTGTCGGTACCGGATGGAAGCAAACTCATGCGCCAACAACTGAAACCGGGGGAGATGAAGGTATTATGGCCCCAACCGATGAACACGCCGTACGAACCCCTGAAGAGGCAGCGCTTGAAAAGGAAGCAATAGCTGAGATAGAAGAAATGAAAGGAGATGAGAACGATGAGGAATAACGATTATAATTGACTGCGAACACGTATTCTGATACTTTGAATTACGAAATTAACGAAAAGTAAAAAAGAGTATGATTATGCAAGAAAACGAGCACCCACAAGAAACCTACGAACTTTCCTTTATTGTGAAAGGCGAGGATACAAATAAAGTAAAAACAATTACCGAGAAAAACGGAGGTAAAATAATACGAGAAAAACCCCTTGAAAGAGTTCAGTTTGCCTACCCAATAAAAAAGCAGAGAGTGGGTGGGATAGGAACATATGACGTAATAATGGAACGGGGCGGAATGGAAAAGATTAACAACGATCTTCGTCTTGAAGAAGATGTGTTAAGGTTTATGATAACGAAGAAGAAAGTAGAGAAACCTGGAGAGAAAGAGGAAGGAGAAGCAAGAAGGAAGAGAGCACCGTCTCCTGAGGTGGGTACAGAAAAAAAGGTGTTGAACACCGATGCCAGCCTCACAAACGAGGCGCTCGAAAAAACAATAGAAGAAATCTTGAAATAACTGGAACCCATAAATGAATCTCAACAAAGCAATCATAATCGGCAGACTCACTGTAGACCCGCAATTGAAACAAACGCAGGGTGGGCAGTCAGTTGCTACGTTCGGAGTAGCAACAAATAGAACTTGGACTGATAAAAATAATCAAAAACAAGAAGAGGTCCAGTTCCATAACATTGTTGTCTGGGGTAGGCAGGCAGAGATCACAAGCCAGTTCGCGAAGAAGGGCGCATTGATCATGATCGAAGGAAGAATACAGACAAGAGGCTGGCAAGACAAAACCGGACAAGAAAGAAAGACAACTGAAATCATAGCTGAACGTGTCCAATTTGGTCCCCGCGCTTCAGGAATAGGCGGCGGAATGAGTTCGCAAAAGCCTAACACGCAGGAAACAGGGGACCGGGACATTCCAATGAAAGAAGAACAACTTCCAGAAATTATGATTGATGAAAACGAGACCGAAATAAAAGCCGAAGACATACCATTCTAGAACCCTACTATGAGACAATGTATCTTTTGCTCCCAAAACATAAAAGATCTTGATTATCGAGATGTCGCCACCCTGAAAAGATTTGTTTCAAGCCAGGGTAAGATTATTGACCCTAGACACACTGGAGTCTGTGCAAAACATCAAAGAAAACTCGCCCGGGTTGTGAAACAAGCCCGCACTATGGGCATGCTCTCCGCAGTCAGAAAATAGAAAAAGTAGTAAACTTATCTCATGTCTCTCGATAAGCAAATCTTTGACGCTATTTTTGGTCTGGTAGGAAAATCTTTCATTCTAGACCAAGTGGCAATTTTCGTTGCGCAGCATCTTCCGTACATTGTGGTTCTTGGAGTCTTTGTCTGGGCCCTTAAACGTCCCACCTGGAAAGAAAAGATAAGAATCGGAGCCATTGTTTCAATGACCGTAATTCTTGCTCGGGGCATTATTACAGAAGCAATTCGCTTCTTCTATTATCATCCACGACCATTTGAAGAGTATGGCCTCACGCCTCTTATCGATAAGTTGGAGAGTGCTTCCTTCCCATCAGCACACGCGGCATTCTTCTTCGCGCTCGCATTTGCTGTCTGGGGCGTAAGTAGAAAGTGGGGTTACTGGCTTCTGCTTTTTGCGGTTTTGAACGGCCTCGCCCGCATCTTCGTTGGTGTCCATCATCCACTAGATATACTGGGCGGCATGGGAGTTGGTCTTATATCATATCTCATCGTGCGATTTTCCCTTAAACAAAAACAAGAAGAATCTCTAAGTTTTGAACAAACGGAAACCCACAATCCCGCCTAAAAGCAGTGGTTTTTTCTTAATAGTGAGTGCTCCCAATGTAGTCATCTCGCCACATCTACGTGTGCACTTCTGAATTAGAAGGTAACGAGCTATTCCAAAAGCCAGAAAATATCTTCCGGTAAGAAACAGCCGCCTCTCTATTTAGAATAGGTACAGCAAAGGGGGGCTTAGACTTCCAACTCACAATCAGTACCTTATCTCTTCCATATATAAACGTATCGCTCGGGAAGGAAGAAAGAGGATAAAAACGCTTATTGCCCTTAGTCGCGGCTAAAACAGTTTTCCGTTTTCGCATACTCTCGCTGTACAAAATCTTTGAGTGAATTTCCCTCGATAATTTTTGCTTTTGAAATAGAGTGTAATAGGAACCCATAGTTGAAGACATCTTCCCAGAGGCAAATACTTGATATTCTCCGCCTGGGGTGAGCTCATCTAGCATCTCAAGTAATACAGTTTTCAAAGCGGAAATCCCTTCATAAAAGAGAACCTGAGACTTGTCCCGCGCGCCTAACAAGTCATAATAGTGTCCTAGTTTTTCAACTTTCACGGCAAGTTGAGATTCGTTATGCTTTGTTAACCGAGCAATAAGCGGTTTTCTAGTTATTGTGATACCCGCTCTTTCAAATGCTCCCACTTTTCGAGGATTATTAGTGAGCAAACGCATACTACTAATCTTATAGTCCTGCAGAATTTTTATCGTGTCGGCATAATCACGACTATCAACCGGGAGCCCCAGAACCTGATAGGCAGAAACAGTATCCGCTCCCTTATCTTGTTCTACATAGACACGAGTATGATTCCACATTCCAACCCCACGCCCTTCATGTGGCCATGCGTAAATAACGAGGCCCGCTTTACTTTCAGCAATTTTTATCATCGCCTCATCAAGTTGAAATCTATCATCACACCTCTGAGAATTGAGAACATGAGCAAAGCTACAAGCCGAATGCAAACGAACTAAAGGGTTTGTATTATTTCTCACGTCACCACGCTCCACCACAAAATAGATTCTATCGGCACCAAACCGATATGTGAACAACTTAAAGTTCACCACTCTTCCATCTGCAAGGAGGCTAGGCAATCTCATTGGCCCCACCTTATCGAATTCGGGTACATTTTTATGTTTAATTTTTGGTTTTTGCATTTCTTCTAGTGCCGCGGGTGGGAGTCGAACCCACATGACCTTGCGATCGCAGGATTTTGAGTCCTGTGCGTCTGCCATTCCGCCACCGCGGCAAAAGTATTCTTAGTCCTTTGTTTCTAGTCTCTAGTCTATAGTCTTCGTGCCATCTCTTCAAGTTTCCGGTATAATAAAAAATAGCTGGAGCTCTAGTATTGAATCTAGTGCCGGAAGCGAAACAAATGACAAGAATCATAGCGATTTGCAACCAAAAAGGCGGAGTAGGAAAATGTGTAGGCCCAGAAACGCCTGTGCTACTGAGAACAGGAGAGATAAAAGCTATTGAAGAAATTTTCAATGAGCACAGTACAGGGCTATTAATAAACCCTGATCAAGAAAAAGAAGTAAGCATAAAACCAAAAGAACCAATACAGATATTGTCTCTAAACAATGAATTAAAGATTGTTCCAGCGGAAGTAGAGTGGGTGTATCGAGGCAAATCACAACAACTACTAACAATTAAATCCAGCAAAGGAAAGGAGGTGAGAGTAACCCCCGAGCATCCTTTTCTAGTTATGAATAACGGATTTCTCGCGTGGGTAAAGGCGAATGAGCTGAAGATCGGAGATTTTATTGGTACGCCTCGCGTAACAGAAACATCAGAGAACAAAGAAAAAGTAAGCATAGCAAAACGATTGTCCAATCAAATACGCATTAAACTAACAAAAAAGGAGCAGATAGAAAAACATCTAGATCGAATACTAGCACTTAATCCACAAAACAGAGAAGAGGTTATTGTGCAATATCTGTATAAAAAAGGAGAAGCCGTGGCAATG
>CAZGST010000005.1:25708-29244 GCA_964528655.1 uncultured Candidatus Saccharibacteria bacterium
ATGAAGGAATTGCTGCAGTTCGGAAAGAAACACACAATATACATGCAACTGAGAAGACTGCAACAGAGAGGAATAGTATTGTTTGACAAAGAAAAACAATACGCACTCCATAAGGAACATCTTGTAATCGACATATTCGAGCGCGGTTTCTCTATAGAAGCATTAAAAAAAGGAACATGGGTATCCGAAAACGAGGTAGGAAAAATCGTATACCAAAACTCAAACACCCAACAATCTCTTCCAATACGTCCCTTCTTCTATATAAATGAAAACATAGCAAGGTTTGTCGCAATCGTGCTAGCCGAGTGTTACGTTGATCGCAGCCAAATAGTGCTATACCACACATCAGAGCAGATTATCAATCTCTTTACCGAATTTTGTAAAGAATTAGGACTTCCGATAAAACACGAAAGAGCAAAGAACGAGTGGAAGATAACAGTGAGGAAAGCAGGCACACTAATGAAAGTGCTTCATGACGCCTTCGAAGTGCCAATCTATGAAAACAGAAAATCATCTCATGTCACAATGCCAAAAGTCATCCAAGCTGCCCCGATGAATATTCTCGCCGCGTACATAGGCGCATATATAGATTGCGAAGGGTATGTTGCAAAACATCGATCTACACTCGAGATTACAAGCGCAAGTGAAAAAAACATTATTCAACTGGGGTATTCTTTTTTAAGAATAGGCGTGAATGGATCGTTTTCCAAAGCGTATGGGCAAGCGACAAATTCTTCAAGACCCAAAAAGAGAATGTATCACACACTTACGATCACAGGAGTACCCTTTCTAAAAACAATCCTTGAAAAAGTTCCTATTACAGACGAGAGAAAGAAAAAGCGACTTCAAGAAGTAACATCTGGACTCACAAACACCAATAATGATGTGATCCCTGTGGGCAGTATCATTCGGAGCTTGAGAGAACAAGGTGGATATTTTCAGAGAGATTTAGGAATACAAGGCACTATCACTGACTACGAAGATGGAAGCACAATTCCTTCAAGAGTCGCATTGGGAAAAATAGTCCGTACATTCGAGACTCTTTGTTTAGAAAACAACAAAGAGTTAACACATCTCCAAACGCTCGCAAAATCAGATATTTTTTGGGAGAAGGTTGTTTCTATAAAAAAAGAAGATGGGTATCAAGGTTATGTATATGATCTTACAATCAAGGAAATGCATAATTTTATTGCAGGGCAAGGCGCTTTCATTGTGCATAATACCACAACCTCAATGAACCTTAGCGCCTACCTTGCCATGAACGGCAAGAAAACACTCCTCGTTGATTTTGATCCCCAAAGCAACGCAACCGCTGGTATGGGAGTAACTCATGCGCCCCATGAAACAATGTACCACGCGCTTCTTGCTGGGGTGCCAGTTGAATCAGTCGTAAAAAATACGCAACTCTCGAATTTCTGGATGATCCCGAGCTCCCAAGATCTGGCCGGAGCCCTCATCGAAATTGTGGAAGTAGAAAATCGTGAATGGCTACTAAGAAAAGCTCTCCAAAAAATCGCGTCCCAGTACGATTTTATTGTTATCGATCTTGCTCCTAGTCTCAATCTCCTCACCATAAACGGACTCCTTGCTGCGGACGAAGTTATTATCCCGGTCCAGTGTGAGTACTTCAGTCTTGAAGGACTGAGTCAGTTGTTGAGCACAATCGAGATGCTGAAAAACAACCTGAATCATCCGTTGAAGGTCGCTGGGGCACTCCTCACTATGTACGACAAACGCGAAAGACTCTCTCGTGAAGTGGCCCGTGAAGTTCGTCGCCGGTTTCCTCACGTAGTCTATTCCGTAGAAATCCCTCGATCAGTTTCGCTAGCCGAAGCCCCAAGCTTCAGAAAGCCTGTTGTTTTGTACAACCCCCAAAGCTCTGGTGCCTTAGCCTATGAACGACTTGCGAGAGAAGTAATTGGAGAAAAAGAGAGAGAGTCCCTCGCTCTCACAACCGAAAAAGACTTCAATATTCTCCGTCTCATATAACTTTCTTTATAAAATAACCCGTCTCCAACCCCTTGATACTGATAAGAATGAAGGTTATCATGGATCTGGTTTGAGCTGAGTTGGAGATGCGGGCCGATAGGTAATGCATCCCGGCCGGAGCACAATCAATCAGTTTGCATAATCTGATTTATGCTCAAACTACGTACGTCTAGACGCTACGTTAACCATTACAGAGGAAAGCGACTCTTCTTTCTGCTGTTAGAGTAAGGAGACGCTTGGGGTGCTCTTCTATATTATTATTTTATTCATAGACGCCCTAAGAATGTTCTCACGAAATAGTAGAGGTAAAGAATGGTCTGCGAAGCCTCTGTTTTGGTGTTTCTAGGGTGCTACTTTTGGTGTATAGTTATGATACAATCTTCGTTTACTATAAACATCTTCAAGCATATGCCACTAGGTCGCGGTCTCGAATCTCTCATACCTCCAAAAAAACAGAATTCTGGAACGGATTCAAATACAAATCTTCCAAGTAACAAAGAAGAAGGTAACGAGCCATTTCCATTTAGTTCTGAAAGTTCACGCCCGGAAGAAATAAAGACCCCCGAACCAGAACCCGCAAAAGATATCAATTTTCAAACCAGAAGCCCAATACCACCGAGAACAAATACAGATGTCTCAAACGAAATCCCCGAACCACCCCAGAAACCAAAAGAAAAAGCCAAATGGGGTACGGATCACCTCGAACAAGACCGAGTATTCCTTATCGAAGTAGAAAAAATCAAACCAAACCCGTATCAACCGCGTCGCGAGTTCAATACTGAACAACTCCAAGAGCTTGCCCAATCAATCCAAGAGTTCGGTGTGCTTCAGCCCCTTGTTGTTACAAAAGTAGAAAAAGAAGTTCCGAGCGGAACCGAAGTAGAGTACCAACTGATAGCAGGCGAGAGGAGACTCCTTGCTTCTAAGCTTGTTGGCTTGGAAAGAGTACCTGCAATCATAAAACGGGTAGATACTGGCCGAATGAAACTAGAACTAGCCATTATCGAAAACGTTCAACGCAGCGACCTGAATCCCATTGAAGCTGGTAGGGCCTACGCTCGTCTTCAAGACGAATTTGGGTTAACCCAAAGAGAAATTGCGCTCCGTGTCGGGAAAAGCAGGGAAGTGATTGCAAATACCCTCCGTTTACTTAACCTTCCTTCCCATATCCAAGAAGCGCTTTCACGGGGCGAAATTCATGAATCTCAAGCTCGCCTACTCCTAACCGTTGGCAGCATCGAAAAACAGCAAAAAATGTTTGAAAATATCGTCGCTCAAAAAATGAGCGTAAGAAAGCTCAAAGAAAAGATCAATCCCATGAAAAGTCCCGAAGAACTGTATTGGGAACAACAACTTGAAGAAAAGCTTGGTGCTCCAGTTTCTATCAAAAATCAGAGCGAAGGAGCAGGAAGACTCGTAATCGAATTCTTCTCCGAAGAAGAACGAAAAAACATCATCAACAAACTCATTGGAAACATAGAGGGTGAAATGTAAATAGACATGCTCCCATATAACAACATCCAAAGACAAAAAACTCCATGCACGAA
>CAZGST010000006.1:0-8636 GCA_964528655.1 uncultured Candidatus Saccharibacteria bacterium
CGGTCATAGCCTTGGTAGGCCGTTACCCTACCAACTAGCTGATCGGACCTAGGCCCATCCCAAAGCGACTTGCGCCTTTACTCCTCAGATTGCTCTTTGGAGACTATCGAGTATTAGCTCTTCTTTCGAAAAGTTATTCCCAACTTCGGGGTAGGTACCAAGGTGTTACTAACTCGTTCGCCACTATCCTGCGCTTCGCACCGGAACATTTAATATGAAAATAAATATCCCAGTGCGAAGCACTGGATCGTTCGACTTGCATGCCTTATCCACGCCGCCAGCGTTCGTCCTGGACCAGGATCAAATCCTCAAAAAAGATTCAAACTTTCGAACTTCAATTGTAATTCGTAAGTCTGAACCAGGTTTTTTGGGACAACAAAAAATACTTACATAACTCCATCTTAACTTTTTATAGATGGAGCGCCCTCTCTTATGAGAGGTCTTTATTTCTTAAATAGCCTTTCTAGTATATGAAATTAAAGGGCCTTGTCAAGAAGACGTATTTGGGATAAGCTTTGAAACGTATTTCTATAAAATAGATTTAATCTTTATGAAAAAGGATATCCACCCAGTTTACTACCCAAAATCAAAAATTGCTTGCGCGTGCGGAAAGAAATTTATTCTTGGTAGCACCAGAGAAGAATTACGGGTTGAGATATGCAGTAATTGTCACCCATTCTATACGGGTAGCCAGCAACTTATCGACACCGCAGGAAGAGTTGAAAGGTTCAAGGTGAGGAGGTCAAAGGCGGGGCCAGTTTCGCCTAAAAAACCAAAAGTAAGGATCAAGGTCAAAAAAGATTAGGTCTGTATAATCCCCTTATATGTTAGAACTTGCTATTCAGCCAAGAACTATATTAGGTAAAAGAACCCGATCCTTGAGAGCACAGGGTGTTGTTCCAGCAGAAGTTTTTGGTTTTGGTATTTCAAATATTCACGCGAGCGTCACAGAAAAAGATTTTAGGAAGGTTTTCGCAAAGGCTCAAAAAAACACAGTTATTTCACTGGCTCAAAAGGGAGGTGAAAATTTAGCTGTTCTTATTTCTGACGTCACCTACCATCCAATAAGCGGAAGTGTTCTTTCGGTTGATTTTCATAAGGTGCAGCTGGATAAAAAAATCCGTGCAGAGGTTCCAGTTATATTTACTGGAGAAGCTCCTGCCATCAAGAATGGACTAATCATCGTTCATGTTACTACTCAGATTGAGGTGGAGTCCTTGCCTCAGTCTATTCCGCATGAGTTTAATGTTTCACTTGAATCTCTTTCCAGTGTTGGAGATTCAATCTATGTTAAGAATCTTGTAGTTCCATCAGAGGTAAAGCTCATTACCCCACATGAGATGGTTCTTGTTACGGTCACACAAAAGGAGGAAGAAGTAGTTGAGACACCTGTTGCAACTGCAACACCTGAGACAGCAAGCACTTCTACAGAAGAGGCAGCTCCAGCTTCTCCAGAAGCCTCGAAATAGTATTTTTTTTGTAACTTTTTGGTTCGTCTCGTGGTATTATAGAAGAGCATATTCAGATATGCTGTAGACTATGAATATCTTTTTTTTTCGTGTTTTTTTTTCTTTTTTAGTGTTGTCAGCGGTGCTTTATTTTTCCTTTTCTTTTTTGTCGTTCAACACTGCTATCATTTTTGCACAGGAGACGTCCTCTCCCACTCCCCAAGAAGAGCGGGCGCGCTTGGAGGCTGAGCTTGCAGAAATAGAGAAGCAGATTACCGAACATCAAAAAGCAATCCATGAAAATAAGAGCACTCAAAAAAGCTTAAGCTCGGAGATTTCAAACCTTGATAGGCAGGCCCAAAAGATAAATCTTGAAATTCGGTCTATAAACCTTAACTTGTCAAAACTTGGAGAGGAGATCGTAGAGACTCAACAGACTATCAATAATACAGAGCGTTCAATAAACTCTCATAAAGAAGCGCTCGGAGAAGCGCTGCAGAGTATTTATGAGTCTGATAAGCAAGGTATTGTTTATATTTTGATGCTCAATGATCAACTTTCTGATTTCTTTGGAAGCGTAAATAATATTCTCCTTGTTCAGGAAAACCTTCGAACAGCGTTACTTGATATTGTGAACCTTCGCCAACAATTACTAGAGCAGAAGCAGGAGCTTTCGCTAGAGAGAGATGATGTAGCTAACTTGAAGCTCGCACAAGAAAGACAAAAACAGAATGTCGTCGCGGTCCAGAGTCAGAAGAAGACAATTTTAACAGTAACGAAGGGAAAAGAATCCGAGTATCAAAAACTTCTTGATAAATCAAAGGAGTCGGCAGCACAGATTAGGACGCGTATCTTCCAACTTCTTGGAGGAGGAGAGATGACCTTCCAACAGGCATATGAGTACGCGCGATTTGCAGAACAGGCTACTGGAGTGCGGGCAGCTTTTACGTTAGCTATTCTTCAACATGAGTCTCTGCTTGGAAAGAACGTGGGTAGATGTCCATATTATGACACCCAAAGACAGGTCTATAACATGCACCCAACGAGAGACGTGCCAATATTCTTGGAGCTCATAAAAAGCTTAGGCATTGACTCACAGTCTACAGCGGCATATGTGTCGTGCCCAAACAGGGACGGGCAATACGGAGGAGCAATGGGTCCGGCGCAATTTATACCTTCTACATGGAAGCTCTACTCAAATGAGATTTCGCGGGTTACCGGAAATTCAAATCCTTCCCCATGGAATAATGCTGATGCTTTTACGGCTACTGCTCTCTACCTACAAGACTCTCTTGCGTCAGGAAGCTGTCAAAATTACAGTAAACAGATTCCTTCGGAATCTCAGATTCTTCTTGAGCGGTGCGCGGCTGCTCAGTACTATTCCGGTAGCAGATGGTATACCTATCGTTTTATCTATGGAGAGCCTGTGATTACGAAAGCAGCGGCCTTTCAGAAGGATATTGATACTTTGAATGCCGCAAGATAGAAAGATTTTATTTTGAAGAAGAGAAAGCTTTTACTATGGGATCAAAATCACCTTCGAGGATTTTCGGAATGTTGTGCCACTTTTTTCCAATTCTATGATCGGTAATGCGGTCATCCGGGAAGTTGTAGGTACGGATTTTTTCTGATCGATCAGCAGAACCAATCTGACTTTTACGCATAGAACTTACCTGTCCAACTGCTTTTGTTTGTTCCATTTCATATAACCTTGCTCTTAGTAAGTTCATGGCAAGTTCTTTGTTGCGTGCTTGAGAGCGTTCGTTTTGCGAAGCAACTACTATGTCAGTTATTTTGTGTCGAATGCGTACCGCAGTCTCCACTTTGTTTACGTTTTGTCCTCCAGGACCTGAGGAGCGGAAGTAAGTGATCTCGAGGTCGCCTGGGTTTATCATGACTTCCTTTGCCTCAACCTCGGGAAGAACGGCAACGGACGCGGTTGAAGTGTGGACTCTGCCTTGCCTCTCTGTCTCAGGGACTCTTTGAACTCTATGCACGCCTGATTCATTCTTCAGCGCGTCATAGACACCTTCGCCTGATAATTCAGCAACAAAGCTCTTATACCCGCGGATTGAGCTGAAACTATAGTCGATGATCACGAAGTTCCATCCTCTTTTTGCCGCGTACCTCTCGTACATTCTTGCTAAGTCTCCGGCGAAGAGAGCGGCCTCATCTCCCCCAGTGCCAGCTCTGATTTCTAAGATGACTTTTTTGATATTTTCCATAGGAACCTTGAAAGTGGGGTGTTAGTTAAGTTTATTGAACAATCTTAACTTGTGTTCTACCACACTTTCCATTTCTTTCAAAGATTCCTCGGTTAGCTTGTACGGAGCGACCTCGTCTCTTTTATCGCTCAGGGATGTTTCCATTCCTTTTCTCCAGGCCACACGCAGCTCTGTTGAGATGTGAATAATTACCACTCCCGCATCAATTGCGTCTAGAAACTCTTCGTCTCTGTTTCCCGAACCGCCGTGAAGAACGAGCGGAACTCCTGCAGACTTTTTTATATTTCGAATTCTTTCAATATCAAGTTTTGGATCTGGGGCGTTTCTGAACATTCCGTGAATGTTTCCCACCGCGGGAGCAAGAAGATCTACTCCGGTTTCACTCACAAATCGTGCCGCATCTTCAGGGCGTGTCAGATCTTCTTCTTTTATCGCTGCTCCTTCAGGGAGTTCGCTTCTCACTTCAGAAGAACTACCAATGTATCCAAGCTCTCCTTCTACAACGATATCTTTATTGATAGATCTAGCTAAGAGTACAGCTTTGCGAGTATTTTTTATGTTTTCTTCAAGAGGAAGTTTTCCTCCATCAAAAAGAACCTCATCAAATTCAGCTTCCACGGCTTCTTTGATTTTATCGATTGTGTGGGTGTGATCAGCATTCAAAAAAAGCCAGAAACCTTTTTCTTTTCCATGTTCAGTGTTGTAGCTATTTATGAGATCCCGGACATGGTGTACGCCTAGGTAGCCACGCTCCCCTTCTGAGACGCCGATTATCACGGGGACGTTAAGTTTCATCGCAGCATGAGCAATAGCCTTCAGAGTCTCAAGGTTGGAGATGTTGAAGTGCCCAATGGCTACTTTTTTTGCTTCGGCTTCCCTTATTACTTCTTTCAAGTTTTTCATACTCTGAACTATCCGAGGACTGCTTATAGTTTTTTTACTTTGTAGTTTTTGGGGGCTTTCCTTAGATGAGCCTCAATCTGTTTTTTTGTTAACAACCCCTCTCTCGCACCGATATGCTGAACAACTGACATGGAGTTAACTGGGGCCCATTCCATAGCAGTTTTTACGTCATGGCCGAGGCTAAGTGCTGAAATGAAGGTGGAAGAAAACGCATCACCTGCTCCGGTACGCTCAAGAGGAGCTTTCGGATCTCTGTAAGGCGGAACACACCACATATCTCCATTCGTTGTTGCGTATGCTCCTTTTATTCCGTCGGTAATTACGACGATCTCGGAGCCAAGTCCTCTCATTTTGTGGAGAAGTTTTTTTATATCTCCCTCTTCTGTTTTCAAGATTCGTTGAGATTCTTCTTTATTGCATAACACTACTTTTGCTCTTTTATAGAGCCCGGATAGTTTCATTCCGGATTTGATCTGATATGTTCCGGGTTGAAAAGCTAGATTGATGTCTTTGTGTTTGTTCAAATAGTTTTCGATAACTTTGTGAAATGGCAGAGTGTTCTCCCCTAATGAAGAAAGATAAACCCATTTGGGGGTATTGATGTTACCTAGGGTGTGGGAAAATTTCTCGTGTTTTATTAATATCGTCCTATCATCTTCATACCAGAGAACGTAGTGGTAATTTGTTTTCATTCCATCCTCTGTAAAAACAAACTCTGTGCTTACTCCTTCCTTCTCTAACGTCCTTACGCACTCTTTTCCGAAGTGGTCACTTCCGATACTTGTTACGAGCGCAACTTTGAGGCCCAGTCTAGACGCAGCTACTGCCGCGTTTGGACTATTCCCTACCGCGGGGATTATATGTACTTCTTTGTAGGGGATCTTATCTGCAAATCGCATGCAGATTTCGCGCTCCCCTTTATCAATATCAAGATGCGCCGATGGATTTTCTAGTCGGATAAAGTTGTCCGTAACGATGTCACCAATTGCTATAAGGTCGTATTCGGGTTTCATGCTTCGATTCCTTACTGTTTTCTTTTGATTACTTTACGTACGGAAGTCATTATGTCTTTCGGAGTCATTCCGTACTTCTTTAACAACTCCTTTGGAGCTCCTGATTCTCCAAAAGTATTGTTCATTCCTACATACTCTACAGGAACCGGGCATCTTCTGCTAGAGAGCTCAGCAATCACGCTTCCTAAGCCTCCGTTAATCTGGTGCTCTTCCGCTGTTACTATCGAACCAGTCTTCCTCATTACCTCTAACAGAGTGTTCTCGTCTAGAGGTTTTATTGTGTGATTATTTACAACTATTGTTCCAATTTTTTCTTTTTCCAATTCCTCCGCGGCTTCCAGGGCGGCTCCGACCAGAATACCGCAAGCGATAATCGCGCATTGTGGTTTTCTTGATTGCCAGAATATTTCCGCCTTTCCAGGGGTACATGGTGTCTTTTCGGTTGTGATAACTTTGGATTTTTCTCTTCCGAACCTCAGATACACTGGACCCCAGATCTTCCCTGCGGCAATTGTTAGCTTCTTTGCTTCCATCGCATCACAGGGTACAAAGACCATCATGTTTGGCATTACCCTCATGATCGCGATATCCTCAAGCGCTTGATGGGTTGCGCCGTCAGGACCCACTGATATGCCTGCGTGCGCTCCTGCAATTTTTACGTTTGAGTTGTTATAGGCGATTGTTGTTCTTATTTGTTCATAGTTCCTTCCCGGAGAAAAGGTCGCATATGAACTTATGTAAGCAATTTTCCCTGAAATACCTAAACCCGACGCAACTGTTGCCATATTTTGTTCCGCGACTCCTACTTCAAAAAAACGATCAGGGAATTCCTTTGCGAAACCTTCGGTTCTTGTTGATTCTGTGAGGTCCGCGCAGAGTACAACCACGTCGGGGTTCTCGCGTCCCATAACAAGAAGGCCTTCTCCGTATCCATTTCTGGTTGGTAGTTCTTCAGAATCTTTTTCGAATATTTTTTTTGATAGAAATGCGGACTCGTTCAACATTTGTTTACCTTTTGATTATTACGCGGATCTTCTCGATCGAGATTTTCTGGCATACACTTTTTCATCTTCCATACTTGAATCCATGCTTTCTGATTCACAGACCATACACTCGGACTCACAACATCTCATGCTTTGCCCAACACCTAGAACGGCAAGGATAAGGGCCGACCAAAAAAATTCAGCTGATCCGTAGACCCATCCTCCGATTATTGCTACTACCGAGAGAACTTTCACAAAAAAACCATTACTCCATCTCCTGTGGCGACAATTGTTCATAATTTGTTTGTTATTCTTTGAAACGACCTTTTTACTGATGCTCTGAATGAATTTTACCTCCTAGTGTTCGCAGTTCGGTTAGCGCTTTTTTTGCTTCTTCGGCGTTCGGGGGCTTACCATGCCATGTGTAATCCCCTTCCATAAAACTTACACCCTTGCCTGGGATTGTGTGCGCGATAATCACGGTTGGTTTTTCAAATACTGCTTTTGCTTCGTTTACCGCATCTACAAATCTCATGATATTGTGCCCGTCAACTTCTAGTACGTGCCAGTTGAAGGCTTCGTACTTTGCTCTCAGTGGCTCTAGGGGCATTACTCGTTCAGTAGGACCGTCAATCTGGATGTTGTTTCTATCTATGATAGCGATAACGTTTCTCAGTCGGTACTTTCCGGCGAACATTATTGCTTCCCAGGTATTCCCCTCGTTGTGTTCTCCGTCAGACATGAGGCAAAATATTTGATTTTTCTTTTTATCGAGTCTTGCGGCGAGCGCCATACCGCAGCTTTGGGAGAGACCGGAACCTAACGGACCTGAGGTTGTTTCTATTCCTCCGAGAGATCCGCGGTGCGGATGTCCTTGAAGACGAGAGTTTATTTTGCGGAGTGTTTTCAGCTCCTTCAGGGGGAAGTAACCTGCAAGGGCAAGTGTTACATACTGCACAGGGCAGATGTGGCCGTTTGAAAGCACGACTCTGTCCCTTTCTGGCATATTTGGTTTTTTGGGATCGTGATTCAGGATATGGAAGTAAAGCGCGGAGAAGATATCTGCCATACCAAGAGGTCCAGCTGAGTGGCCTGATCCAGCGTAGAGAAGTGTTTCGATGAGGAGTTCGCGAATCTGAAGAGCTTTTTCTTCAAGTTCTTGTAGTTTTTTTTCGTGGAGAGTGTCCATTACAATACCTTCTATTTTACCACATGCATTCTACTTTTCTCCTTCTCTCTCCACAGATGCTTTTATCAAGCCAAGGAATAGTGGATGGGGTTTCATTGGACGAGATTTGAATTCGGGGTGGAATTGGCTGCCGATAAAAAAAGGATGTGTTTTTTTAGGCAATTCGGCTATCTCCATGAGTCTGTTGTCTTTAGAAGTTGCGGAAAAAACTAGCCCATGTTCTGCAAGGGTACTGATATATTCAGGATTTACTTCATAGCGATGCCTGTGGCGCTCTGAAATTTCAGGTATACCGTAGAGAGATGCGGCAAGTGTTTCTTCTTTTATTACCGCGGGGTATGCACCGAGACGCATAGTTGCTCCATATTTTTTTTCCTCGAGATTCTTTTTTTGTTCGGGAAGGATGTCGATGACAGGGTACGGAGACTCTTTTGCGATCTCCGTTGTGTGGGCATCCCGAAGCCCTGCAATGTTCCTGGCAAATTCAATTACAGCTAATTGCATTCCGTAACAGAGGCCGAGGAACGGAATCTTCTCTTCCCGACAGTACTTAATAGCCTCAATCTTCCCTTCTACACCCCTACTACCGAAGCCTCCCGGAACGATTATTCCGTTGTATTTTTTCAGTTCTGATACTGCGTCTTTATTTTTTTCATATTCCTCTGCGTTTAACCACTCTATTTTTGGTTTTCTATTACATGCATAGCACGCGTGCTTGATTGACTCCAAAACGGAGATGTATGAATCGGTAAGGATAAACTTACCAGACCCGAAATACTTCCCCACTATACCAATACGTGCTTCTTTTTCTACGTTTTTTATTTTTGAGGCGAATTCTCGCCATTCTTTCAGATCTTTTTGTTTTGCATTTAGTC
>CAZGST010000006.1:8646-16129 GCA_964528655.1 uncultured Candidatus Saccharibacteria bacterium
TTGGTACATCATAGATATTTTCAACATCAGGCGCGGAAATCACACTTCCTTCTGAAAGACCGCAGATAAATTCCAATTTCTCTTTTCTTTTTGCGTCGAGCGGGACACTTGCGCGCGCGAGCACGAAATCTGGATTCAATCCCACGGCGTTCAGGTCTCTTACTGCACGTTGGGTTGGTTTCGTCTTCAGTTCATTTCCTCCCGCACCGAGATTCGGGACAAAACTTACGAGCGCAAGAACAACATCTTGTCCTTTCCGGTGCTTCAGGATTCTCACAGCCTCCCAGAAAAGCACGTTTTGGTATTCTCCTACAGTGCCCCCAACTTCAACAACTACAATTTCTGCGTTTGCTTTTTTTACGGCCTCGTCAATGCGTGTTAGAACTTCAAGGGGAATGTCCGGGACAACCTCCACGCATCTCCCGCCGTACTCAAGGTTGCGCTCTTTCTGAATAACACTCAGGTATACGCCTCCTTGGGTCATATAGTTTATTGAGGACATGTCTCTTTCCAGGAATCTTTCGTAGTTTCCCATGTCCTGATCGCATTCCATGCCATCGTCTAAAACAAAGACCTCACCGTGTTCGGTGGGGTTCATTGTGCCTGCGTCAATATTTATGTAGGGGTCTATTTTGAGGGCGGTGACTTCGAATCCTTTGGATTGTAGAATCTTGGCGATTGAAGCGCTGGCGATACCCTTTCCTACTCCGGAGATAACTCCTCCTCCAACAAAAATATACTTCGTGTTTTTGTTATTGCCCTTCATACAAGTGATAGCGCTAGGTACTTTTCTTCTGGATTGGATCCCGAAAAAATATAAGAGCCGGACACGAGAATGTCTACTCCCCTACTTTTCAGAAGAACGGCGGTTTTTTCTGTAACGCCGCCATCGCACTCTATTGTAATTTCACTTTTTTTATTACGCAACCACTCTATTCTCCCCAAGGTGGAGCTGTGAAGGGCTTGTCCGGCGGGTCCGGGACTTACGGCGAGTATTTGGACAAAAGTTACATGTAGTAAATAGGGAGTGAGCTTTTCAATGTTTGTTTCTGGACTTATGGCTACGCCAATTTCCTTTTTGTTTCTTACTAACTTTTGAATTTCGTCTACTCCAACATCCTCTATCTGAACAATTATTCTATCAGCGATATCTTTCCACTTTTGGTATTCCTCAAAGGGATTATCTGTCATAAGATGAGTCTCAATTTTTATGTCCGTACCTTCTAGAATTTTTTTTATTTCTTTCGGGTCAGACCAGGTTTTGTTTGGTGTAGCTATTCCGTCTGCAACGTCGATATGGACCCAGGAGATGTCCTTGATTTTCTTTATTATCTGAAGGCGATCGCTTGCGCATTTTCTATCTCGGCAGTTGATGGTGGGGATTATGAGCATGGTTCAGCTACCTTATTCGTGTTTGTAGAGTTTGGTTTCTATGCTGTTAATTTTTTTAAGACGTCTTTCGTAGCGCTCTCCTCCTCGAAATGGGGTTTCCAAAAATACGAGTACTATGTTTTTTATCTTATCTATATCAGCATGGTCCGCAGAAAGGCATAGCACGTTAGCATCATCGTCCTTACGGCTGTCATAGGCGTGGTCTGGAGTACCAACAAGTGCTGCCCGAACATTCGGGAACTTGTTAGCAACAACAGACATACCGACACCTGAGGCGCAGATAAGGATTCCTTTGTTCAGCTGGAATTCAACGCTGATCTTACTTCCTACCACACTTGCAAAGTCCGAATAGTCATCTGATTCTTCATAGATGGTATTGCCTACGTCTTTTACCTCGTATCCAATGTCCTTAAGGATGAGTTTGATTTTTTCTTTGAGCTCGAAACCTCTATGGTCGGCTCCAATATAAATTACCATACGTTCAGTAGTTACTAGGTTATTGTAACTCGTAGGTTTGTTTTAGCCAATCGAAAAGAACTTCGGTGTCTTTTTTTCGATCACTAGATCCAAGGACACCAATGAATATGTTGCGGTAGGTTCCATCTTTTGCTTGGAGACTCCAGAGACTCGCCAGTGTTTGTCCGGCTCCAGTCGACTCACCATTTTTCATTCCGACTAGATTGGTATTTGTCGCAAATTCGTTGTAGTTTTCTCCGTTCAAGAAATTGCTCTCTTCCAGACTGTCAAAACCTTTTCCTTTTGTAATATCGAGGATAAAGTAGCGTTTTTCAAGAATGTATTTAACGAGGAGTGCTATTTCTTTCAGGGTTGAAGCATTTCCCTCCTCCACACCTGACGGGTCTCTAAACACGGTATTTTGCATTCCTAGTGCTTTTGCTTTTTCATTCATGTAGGAGATAAATGTGCCTCTCCCTAGAAAACCTGCCAGAGCTTCAGATGCTCCATTTGAGGACTTTATGAGAAGTGGGTAGAAGAGATCAAATGCCTTGTAGCGTTCGCCTACTTTCAGTGGATGGCTCTGGATCAAGTCCTTTATCATGGTGGCTTCGATCACTTGAGATCGTTCAAGATAGATAAGTTCGCTCGCAACAGTTGCGGTCATGAGTTTTGTGAGTGAGGCGATGGGGAGCACCTCGTCCGCGTTCTTGTTCACAAATATTTCTCCTGTTTCAATATCCGCGACAAGAGCAGCTTTCGCGGTTGTTTCTCCTAAGTTGATATCATTCTCTGCTTTCAATTTAGGAACGATTACTCTTTTTTGTTCAGTATCTAAAACAAGAATAGGGGTCCCTAGCTCTACGAACTCAAAAACTTTAGCGGCATCACTCGTAGAGAGCCTTATGCACCCGCCAGAGTACCCGCTTCTCACAGGAGTTCCATCTTCATAGTATGGAAGACCGTGGATGAAAAAGTTTCCATAAAACTGAATACTCCAAGGCATCCAGACCTTCCCGATTGAAGAGAAGTGGTTCGTTTCTTTGTAGCGTGCCTCGTAGGCGCCGGTTGGGGTTTCCCAGAAACTGCCATCCTTACCTTTACTCACGACTTTCAATGTTCCTGACGAAACTCCCTTGTCAAAGAGCGTGAGCTCCATGGCATCAAGGTTAACTTTGATAAAGTTTTTCTTTTCGGCACGAAGGCGCTTTTCTTCTTCAGAGACTATTTCGTCGGCTCTTTTTTCTTCATAGAGTACTCCTTGCAAAAATGAGTTGCTAGTTTTTATTACCTCATAGAGAGGGGTTTCAATAATTTTTTCTTTCAGTTTTTCGTTTATTTCTCCTACCTTCCAGGCGTAGATCAAGGCACCTGTACCGCACACGATTCCCAAAACCGCAAGAGTTCCTAATATGTATCTTTTCATCTTTTTGTTTGATGTTACTAAGAAACCCCATTCAATGGGGTTATCTTATTATGTGCTTATGTAGTTTATAGCGCTTCCGTTACTTTTTGTACATGCCTTACAAGAGTCGATACATATCCCCATTCGTTGTCATACCAGGAGAGGACTTTTATAAAGTCACCATCTACTACTTTTGTGAATCTGAGGTCTGCTATTGCCCCGTAGGGCTCACCAATTATGTCTGATGAAACGAGTTGTTCTTCGGTAACGGTGAAGATTCCATGCCATCTTTCATCTCCGGCTGCCTTTTTCAGGATTGAGTTTATCTCATCTACTGTTGTTTTTCTTTTTGCGAGAAATGTGATGTCAGAGATGGAGCCTGCCTCAACTGGAACACGGAAGGCAATTCCATCAAACTTTCCACTGAGGTCTTTTACGACGCGAGTAACCGCAGTTGCGGCACCAGTTGTCGAGGGGGAGATATTTTCAGCGGCAGCTCTACCTCTACGATAATCCTCGCCTTTCACAATGCTATCAACCACACTTTGGGTTGCGGTGTAGGCGTGGACAGTTGAGAGCATGGCTTTTTCGATACCAATTGCTTCGTTCAGAATAGTAATCACAGGAGAAGCAGAGTTTGTGGTGCAGGAGGCATTTGAGGTTATTGCGCACGTGTTTGCTTCGTCTTCATTCACGCCCATCAAGACTGTTTTCCCTGCTATTCCGTCTTCATCTTTTGCGGGGGCTGTTATAACAACGTGTTTCGCGCCTTGGGTGAGGTGCATTTTTGCTTTTTCGTATGAGTCGAATATTCCGGTTGATTCAACCACGATATCAATACCTAGGTCTCTCCACGGGAGTTTTGTTGGATCTTTTTCTTGTAAAAACTTTGTTACTTTTCTGTCTACTATTAACGACTTATCTTCAAAGGTTACGGCACGATCCCAGGTTCGATAGACAGAGTCGTGCTTACAGAGGTAGGCAAGATTAGCTCCGTCTCCTAGATCGTTTATTGCTACAATGTCGATTCCTTTCGTGTCAAATGCCGCCCTAAAAAACAGTCTACCAATACGACCAAATCCGTTTATCGCAATCCTTGCCATGTAATAAGTGTATCAGACATTCTTTTTGTCTTCACTTTTTTATTATCTTACTTCGGACTTCATCCCCTACTTGAAGTTGAAGCTTGCTTACTGTACCGGAAGCTACCTCAAGGACCTGATCGATTATAACTCCTGATCCGTATATAGTGAGTTCATTGTCTGACTTTCCTTTTTCGGTGGGAACTCTTTCTTCAAAACCAGAGATATGCCCATCTTTTATCCAAATTATGTCTATGGGGATGACCATGCCCTTCATCCAAAAATACTGACCCGCGGGTTTATTAAAGAGAAACAACATACCTTCATTCTCTTTTAGGTTTTCCACGCCAGAAAGTCCTTTTGCTTGCAGGGCGCTTGTATCCGCAATTTTTATATTGAAAACATTGTTCCTGATTATCGCTTGATTTTTTACTGGATTATTCGCGTAGTTTACTGTTCCGTAGACAGCCAATGCAACAATTACGCAGATGAGGCTTGCGAGTGTGGTTTTTTTATTCATGCTTGTGGGATTTGCGGCTGGAAGTCTTTGTTTATCTCTACCTTTATCTTTTCTACTTCTTTTATCTTTTTGTCTTCTATTTTTATTTTCAACATCAGTCCCTCCATTGTGCTTGTGGAGAAGTTTTGATCAAAGACAAAGTTTCCTAGGCTGTAGGCGATGACTTTGGTTGAGTCATTTTCCGTACCTATAACTTCTTCAACTTCCTGCACAACATGAGGGTGGTGACCGATAATTATATCTGCGCCTGCTTCGGTTAGCGCTTCAGCAAATTTTCTCTGGTACTCGCTTCTCTCGGCATTGTATTCTTCTCCCCAGTGAAGGGAGACGACTACAATGTCAGCGAGTGTTTTTGCTTCTCTTGATTTTTCTATTAGTTTTCCGAAATCGCTTATTCCAGCAAGATCCCCTGCTGCTTCTAACGACTCAGGATAAAGATTGGTCGAAGCAAGAAATGCAAATTTTGTTCCTTTTATTTCTTTTATGTAGACATTGTTTGCTTCAATTTCGTTTTTGCCGGCTCCGATCGGAGCTATATTACTTTCTTGCAAAAGGCTGATGGTGTCTTCGAGGGCGTCTCTACCCCAATCAAATATGTGGTTGTTCGCGAGTGATAACACATCAAACCCCGCGTATGAGAGTCCTTGAACCGCTTTGGGGTCCGCCCGGAAGGAGTAGATGCTTCCTTGGTTTCTTCCCCTGTCTGATATCGGACCTTCGAGATTTCCGAACGCTAGGTCTGCTTCTTCGATGATTCGTGCGATTTTTTGGAAAGGAAAGGTGGGGTCGTTAGCGTTTATGATCTTTTTCCCTACACTTCTAGATAACATAATATCCCCGACAAATAAGAGGAGGGTTGGATCCCTACTTAGTTCACGCAGTTGCTTTTTTATTGTGGCGAAGGAGTACTCTTCGGTTGGAGAAAGGAGGAGGGTTGTAAAGAGGAGGGTTGTGCCGCAAATTATTATTCCGATAGTTATGACTATTTTTTTCATGGATACATTATTCGATACAATACAATTCCGAAAGCCACGCTTACGTTCAGAGATTCCTTTTTTCCACTCATGGGAATTTCTAGGATCTTGTCTGTAAGCTTCAAGATGGAGTCAGGAATGCCCTTTATTTCGTTGCCTAGTATTATGGCAATTTTGTTATTTTTTTTTGTTTTGCATGAGTAGTAAGGAATGGAGTCCTTGGATTGCTCTACGGCCAGTATTTGATAGTTTTTCGCTCTCAGTTTTTTTATTATAGCTCCTGTGAATTTTGTCTTTTCCCACGGTACGGTTTTTTCCGAGCCGAGAGACACTTTTATAAAGTCTTTTCTTATTTTCCCAAGTTCTGTGAGAGGCGACGGGGTGATGCCACAGAGATAAATTTTTTCTATTTTCAACGCGTCTGCTGTTCGGAAGATGGAGCCTACGTTGTGGACACTACGGATATTATGGAGGAGAACAATCATGGGTTAGTTGTGTGGTTTTATAATACAAGAATTTTGATAGCTTGCCATTTTTCAAGGGCTTTATTATGTTGGTGAAAGCTATTCACCTAACAGAGGGGTTCATATGAGAAAAATCTACAGGTCGGAAGGAGAAGGAGTTGTTGTAAAGGTAGGGGAGGCGGTTATCTTCATGGACATAGGGGAGGTCTGCTTAGATAAAGCGGATATCTCTCTAGAATCTCACAACAGAGTTCGGTTCCTTGTTCAGTTTGGGAAGGAGAAGTCTCTCTTTGGTTTTTATTGGGAGAAGACGATCCCGATTGTTCCCAAATCGGGTCAATCCTATAGTGCAGTGACTATAAGGACTGAAACTGCTCTTGCTCGGGTAGCTTTTTTTTCAGCCTCCAAGGAAAAAAGTGTGCGGGTTGAACTCTTGGGGGAATGTAACAAAAGAGTTAATTTTTATATGCGGGAAAATTGGACGGAGTAGGGTTATTTGGCGAACAGTGGTTCGCCATTTTTATTTTGGTTTTAGTAAAACCTCCAGAGAACAATAAGGAGTGCTAGTACTGAGATTATTATAACGACGAAGCTTATCTTTTTTATATTACTCCTCACATGTAGATCTTGAGAAACTGATTTTTTCATAGGCGTTAATTATTTTCTAGCTTGCTGAATTTTTTGGATTTGGGGAGACTTGAGGCGTTATGGTGTTTGACTCAATATTTCTTTCAAGGCTCTGATCTTTTTCTACTCCCATCCATATTACCTCATCTACTGCCTCCCCTTTCTCGTTCAGGAGAGTTACAGAGTTGTTGGTATAGGCAAGAGTGTTTGATTTTGCCCAAGTTGCGTCAGGGACTACACTCCCATTATACCCAACTTCATTTGATAAAAGGAAGTGTGACTTACTATTTATCACTTTTCCCTCCATTCTTCCTCCCGTGAGAAGTGGGTATTCTTTACCGCTAGCTGT
The DNA here is from genome assembly GCA_964528655.1 of uncultured Candidatus Saccharibacteria bacterium. Classification (GTDB taxonomy): domain Bacteria; phylum Patescibacteriota; class Minisyncoccia; order UBA6257; family GWB1-50-10; genus CAZGST01. The sequence goes on from CAZGST010000006.1 coordinate 15,916, forward strand.
TTTTCGTCTTATTGACCAGAGAGAGATATTTATTGGGTGTTCGGTTGGGTTATATAGCTCAATAAATTCATATTCGTTATTCCCTTCTTTGCCTACCATGAGCTCTGTGATAATTACTTTCCCAGCTGTGGGGGTTTCTTCGGATTGTACCGCGGGTGAGGTTATTTCTTTTTGTTCAGGGGGTTCTGGGCTTTGGGGCGTTGAAAAATAAGTA
>CAZGST010000006.1:16139-23696 GCA_964528655.1 uncultured Candidatus Saccharibacteria bacterium
AAATAAGTATTTTCGTCCTGATTTTTGGGAATAGTGGTCGAATTTGTAGGAATTGATGTTGGTGTCTCGTTTTTTTCCAATATGGGTTCTTTTGCTGTTTCAGTTGTTTTCTTCAAAGAGGGTTTTGTGTTTTCTTGTTTTGGGGTGCCGCCGATGTTACTTGAGGTGTGCCAATCTTCTCCGTCCTCACTTCTTTCCATTGTTTTTTTGGTCTTATTGTCTCCTTTTGGCCAATTTGGGGTGGCGCTCACATGCTCCACAATTTCGCAAATTTCATTTATGAGTGTGAGAGATTCGTTTGTGTTAGCAAGACTTCCATTGTAGACGACGTCAGCCTTTACATTATTCACGCTCGCGTCACTTGTTCGTTCAAGCAATAAAAGACCCCCTGCTTCTATTTCTGTATTTTTACGAAACGTGATCTTTATGTTTTCATCTTTGTCTTTCAGCTGCCAGTAGGATATGTCTATTTTTTCGTTTCCAATATTTTTTATCTCGATCCATTCGTCGCTCGCGCTTTCCTCGCTTCCCATCCAGGCGATCTCATTTATTATTACTTGCTTTTTTTCTTTGCTATAAACACCTTCTACAGAGCATTCTTTATGAAAAACCACCTCGTCGTTTGTTATTATTTCGTTTATAGGGACGAGCTCTATCAAACTTCGGTTGTCTCCGAATGACGAATCAAATATGTTTTTTATGCTTGATGCCGACGCATCACTCTTTTTTTCAAATGCCTTTATGTAAAGGGTGCCGACAAAAAGGACTACGCATAGTAGGCAAACAGCAAGTATTTTTTGGTTGTTACTTTCTTCCTTTACTCTTCGTTTCTTCTTGCGGTTCTTTTCATCGCTCTCGTCAGTGATGATGAGTTTTTTCTTTCTCTTCATAATGGGAGAAGACTACTAGACCTTTGTTCTTCCTGTCAACAACCAATATTTGCTATACTTTTATTGATGGGACGATTCAAACTTTCTTTATTTATCCTTGTTTTTGCAGTTGCGGTTGCTTCTTTTATTTTTGTTGGTGAGGCGGCCACGAACATCAACTCGATAAATAAATACGCATGGAGCGACATAACGGGTTGGATAGATTTTTACATAACAAACACCGTAACTGTCGGGAATACCGAGCTCCAGGGATACGCGAGTTCTTCCGTGGGAGAGATATCCCTTAACTGCGACTCGACGTCAGTTGGAGATGTCTGTGCCAGTAGCGACTACCGGGTGTGTAATGGGGATTCAAGTGGATTATCGTGCACAAATACCGGTACTGGCCAGCTTTCCGGATGCGCGTGGAATGATACGGTGGGATGGATAAGTTTCTGGTGTGGAGATTCTGACTGCCAAGGAACAAACACATGTTCCCAGTCAGATTACCGGGTAAGTATAGATTCAAGTGGATATTTTCAGGGGTATGCTTGGAATGATGTAACGGGCTGGATCAGTTTCAATTGCTCCAATAACGGGTCGTGCGGGACTTCGGATTACAAAGTGCAGACAACTTGGGCACCTTCGGTCCTTCTCGGATATCTTGAGTCCCAGATTATCAACACTCAACAGACTGATGGTGTGACTTTGAATAGTATTATCTGGCAAGGATCACAACCCGGAGGGACATCAGTTGATTTTCAGGTTGCGGTTTCAAATAACTCTGGAGGACCATGGACGTACAAGGGTCCAGGGGGCAGTACTAGCGCTTACTATGGGGCAGAGTGTCCAACTGCCGGAACTTCAAATCCAGGAGCAGGCCCCAACAAATCGATCTGCATTGATGTGAATCAGGTTACTAATTACCAGTACCTAAGATACAAGGTGAGATTGCAGAGTAACACTGGACAGACGTTAACGCCTCAGGTAGATGATATTGTATTGAATTTCTCTCCATAGTGTCATAGTTTCGAACTTGTAGCTTCATATGTTCTTAGGTAAGATGGGGTAAACTTGCCTTAATTTATTTATGTCTCTTCACATATACAATACACTAACTCAAAAGAAGGAGGTGTTCGAAAACACTGGCAAAGAAGTTCGTATGTTCGTATGCGGACCAACGGTGTATGGATATGTTCATATCGGAAATGCCGCTACTTGTGTTTCATTTGATATTATTGTGCGGTATCTACGATTTGTAGGGTTCAATATTTTCTACATCCAGAATATTACTGACATTGATGACAAGATCATAAAACGAGCGCATGAGGAAAATGTGGAGCCACTTACGCTCGCTAATCAGTACGCCGATGTGTTCTTGAAAGATATGGAGGCTCTCGGAGTTGCCTCCCCTCAGAAGTACCCGCTAGCAACTGATTATATACCTCAGATCGTAGAACAGGTTCAGACTCTGATTCAGAAAGGGTTTGCTTACAAAATTGATGACGGATATTACTACGATATTTCCAAGTTTTTGGATTATGGAAAGTTAGCAAAGAGAACGGTGGAGCAGGCTGATGATGGGGTATCTCGGATAGACCTGAACCCTCAAAAAAGGAATAAAGGGGATTTTTGTCTTTGGAAGTTCTCAAAGGAGGGTGAGCCTTCGTGGGAAACAGTGTTGGGGAAAGGAAGGCCAGGATGGCACATTGAAGATACGGCAATAACTCAGCACTTTTTTGGACCGCAGTATGAGATTCATGGAGGTGGAACAGATCTCGTGTTTCCCCACCATGAAGCAGAAATCGCGCAGCAAGAAGCAGCTTCCGGAAAAAAGCCTTTCGTGAAGTTTTGGATGCACGCGGGAATGGTTCAGAGTGCGGGTAGGAAGATGTCGAAGAGTCTGGGGAATTTTATAACGCTAAGGGATTTTTTACAGGAGCACTCTCCCCTTCTTTTTCGATGGATGGTGTTGAATCGCCATTACAGATCAACTATTGACCTTGGAGAAGAAGCTATCTTTCGTAACTATCAGTCTCTTCGTTCAATTGAAACCCTTGTTCAGAAACTTGGGTTTGTTGAAAAAAATTCAAAGCTGAAAACTTCCTTCTTTGCCTCATTCTTTGCCCATAGACAGAAAGAAGAGATAGACGCCCGGATCTACCAAAAACAATTTCATGAGGCAATGGAGGACGATTTCAATACTCCTAGGGCGGTGGCAATCCTCTTTGAATACATAAATGCCTTACAGCCGCGCATCTGGAACCTCACACCTCGAGGAGCAAGAAGGTGTCGCATATTTATCCTTGATCTTCTCAACATTTTCGGCATATCTTTTGATTTTTCGCCAGTATCTCAAGGTGTGCAAAAAATAGCAGAAGAACGGGAGTTATCCAGGGTTAATCAACAGTTTGTTCAGGCTGACGACTTTCGTAAAAAAATAGAAGGGTTAGGATATGAGGTAGAGGATACGCCGTTAGGGCCGTTTCTCAAAAAATCAGAAAGATAGATAAGAAGATGGCAAAACAAAACTTGAAAATTCCGCCCCATGACTTAGAAGCTGAGTCGTCAGTCTTGGGGAGTATTATGATTGATCGAAACGCGATTATCAGGGTCGCGGATTCTCTTGTTGCGTCTGACTTTTATGAACCAAAGCATCAGAAGATTTATGAAGCGCTTGTAGAACTTTTCGAAAAGGGAGAACCGATTGATCTTGTTACGGTTTCCACGAAGCTCAAGGGAAAGAACACTTTGCAAGAAGTGGGGGGTACTGATTATCTTACGGATCTTACGAATGGAGTACCTACCGCGGCTCATATCTCGCACTATGCCTCGATTGTGCGAGAGAAGAGAGTACGTAGAGACCTTATTCGGATTTCTTCCGAGATTCATGAAAAGGTTTTTGAAGAAGAAGATTTTGATGAGTTGGTAGACTCCGTTGAGCAGAAGGTATTCAATATTTCCCAGAAGTCCCGGATTCAGAAATTTGTTCCTCTTCAGGAGGACCTCACGAGCGCTTATGAGCGCATTGAAAAACTTCACCAACATGAGGGCGGAGCGCTTCGAGGAATACCGACATTCTTTACGGCTCTTGATAATATGCTCTCAGGCCTTCAGAGGTCTGACCTCATTATTTTGGGGGCAAGACCATCGTATGGAAAAACTTCGTTGGCGTTAGACATTGCGCGGAACGCGTCACTGAATGGCTACGCAGTCGGAATATTTTCAATTGAGATGTCTCGAGAACAGGTTATTGACAGACTTATCGCGAGTCAGGCTCAAATTTCTCTTTGGAGACTCAGGACTGGAAAGCTGAAGGGTGAGGTGGAGTTCGCGCTTATCCAGGAAGCGCTTGACCAGTTTTCGAAGGCAAAGCTTTTTATTGATGACACCTCTTCCCCGGATGTACTCCAACTTCGAGCAATGGCACGAAGGCTCCAAATTGAGCACGGTCTTGATCTTCTTGTGATCGACTATCTGCAGTTAATTCACCCAAAGACACGAAGCGAGAATGTGGTTGCTCAAGTATCTGAAATTTCAAGAGGGTTGAAGTCTCTTGCGCGTGACTTAGATGTGCCGGTGCTCGCCTTATCACAACTATCACGAAGCGTTGAGAAGGATGTTCGGATGCCAAAACTTTCTGACTTACGGGAGAGCGGCTCTCTGGAACAAGACGCAGACGTGGTCTTATTCCTTCATAGGAAGGATCGGTTCCAGCTTGATTTACCTCAAGAGGAGCAGAATATTGTTGATGTTATTATCGCAAAGCATAGAAACGGGCCAGTCGGGAGCTTGCAGTTACGGTTTGACGCTGATAAGTCCAGTTTCCGAAATATTGATACGCATCACAGTACAGAGATGTCTAACATCTAACATTCTTCAGATATTGCGACAAACACATGGTTCCAGAATCTATCAAAAGATTTGCTCTAGTCTTTACCCGTCTTCCTTCTATTGGACCGAGGATGGCGCTTCGTCTTGCTTTTTTTCTCGCTGGAATCCCTAAGGGCGAGTTGAAAGAGCTTTCGGACGCTTGTTCGGCATTACTTACCGTTGAGGAGTGTCCACAATGTTTCTTTTTCAAAGACACAACAACTCCTTTATGTGGTTTGTGTTCTGATGCTGCACGAGACAAGAGGGTGCTCATGATTGTGGAGCATGGCACTGACATACTTTCGCTAGAAAAGATGAAGGTTTTTCGAGGGTTATATTTTGTGTTTGGAGACTTACCTACCAGGGGAGCGTTAACTGCAATGCATAGAGCAAGGATGGAGCGGATAAAAGAGAGGGTGTCTAGCGAACCGAAAGACGCTTCTGTTTCTGAAGTAATTATTGCTTTTCCTCGTAACTCATTTGGAGACTTTGCGACTTCCCTTCTTACGCAGTCTCTTCAAGATTCTGGGGTGAGGGTTACGAGACTTGGACGCGGAATTCCCACAGGAGGGGAGATTGAGTTCGCGGATGAGGAAACTCTGAGGGATGCTCTTCAGAGTAGGCGTTAGCTTCGGTGAGAAAAAATTCGCCTTTTGTTAGCGGATTTTTTTATATCTTTTCAATCTGGACCTCAGTCATGGGCTGGCGGTGTCCTTTCAGTTTTCGATAGCGGGTTTTGGGGTGGTATCTAAATACAATCTTCTTGTCATCTCGTACGTGGCCCACTATTTTCGCTTCTACGCTTCCTTTTACGTACGGAGTACCTATTTCTAGGTTTTCACCTGTGGATTTTATCAAAACTTTGTCAAATGAGATGCTCTTTCCTACTTCTCCATCGAGCTTCTCAACTGTTATTTTTACACCTTGGGTTATGTGGTACTGCTTGCCTCCGGTTTCGATTACAGCAAATGTCATGTGTTTTTTATACGCTAAAGACTCTCAGAATATGCCATATTGGGAGTTGAAAGTCAAAAACCCCGCTTTACACGGGGTTTTCTAGTAAACTCGGTTAGAGGTTATTTCATTCTTTCTTCTCCTCTCTTTTTCCACTTATCGAGAAGTCCGCTAGCATGGTCTTTTCCACCGAGACCAAAGGCAATACCTCCCGCAATTGCTAACATCGCTACAAAACCGGTTACAAGAGCGTTAATGATCTGTACCGCGATTCCAAGCTGGGACAAGGCAGCGAGTAATCCGAAGATTGATACTGCCCACCAGGTAAGGGAGCCAAGGAATTGCGAGTTGTGAAGTCTGGCGCTCCTTACTGATCCTGTTACTAGATGGCGCAAGAAGTTTGCTACCACGACTGACGCAAGCATTATGAGGACCGCGATGATTACGTTTGGAATGTATCCCGCAACCTCACTAAGGAACATTGAGAGCGTACCGAAGCCCAAAATGTCGCTCGCGGCAAGAAGGAAGACAACAACGACAAACCAGTAGACGATCTTCCCAAGGAACTTCCCTGAATCAATTTCCATTCCCGCTCTCTCAAAATACTCATCAAGGCCGATACCTTTCAATGCCTTATCAAACTTGACTCCTCGTACTATTCTCTCAACAATCGCGCACAAACCAGCTGCGACGACAAGACCGATAATAACGATGATTATCGCGCCGATGATATCTCCTAAAATACTAAACACACCCATCCATAAGCTCTGTAATGAGGTTATGATGGCTGTTGCCCAATTTTCTACCATAATGATTCAAAAATTTTTATAAATCGACTTATTGTTACTTCTTTTACGCTTACGCTAGATCATGCGCTGGAGCGTAAAAGCAAATCGACCTTTCATTAGTTTCTTAATGTTAATTGTAACATTTCAGATGTTACAAAATTTGCTTTGTGTGGATAACACTTATTATTTACCAAAACGGCGGGTACGGCCGTTGTAGTCTATAAGGGCTTTTGTGAGTTCTTCTTTTTTGAAGTCTGGCCAGAGAGCGTCTGTAAAGTAGAGCTGACTGTCGGATGTGAGCCACATCATGAACCCTGCTGACCAGTGCGGTTCTCCACCAGTCCTTATTACTAGATCAACGTCTGGTAAGTCACGAGTCCAAAGAGCGTTTTTTACTGTTTCATGAGTTGGGTTTGAGTTTCCCGTTTTTTCTAGACTCTTTATTGCTTCTAACATCTCGGTTTTTCCGTTATAGCAGAAAAGAAAGGTCATTTGACCTTTGGTATGATGGGCAGTCTCATTTTCCCAACCGTCAATTATCTCTTCCACTTCCTTGTCCTTCAGTAACTCTCTCCACTTCCCTATCCAGCGGATACGGTACTGAATTTTCTTTGCAATTTCTAAAGTTTCGTTATCTTTTCCAGCTTTTTTTATGAGCATGATCAAGAAGGCAACTTCTTCAGGAGTTCTTTTTACAATATTGTCCTCGGAGGAGACCCAGAAAGTTGCAAACTCAACTCCTTCATCGTGAAGTGCTTCTATTTGGTCTTTGAACCTTTTCGCGCCTTCTCTGTGTCCTTCATGGGGCAAGAGACCGTGAGCTTTTGCCCACCTTCTATTACCATCAGGAATAAGGGCCACATGGCGCGGAATGTGTTCTAGAGTGCTCATATCACGTTTCAAATCCGAATTCTTCTATATTACCACCACTACTTGAATTTTTCTATAAATTGGATTGGATCAACAGAGATTCCCGCGATTTTGATTGATAGGTGGAGATGGGCAGCAGTTGAAAGGCCCGTCATGCCGACAGTACCAACAATGTCTCCCTTCTGTAATACGTCGCCATTCCC
>CAZGST010000006.1:23706-24950 GCA_964528655.1 uncultured Candidatus Saccharibacteria bacterium
AGTGGAAAATCAAAAGGTTCGGTAAAGAAGATGCTGTCAGTATCTATGGTAACTACCTCTAGCACTGCCTGTTTCTGCGCGACAAGGTTTGCGCTCAAGGTTTCTGGGGTCATGTTCAGTGACTCTGGTACGGGCAGATCAATAATTTTGAAGTTTGATTTCGCAACTTGAATTGTTTTCTCTAACTTCTCACCTTTTTTTGTTTCAATTTTTATAACGTAATTTCCAGGGGGTTTGGTTGCCTCAATTGGAAACACTGCGCGATAAGAATTTTGGTACTCAAAGAATGCGGTGGTTTTTCCTCCGAAGGTGGCTTTTTCTGGAGTATCCTCACTCTTTATGAGAGTAATGAATAGAGCGTCTCCTTGATGAGGGGCTTCATCAGACAGAGTAATCGTTTCTTTTTTATTACTTACGGTATTTATTTCTTGAAGCTCTATTTCTTCAGCTATAATAGGTTCTTCTTTTTCGTTTTCAATTTCAACTACTGGGCTTTCCAAGGAAACAGGAGTAGGCGCGCTAGCAGTAGACTCTAGCGCTATAAATAGCACTCCACCGGATAGGATAAGGAGAAAGAAGAGAATATAGAGCTTCATGTTTGTAGACGTAGAATATACCCTACCACAGATCGGAATGTTACGAAAACTTGTATACTACCCAGTGCATTTTGTTGTATTCCACTGGAGAAAATTTGTCCTTGAATTGAAATAGACCCCCGGTCTCGGAACCGCCTATGTTCAGGTACTTGTATCCTTCCTTATGCAATAATCTACAAATGTACACGATAAGATATTCGGATAAGTATGGGATTTCTTCGTGAAGTGTGATGTTTGCAAATAGCCCCACGGTGTCTTTGGAAATTGGTTCTGCGGCAAAGAAAGCGATTGGATTTTTCTCTAGATATAGCATCTGCGAAAAGTATGTAGCTCCATTTTTCCCAAGAGGAGGGTGGAATATCAGACTGTCGTAATCTGTGACTTCGGATATGTGAAGGTTTTTTGACTCGAGATACTCAAAAAATCTTTTTACTATATTTGTAGCATCTTTTGTGTTTTCTTCTGTGAGGTTTATTGCTGTGAGGGCGGGTTCTATTGTGGTTCCAGTACTCTTTGTTTGTCCTTTTATCTTTGACGTGAATCTCTGATATTTGTCTCTTAGATCATTTTTGTAGTTTCCGTCAACATGAGCAATTAATTTTGAGATATCAAGAATCTGTTCTGGAAATGTGTCGTCTTCTTCGAGTG
>CAZGST010000007.1:0-1390 GCA_964528655.1 uncultured Candidatus Saccharibacteria bacterium
TTCCAAGGGTTCCCTGGATCACAGTATTTTCTCCTTTTCCGTGGATAGTTGTTTTGATGCCTATTTCGTTTTCAAGGGTTTTCTTGAGGAATATTCCAAGTGTCCTGATTTCTTCGTCACTGTTTTTTGAGTTGAATTCAGAAGGGATAGCGATCAATTTTTGAAGGAGGGACAGCGCTTCTTCTTTTTTTGAAGAACAGTGATTGTATATTTCTAAGCTTAGTTTTTCTGAGGATATGTTGTTCATGACCTATCTTCTGTTTATATAATAGACTATTTTCAGGTAATAGAACTAGAACCTAAGCGTATAGTTTACGCCGGCTTTTTATGGCTGTCCATACTCAGACTTCTAGGGGTGGGATTATACAGGAGAGAAAGGGTTATTCTGTGATTTGCAGACCCTCTTTTTTTATTTTTTCGCAGAATGCTTTGAGGCTTGGGTCGTACGAAGACCACTCAAGGATATATTTCATACTTTTTTCAAAGTTTTCTTTTTTCCAGTTCTTTTTTGTTTTTCGCCAGTCGATGATTTGGATTGAGGCTTCTATCTTGTCTAAGGCGTAGGCGAATTTTCCTTCTTCGGTAGCTGTTTCCGGCTTTGCTTTTGTTTCGATATATTCTTTGAAGAGAGAGAAGAATTCAAGAGAGAGGTTTTGGGGGAGGTTCTTGAAGATGTTTCCGGCGGCGTTCAATTCTCGGATATATTTTTCGTTGAATGCTTTGTGGTCAAAGGCGTGGCCACCGGCATTGCGGTCTTTTGCTATTGGTGAGTAGTCGAGGGCTTGGAGTTCTACAATGTCGTGGACTAGGATCATTTTGAGGGTTTTTTTGAGGTCAATGGTTTTTTGTAAATGGGGGGCGAGCATGACTCCAAGGAGGGCCATTCGCCAGGAGTGCTCGGCTACACTATCCCACCTGTCCCAATCCGCGTCTTCCATTCCTGGCATGCCGCGAAATCTCAGGATTTGTTTTACACCGTACATTTCGTGGGCGAAGTTGAGGAGGGTTGTTAGCTCCGTGTTTATTTCTGTTTTTATCTCAGGGACATTCAGAGTCATTCCAAAGTACTGCAACAATGCTTGAAGAGGAACGGAACCATTTCTTGCTAATTCTTGGAAGAGGGTTAGGTCGTGCGTCCATTTTTGTTCGATGTAGTGAGTAGTTTTTGTGTTTGCTTCATTTACTGAAGGCTCTGGTCCTTTGAGGCGGACTTTTATCAGGATATTTGTGAGGTGGGTGTTTTCTTGTGTTCCGGTTCCTACGTTCATGAGCTCCAGGGGCATCACAATAGTTCGGAGTTTTTCTCTTCCAGCGCGTTTTGCCGCTTCTTCGGGTAGTTCGTTTGTATGAAGTGTGACTGTGGGGAGGCACCAGGTGCCTGGGTAGCAGT
>CAZGST010000007.1:1400-15332 GCA_964528655.1 uncultured Candidatus Saccharibacteria bacterium
TAGATTGAGACGGTTCGCTTATGTTCAACTTCCGGCATGGAGGTTCTTTTCACCGAAATTTACCATGTTTCAGGGAAGAATCAAAATTTCATATTGAACCAGTCTAGGTTGTAGGTTGTCTTTATCATTTTTCGCTCACCATCGTTCCAGGTTTTATGGGATTCTAGACCGAGAAGGCTAATGGCTTCTTTGATGTGTTCGTTACTTTCGCCTTCTATTTCTGTGAAGGGAGGCATGTTGGGATATTCGTCGATATCGAGCCTCCAATTTTTCAGAGTGTAGGAGGTTCTCCTTTTTTCTTGATGGGCGTAATTTATGAGGCCGATTTCTATGAGGAGGTCTTTCATTTTTTCGGCATCAGAGATTTCGATGTTCATTTCCTTGTGAACTCTTGAGATGCCTATGTGGGTGGACTTGGCTTTCCAGGTTATTTCAGATTTGCTGGTAGAAGATGTACGGATGCGCAAAAACCAGGGTTCATTTCCTTCGGTGTCGTTTTGTCTCCAGAACCAGTCGATTTTGAGGAGTGCTTCGGAAACCTTTTTTGCCCCGAGAGCAAGTAATTTTGTTTCAACTTCTTTTTTGTCTATGTCGAGGACTTTTGTTTCAACTTCATTCATGAATTTTGGTATTTTGCTAGGTATTCTTTCAGGAATTCGGTTTTGAGTTTTATCATTGCGAGGAGCTTCCAATAGTCTTTTTGTGCGTTGATAAATTTTTGTTTTTCCTTTTCTTCTTCCTTGATTTTTTCAATCATTGCTGATCCTTCTGTTTTCAGTTTTTCTGCCATATGTGTCCAAGTCGCAAGGAGAAGTTTCAAGGTTCTTTTTATGATTGCGGGGTCCTTTTTGTTCTCTTTTTCGAACTGATCTAGTGCTGCTTCTATTTTTCCGTAGGGATCTGCTTCGTCCAGAATGTTTTGAGTTAGCAACTCCATCATGGTGAGTACGGTAGTTTTGATATACTCCTCATCGATGCTTTTATCTTCTTCTCTTATTTTTTCAGGCATGATCTCATCGTATCATTTTTTATTGGTTTTCGAGACGCATTTCCATCTAATGGATTTTTTTCTATCTTGATGTCAGGCGTCGGGGCAAGGGGGTGTAGATTGTTCAATTTGACAGGTTTTGGGGTGCATGTATACTTTGTTATAATAAAGTATACAAAAGATTTTATATGAGCACTAACTCTCGACACTATTGTACGTTTAGCTGGATTATTACCAAGCAGATTGTTGCTGTGGATTTTCCACGCGTCCTTAAGACAGGAAATTATCAAGCCGGGGTAAGATGTAAAAAATAGAGAGTAACATCGATTACATTGAAACAAACCAAGCCCCGGCAAGAGCCGGGGCTTTTTGTGGAGAATGAGTTTTTTGAAAAGTTAATAGCAGGTATTAGTCCTTCGATAAATTCGGGGTAGACCTTTTGAAAAGCTTAGGATTTAGAGGATAATATTTTCTTCTTTTTGGATCGATTCTGATTTCAAAAAGAAGAAAAAGTTGTTCTTTGATTTGTGAAAACAGCGAATTATACTTTTCAATTCACCTTACTCACTAAGGAGGAAAGTCTTTTATGGAACAGGATGAAGTGTCTGTCGTTGTACTATCTGCTCCAAACAAGGGTAATGCGGCTCGTGTTTTGGAGCAGATCGCTCGCTCTTCAAACGAGCGTCGTCCTCGGTCATTCCTTCCATGGACAGATGATAACGGGAAGGTTTCTGTTGGAACTGTGAGAGTTCCAAAATTCTCTCTTGTCTTTCAGGTTCGCTTATGTTTGGGTGGGTGCTGTGAGGGAATTGCCTTGGTTGAAAATCCAAGGATCAAAACCCTTTCTTTACGTCGACTTCGAGAGAATATTATTGAAGTTTCGGCGATACAGATAGAAGATGCCCGCATTGTCGCCGGTATGGCAAATCATATTATTGGGCATATCTGCCCATTGCCAAGATTTGCCAACGAGAAGAGGAAGAGAGGGGGAAAAGAAAAAAGACAGATGTTCAGAAGGAAACGATAGGAGCGTATATGAGGCTTGAGGTCGGTGGTGTGAGTATTTCCGCCCCGGCCTCTTTTTTATTGTTTTTTGCGTGGTATTATAAAGATTATTTATTTTTATGAAAGAAGAGGATGTATAGCTAGACCCCATTAGAAGTCTATTTGTTACAGCTTGAAGAGTTTTATTATTTATGAGGAAGAGAAAATATTTTTTAGAAAATAAAAAGAAGCAGACCTCTAACGGGGTTGAGGTCTTGGCGTTTGGGCCGCATCCGGATGATGTGGAGGCGTCATGCGCGGGTATGCTCATAAAGTGCGCTCGGGCAGGAAGACGAGTAGGGATAGTTGACTTGATTAGAGGCGAGCTTGCAACAAATGGAACTCCAGAGATACGACAGAGGGAGTCGAAAAGGGCAGGGGAGATTATTGGGGTGAGCATGAGAGAGAATCTACGAATACCTGATAAGAAACTTCTTTCTCGGTCTTTTTCAGTAGCTGAAGAGAGTAGAATTGTTGATGTTGTCCGGAAGCACCGTCCCCAGATTGTGCTTGTGCCGTATTGGCAAGATCGACATCCGGGGCACGAAGTAGCAAGTAGGATGATCTCTACAGCGCTTTTTTCTGCGAAGTTGTCGAACGTAATGAGTAGATACGCTCCGCATGTGCCACGTTATGTGTTTTATTACCCTCTTTGGAATGAGTTTCAGCAGACATTTATTTTGGATATCTCGGAAGAGTTTGAGACTAAGGAGAAAGCGCTTTTGGCGCACAGTTCACAGTTTACGCTTAAGTCTGGAGTGCATCTTACAAAAAATCATGAAAATGATTTTTGGGGATACTGGAGGGCGCGGCATAGAAAATGGGGGTATGAGATTGGAGTAATGTACGGAGAAGCGTATTTGAGTGTGACGCCCTTTGGTGTGAAAGATTTGGAATCAGTGTTGCCGAATTATTCGTGAGTGCTCTATACACGCTGTTGACAACTGTTCTGAGGTACGATAGGATAGAATTATTAGATTTTATATGAATTTTTTGAGCGCAACTGCAAAATATTACTTTAGCCTTTGGCTTCTTACCCCCTTATCCGGGAGGTGATTTTGGCTTTTTATTAGGCAAGAAAATCTCCTGGACACAGGAGGTTTTTTGTTTTTGATTATGGAAATAAAAACGAAACATTTGCATATTGGAGAAGTTATTCATCAGTCAATTGATTTACCAGTTCTGGAGATTGGTTCTGGTCGGCCGCTTATCGGTATTGTTGGGGGCGTCCATGGTGATGAACCTGAGAGCCTTTTTGTGATGCGAGAATTGCTAAAGAGATTGGATCATTTTTCGGGGACCTTGAGACTTCTTCCTGGAGTTAATCTTTTTGCTCTTGCTTTTCGGATGCGAGAGACACCTTTCGATCATGAAGATCTTAATCGAGCTTTTCCTGGGAAAAAGGATGGAACTTTTACTGAGCGTATTGCATATGTCCTCTTTCAAGAATTTTTGGATTGTGATTTGGTCATTGATATCCACGGAGTTGGGAATCTGGGTGAATTTATGGGGATGGAATTCAGTACGCAAGATCCGCTACTTGTAGAAAAGACTCGTAATTTTATTCGACTCCTTCAGCCTCCGATGGTGTGGAGAGCGGTTGAAGGAAGCAAGTATTTAACCAGTTTCATTGAATGTTTACTTGCGAGAGGCGTCCTCGGAACTGGTGTAGAACTTCCTCCATTTGAGTTGCTTAACACCGAACGAATGAACGGCATTGTCAACGGGCTTCTTAGTGTTTTGAAGAGTTCTTTAGACACCTCTTGTTTTTTAGCACATCCTATTCCTGTTTTTAGCGATGAGCAGAGATATTTTAGCGACACCGGAGGCCTTTACACTCCTATTATGAACATTCTTAGTCCTGTACGTCGGGGTGATGTTATTGGAGTAGTGACTGATCTTCTAACCTTTCAGGATCGCTATCTTACTAGTCTGTTTGATGGCTTTCTTTCGGTGCAATCATCTAGGAAAGTCCTTGTTACAGGGGAGAAAGTATATGTGGTCGCAAAAAAAATTGGAGAAATTTCATGAAACAAGTTTTACTGGATTCTTTTCAACAAGCTCTTTCTTTGTTCGAATTACATTACCGGGACTTGGGTTGTCCTTCTATTGCTTTTTTTGGTCTCCGAGCTGCTGATCGGAACATATTTCCTAGCGAAGTACCCATTTCTTTAGTTGTTTCTCTTGATTATGGAAGGGATGCTGAACTTTTAAACTGTCAGATTCCCGTACTTTCACTTGAGAAAGAGAAGGGGTTTCGAAGAGATTGGGACATGTATGAAGTTTCAGAGCTTCTTTCAAGTCCTTTTTTCTCACGTTTTATTCGAGAGCGTTTCTATCGAGGAAGTCTTTTATTGCCTTATGCTAGTACTGTTGCGTTAGAAGAGTTTGCGGATGTTCATGGTTATCCAGTTTTTAATAATAGTGAGTCCCTTCGGTCCCACTTTGAACATAAGGTGACTGTTACAAAAATAAAGGAGGAGTTGCATTTACCTAATGCAAGTGTTGTTATCAGTGCTGCTTCTTTAGATTTTTTCCATTTGAAATCTTTATTTGGTTTACCTTTTGTGCTTCAAACGGGTGAGGGTTGCTCCGGAAGTGGAACTTTCATTATTGAGTACGAAGATCAGTTTGTTGAGTTTCTGTCTAAGTGTAGGACTTATCAAGGAAGCGTTGTCGTTGCGCCCTTTGTCGATGGACCTTCTTTATCTGTAAGTGGGGTTATAACACCAACTCAAAATATTTTTTTACCTCCGGCGATTCAAATAGCGCATAATCCGGAGACATCTAGAAATCGTTTTTCTTTTTCCGGAGTTGACTTCAGTGCTGCTCGTTTCTTGCCGGACCTTCATCTTGATCGTTTGCATTCTCATCTTCAGAAGATAGGGACATATATGCGTTCGCGCGGTTATTTAGGAGCAGTTAATTTTGATTTTATGGCAGACCGACTTTTGCTCACTGATATTAACCCACGGTTCATGGGTTCTGGACACCTCATTACAGAGATCCAGACACGAAACAATGAGATACCTTTTGGACTTTTGCATCTTTTGACGTATTTAGGCGCTTCTTTTCGGGTGAGTGATAGAATGATTCGGAAGATTTGGGAGCCAAAAGATGGTTCGCTCATTATTCTTCATAGTCTAGAAGAAAATTGTAAATTTGTGCATGGTGACGTTTCTGTTGGTGAATGTGTTTTTTATGATGACGCATGTCGTGTTGAACCTGTTTCGCAAGGAAGTCCTGATACTCACTACGCATATCGTTTTTCTATTGTTGCTCAAGTGCCCCAGTTGGGGAAGGTGGTACAGCCAGATGCTCCTATTGCTCGGATTCATGCACCTCATGCTGTTTTGAATGAAAATTCTTTTTTATTGAGTTCCGTATACCGGAGCATTTGCAGTGAGGTGTATAAGAGCTTTCGGTTTGCATGAGTGTTTATGAGTTACGATTAGCTTGTTTTCTCGTTATTGAATATACGAGGTAAGCAAGCTAACTTAGCTCGTTAACTTGTTTTATCATCACTCATTTTCATTTTCAGGAGGTGTCTGATGTTGACGATAATTGGACTTGAAAATTCCGGAAGCGGTTTATTTTCGCGACATTGTATGGGTGGGAGATTTGTTGATTATATGAGAGGTGAAGGAAATTTTTCCGACTGGAGGGAAGATGGAATGCTTCTTATTTGCGAGGGGGAGATGAGTAGTTCTTCTGGATGTGCTAAGTTGAGGCTCATTAAGCTCAACTATAATGTCCTAGGATTCTCTCACAATGATTGCGGATTGGCGTTCCTGCCCCTCTTACTCAATCTCATTAATCCGATGAGATGGATTGTTGTTTCAGATGAGGTTGGCTTGCCGATAGGAGAAGGAGCTTTTCTCGAGAGAGTTGATCCGGCAACTAGGCACATGGGAGTCTTGAGTATTATTAGTGAAATGGGGACTGCTCAATTTGCCAAAGCGAATATTGGGGTTGGGCAGATGCCTCATTTTAATGATGATCACGACCGCGAGGTTTTTTTTGATCATGAGCTCTCGAATCTTGAGATCGCTTTAGTTCAAGGATTTTTTCCAGGATTTCTTAATAACATCTTACTTCACTCGGAAAAGTTGGTTCGATTTAAGTTTTTGATTCCGGATGACGTTGCTTTATCAGCTCACGGCGTACCTCGACAAAGGAACGCGTGGGTGTGGCCGGAGCCTGTGAGCGTCAGTCGAGACTTTGTCGCTACAATGAATCGGAATGTTAGTGTTTTGATTCAGGTTATTGCGCAAGCGGCAAACAAGTATAGTCATTTGTGTGAGACTGATCCGGAGCATGAGTTGGTTCAGTTGCTTGAAACAGGGCTTCCGGAAAGGGTTATTCCTTTTGTGAGAAAATCTCCTTTTCATCTCGAACATTTAAGTTTGGATTTTCAGAGAGGAAAGATAATCGAAATCAATGACGCTCCTTTAGTTCCTGTGGTTCCTTCTCTCGTTCGTAGGAATTTGAGTTTGAAAGGGCCGGGTGTTGATTTTGAACCAGCTATGGCGTGTTCCCGCGTTATTCGTTTAGTTCAAAAGTTACGACAGCGCGAGAAAACCGAGCCAAAAGTAAAGATATTGTCTCGGGTTGGAGACAATATCTCGGGGACAGGGGGATGGTTCAGTTTTGTCGTTGAGTATCTTCTTTCTCAAGGAGTGCAAGTCTCCGTGGGGGATCGAGAGAGAGGTGATCGTATTGTATGGGTGAATGAAGACTGGATACAGGAGGGATTGAATCACCATGTCATATTTGATGGTGAGACACCCTCTTCGTTATCTATCTTTCCTTCGCCTAAGAACACAATGATCCAGAGCAAATTGATTCTTGCCATATTATCATCTGACGTGCTACGAGAATTGATTGATGTAAACTCTGGACAGGCGAAGGTGTTAGATCAGGTTGTTCCTTTCACTAGGGTTGTAGAAGGGGAGCGTGATTTGATTCGTTATCTTCTCTCGTTGGAGCATCGACTTTTTTATAAGCCACTTTTTTCGGCTTATGGGAAGGGAGGAAGTGAGATAACGACGAAGAATCAGCAGAGTTTGTCGTCTGCCGGTATTTTTCAGGGGTGGTGTTCTCCTTGGCAGATTTCGGATTTGAATATGTGTGATAAAGCGTTGCTTACATATCATGATCTTCGGTTAGTATTGTATGGTAATACCCCGAAGACATGGGTTTGGATGGCTAGAGTGTGGCAGGGAGGGGAAAAACTCGGTCGTCCAATGGTTGCACCAGTTGTGTTTGAAAATTGATGGAACAGGCGGGAGTAAGATCCCCGCCTGATTTTTCATTATTGATGGACTTGATGACAAAAATAGCATGGGGATGTAGTATTGGATTTATGGAAGATGTAAGGAACAAACAATTGGTGGAGGTGTTTTTGGGGCATTATTTGGAAGTTTTTAGGAGTGATGGATTTCTTTGCCTTTTATTACTAGTTGGTCTATAGTCTCCCTTATGAGTTACAAATTTACTACAGTTATTACACAAGAAGGCAAGTGGTATGTTGCTCGGTGTGTGGAACTCGGAGTTGTGAGCCAAGGAAGAACCATTGAGGAAGCTCAAGATAATATAAAAGAAGCAGTTGAGCTTTATTTAGAAGATTCTCCTCAAGAGAAGAAGCGGCTTCGGACACAACGGGCTCCAGTTGTTACTATCCTTGAGACAAGCCATGTCTAAGATTTTTTCTGGCAGGGTTGTGATAAAAATACTTTGCCGTTATTTTGGTTTTGAAGTTTTTTCTCAAAGAGGTAGCCATGTGAAGCTAAGAAAACGTGTTTCTGGGAGGGTTGTTACTACTGTCGTTCCTTTGCATAGAGAACTTGCAAAAGGTACTTTGAAGGGAGTTTTGGAACTGGCGGAAGTTAGCGAAAATGAATTTTTTAGCAGGAAGTAATTATGCTCTTATGATTGATGAGCGAAATCGAAAGTTGGCGGAGGTGTTTTTGGATCATTCTTTGGAGGTTTCAAAGGGGGACAAGCTTGTGATTATGACTTCGGACACGTATCCTTTAGATTTGATTCAGGAGTGTTATAAGGGAGCTTTGCAGAGGGGAGCTTTGGTGTATTTGGATATCTTGGGATTCAATTTGCTCTTGAATAGGACGTCGGTTGGAGATTTGCCGAAGATATTCTTTGAATATGCCAAGGGAGAACAACTTGATACAGTCCCTATGCCGTATGATGCAATTACTCGATGGGGAGAAAAGTTTCTGCGGATTACGACGCTTGATAATTACAACGCGCTTGCGAAATCTGACTCGAAGAAAATTCAGCGCCGGATGAAGGCGTTTGATGAGTTGTTTCAGAAGATGGTGCGAAAGAAGTGGGTTTTGACGTATTATCCGACGATTGGGTTGGCACAAGATGCTCAGATGAGTCTAGAGGGGCTTACTGATTTTTACTATGAATCATGTCTTCCAGATTACAAAAAGATGGAGAAGTCTTTGATTGGGCTTTCGCGATACATTGACGCAGGGAAGCAGGTGCATATTAAGGGTTATCGCACTGACTTGAAGCTGGGGATTGATGGACGGAAAGCATGTCCGTGTTTTGGGAAGTTTAACGTGCCGGATGGAGAGACGTTTACGGGTCCGGAAGAAGAGAAGACAAATGGACACATTTATTATGATTTTCCTACTAGATATTCTGGGAAGATTATTTCGGGAATTTATTTAGAGTTTAAACTAGGGAAGGTTGTGAAATTTTCGGCGGAAAGTAATCAAGATGTTTTGAAAACAATTTTGGAGACGGATCCTGGAGCGAAACGTTTTGGAGAGCTTGCGTTTGGGATGAACTACAATATTAAGAATTTTATGCAGAATACGCTTTTTGATGAGAAGATTGGAGGTACGATGCACACAGCGCTTGGAAGATCGTACACGGACAGAAAAGGATTAGGGAAGAATGTATCTGCGATTCATTGGGATATTGTCAAAGACACTCGGAAGAAGGGAAGTGAGGTCTGGATTGATGATAAACTTGTTTTGAAAGAAGGGAAGATACTTGTGTAACTTAGGAATAGATACTTTTGTGATTAACGAATACATTGATAAAAATAAAGAGCGGATAATTCAGGAGCTTTCGGAATTGTTAAGGTTTAAGAGTATTGGGGCGGATATGGAGTATGCGGATGAGACGCAGAAATGCGCAGAATGGCTGAAGAAGCATCTTCAGAATATTGGATTACAGAATGCGAAGCTTATTGCAACCAATGGTAAACCTCTTGTATATGGAGAGTGGAGTGGCGCCGGAGTTGATAAGGCGACAGTTCTAATTTATGGGCATTATGATGTGCAGTCTCCGGATCCTTTGGACGAGTGGGAGACTTCTCCTTTTCAGCCATCAGTGAGAGAGGGTCATATTTTTGCACGCGGTGCGACTGATAATAAGGGTCAGTTTTTTTGTCACTTGAAGGCGATTGAATACTTATTGAAGAGCGAGGGTAAGTTACCGGTGAATGTGAAGGTGTTATTAGAAGGAGAAGAGGAGTCTGGGGGGCGTAGTTTGGAGAATTATTTGCGGGAATATAAGGATGAGATAGATGTGGATTTGGCACTGGTGTCGGACGGACATGCGGTATCTGAAGAGGTGCCAGGAATTGAATATGGACTTCGAGGGATCGTGTATTTTGAAGTTACAGCAGAAGGACCTAAGACTGATTTACATTCTGGACTTTATGGAGGAGGAGTTGCGAATCCAGCGAGCGCGCTTATGCAGCTTGTGTCTCGAATGCAAGAGGCAGAGACTGGAAAGATTTTGATTCCAGGATTTTATGATGATGTTGTTGATGTTGATAGTTCTGAGCGAGAACTTCTTTTGAAGTCGGATTTCCAGCTAGAGGATTTTCAGAAGCAGACTGGAGCAAAAGGTGATTGGGGGGATTCAAAGTATTCACTTTTGGAGAGACTGGTTGCGCGACCTACCATGGATGTACATGGATTACTTTCCGGGTACACGGGAGAAGGACCGAAGACGGTGATTCCGCGGATGGCTAGGGTGAAGGTAAGTTTTCGACTTGTGGGACATCAGGAGCCAAAGAGAATAGAAGATTTGGTTAGAAAGTTTGTCGAGGGATTCAAGATTTCGGGGGTGAAGTTTCAGGTAAAGACTCTTGGGTGCGGTTCTAGTGTACTTATTTCGCGTGATCATGAGTTTATTCGTATTACTAGTAGAGTTTTGAAAGATGTTTGGGGGAGGGAGCCGCTTTTTATACGATCAGGTGGATCGATTCCGATTGTGGCTACTATGAGTGAGCTTGGAATTTTACCTCTTGTTATTGGGTATGGGCTTATTGATGATAGACTTCATTCTCCGAATGAGAGGATGAAGTTGTCTATGTTTTATAAGGGGATACGAACTACGTGTGAGCTTTTGAGGCAGTTGGGGAAGTAGGGAATAAAAAATCCTCGCGGGCTCAGGTTTCTGGGTTTTTTGCGAGGATTTAGATGAAGGGTGGATCTTCGTTTGCTAATGCGTAGAGCATTAGCAAAATTTGATGCATGAAAAGGTTTGCTTTCATGCAGATAAGCTCCCACGCAATGATCGTCTGTATGACGATCATTTCTGTAATCGACATACTCATCTCCTAGAAAGTACAGGTTGTAAGATAATTTTTTGCGAAGAATTTGTCAATGTTGATTTAGGTGTTTGACACTATAAAGAAAAAGGGGTAAGTAGGAGAGTAGGATTTTAAATCAGGTTTTTACTTTTAGCGAAAGGAATTTTTATGCGCAGAAGAATCGTTCTCTTCCTGTTCTTGGGGTTGTTTTCTTGGGGGGGGGTTAGGGTGTGAGTTGTTTAAGTTTCCAAAGAAGACGGTAAAAACTGACTCGGACGGGTTTACTCCGGCTGGCCGGGAGGTGCTGGACAGAGCGAAGAAGGGCAAGGGGGGGAATGAGGCAGAGATGGTAATGATTGTGACTTGTTGTGTTTTGGTTTTTGTGGGGGGAACGTTTTATTTTGTGAGACTGCAGAGGAGGAAGCAGCTCGTGATGCTGTCGTCTTTGGCGTCCGCTTAGACAGAAGACTTTTGGGGAGACTTATGCGCGTGATCAGGCGTCGCTTGAAAGAAGGCGACGCTTTTTATATTTCAATTATGCTTTTGGGGGATTTGGAGAGGACTTCGTGGCCGGTTTTTGTGATGAGAACATAGTCTTCGATGCGGATGCCGAATTTTTTTTCGAAGTAGAGGCCTGGTTCTATCGTGATCGTCATACCTTCTTTCAGAGGAGTCTGGTCTGCGTGCCAGAGACTGGGATTTTCGTGGACGTCGAGGCCGATTGCGTGACCTAAGCGATGGAAGAAATATTTTTCGAAGTTGTGACTCTTGAATACGTTGTTTCCTATATGGTAGATGTCGGAGGCTAGGACTCCTGGCTTGCATGCAGCGATAGATTTTTCATTGCTTTCGAGGACTAATTTATAGATTTTTTTTATCTCATCGGACGCTTTCCCTAAAGAGATGCATCTGGTGAGGTCCCCTCCATAACCAGCATATTTTATACCGAAATCGAGAAGTAGAAGATCTCCTTTTTTTAATTTTTTGCTGGAAGTAATGTGGTGTGGTGCGGCGCTTCCCTTGCCACTTGCTACAATCGAATCAAACATGAGCCCCTCGCCTCCTAGGTTAGTTCCGGTTTTTTTGATGAACTCGGCAATGTCCTGCTCGGTTAGGGTTTCGTAGTTTTTGGAGTTTAAAAATTGTATAGTTTTCAAGAAGACTTTGTCTGTTATTTGTACAGCTCGTTTTATCTTTCTTATTTCGTCTTTGCTTTTTATCGTCCGGAGGCGCTCTATTAGTCCAGACTGGTCTATGAGTTTTGTATTGGTAAGGTCTTTGATTTTTTTTAATTCGTTCACTGTAAGATTATCTCCTTCGAATAGGATTGTTTGCTTTTCATTTACGTATTTTATCCATGAAGTGAGAAGATTATCTCTTTCTTTAGATACGATAAGGGTTAATATTTTCTTTTTTACTAAATCGAGATTTTTTCCTTCCTCCTTGTACATCGCAGGAAGGAAGAGTTGTGCGGAATCTGTCTTTATAAGGAGGCTTGCTTCGCGTTCTTCAGGAGATATGCCCTTGAATCCAGCAAGATAGAAGATGTTTGTCGGATTAGTGATAAGGATGCCGTGGGTTTTCCTTCTCTTTATTTCGGATTGAATTTTTTGGACGGAGGTTTTTTCTTGGGGCATGTTTTTAGTCTTTAGAGAGATTTTTTTCAAATTTTTTGGTGAAGTACCAGTAGGCGAGAGGGATGAGGCTTAGGATGATGTACCAAGTTTTTGTTATCGGGAGTGCGTCTCTTATGTCCGCACTACTCAGAATTATGAGAAGGAGACCGGCGGCTAGGGTCCGACCTAGAGCAAGGGGCAGTTCTTGAGCGATTGTGATGTATTCATAGTAGTCTTCTTTGGATGAGGAGTTTTTATCTAAGGCCTTGTAGAGAGAAGAGGCAAGTCCAACGCTGAAGAATGGTCTTGCAAACACAGAGATAAGTGAACTGATAATAAGGGCGGGGATGTTGAAGAACGCGATAAATAGTATTCCGGAGAGACTGATCATGAGTGCGCCTATCTTTCCGAATGTTAGCTCTTTTTTTATTTTGTTAAGGAGGGTTCCGCCAACGATTATTGAAACTAGGGCGCCGATGAGGGTGAAAACACTGTTCAATATTCCCAGATCTAATTCGTTGCCGAGAACAACGAATACGAGAGTGGCGGTAATGATTTCTGTTGAGCCGGACTCGATGCCTCCGAGACTTTCTCGAATACTAACCATGCGCCAGGTAAATGACTTGAATGGCTTCCAGAGACTTTCTAGTTTCATTTTCGGGAGATAGAGGGTTCTGAAGTTGAAAAGCAGGACTGCACTTATGAGGAAGAGTGTTGCCATTATTCCAAAGAGCAGGTAGTAGTTACCGAAGGTTACGGCTAAGGCTCCAAGACCTGGGGCGAGGATTGAAGCAAGGTAGATGAGGGAAGTTTTGAATCCGAAGAAGGCATCTCTATTTGTTTTTTTTGTAAAGGTGTATTCAAGAACGTGGGTTCCTGACCAGTAGAAGCCTCTTCCGATACCACTCAGAATTCCTA
This sequence comes from uncultured Candidatus Saccharibacteria bacterium, assembly GCA_964528655.1. Taxonomy (GTDB): domain Bacteria; phylum Patescibacteriota; class Minisyncoccia; order UBA6257; family GWB1-50-10; genus CAZGST01. Next base: position 14,551 of record CAZGST010000007.1, read on the forward strand.
AGAGCCAGATATAGTCTATGGAGTTTTCTTTGAGGATTACGAAAAGAAGACTTTTTGCGATAAGGGAGATTAGTCCGATTTGGGAAAGTGTTTTCGCGTTTATTTTTGATAAGAAGAGGCCGCTTATAAGGAAGATCGCGAAGATGATGAGGTACTGAATTATGTGATAGTGAATAAGGATTTTGAAGTTATGAGATTCATTCCAGATAAAGAGGTTTATAAATATCGCGCCAAGGGCCGCACCAGCGCTGTAGATCGCGTGGTTTATTGCGAGGAGTTTTGATTCCTTTGTTATTTCCTTTGCCTGCAGGAGAATCTTTCCAATGCGCGCGAGATAGTTGGTGTGGAGAATGGAAGCTCCTAGTGAGTCATGGGTTGTTGCCGTGTGCGCGTGGTAGGGGTGAGAAAGAGGCATGAGTAAAAGAATGTAAAAAGGAGGTTACTTTGTGAATTTTTTTGTCTGTCGGGGCGCCGAGATTTGAACTCGGACTAAATCCTCCCAAAGGACTCGTGCTACCGTTACACTATGCCCCGGTATGCGTATCCTTTAAATTATCCGATTTTTCATTTATTATCAAACCGTTATGCGTTTTTATACGCTCCCGTAGTTCAACGGACAGAATAGGGGACTTCTAATCCCTTGATCGAGGTTCGATTCCTCGCGGGAGCACAGAGAGGGCTTGTTACTAAAGAGAGATTTCAGGGTATTCTTTTATTGGAAATGGAAGATCTCCAATTTGGATTTTTATGCGAAGGTCTCCGGTTTTTGTTTTACCAAGGGG
>CAZGST010000007.1:15342-20486 GCA_964528655.1 uncultured Candidatus Saccharibacteria bacterium
ACCAAGGGGAGTAATGGAGATTTTTCCTTTTTCGTCTCGGTATGTTTCACCGATTTTTATAAGGAATGGATTCTCGGAGACGGTCAATGTTTTTGAGTTTGTTTTGAAGAGATGACTTTCAGCTGGAGCAAAGGGTTGATGAATTTCTACGAGAGCGCCTTCCGTGTTTTTCAAGATTCTATCTATTCCAATCGGCTGGCGGTATTCGACAACGAGGTCGAGATCAAGTTCTATGGTTTCTTCCTCGTTTATCTTATAGATTGTTTTGTAGGGGAGACGAATTCGTAACCCTTGAGGGTTTGGTGTTGTTCCTAGTTCTAGAGGGCTTATCGTATATTCGTCGCTTTCGTATACGTTTTGAATTTTAGAATCCAGTATCCAACTAAGTTCTTTTTTGAGAACAATGTTGGGGTGCCCGGGTCCTTTGTAAGTTGAAGTGCTGTATATGTATCCCATACCATCGTATGGATTTCTTGCGTCGTTTATACAGCTCGTTCCTAGCGGATCCCAATTTTCAAGATCATTTCCTGGGCACTCTAATCTTTTTGCGTGACCAATCCCATAGTTATGAATTATCTCGTGAGATGTAATGTGGAGATCTGTTGGATCTCCGTTTAGTAGCAGTCCATTAATGAGGTGCACTCGGACGCTGTGATAGGTGTTTGGATTCGTCCCTATTTGGATATTCCGCATAGTCGCGCCTCCGTGAAAACCGCAATTTACTGTTGGCATGATTATGCCTACTTCATCAAAGTAGGGGTAGTAGATATTTTTACGAGCTATAGAGATTGCCGTATCTATTATTTCTATGCAGGTGTTTTGGCTTTCGGGCGTGGTTTTTAACAAATAGGGACCAAACGTGACACCTGTTATTGATGCTTTTTTGAATGAAACTTCTTCAATGAAGTTTTTAGTGGAGTAGGGAATAGCCGAATCGGCTGTGGTTTTGTTTTCTCCGAAGTATAGATTTTGAATTCTTGAGGTGTTTAGGGGGGTGGTGTTTGGAAAGTACACGGAGATGAGGGCGATTCTTTTCGGTCGCTCCGTAACCTTTGCTGGAGGTTGAGGTAGGGCTAGTGCTTTTATTTCTCCTTCGACTTTGTTTCCTGTTTGGATTATGGCGCTCTTTATTTGTACTTTCCCTCCTTGGAGTTTCTCTGACAGACCTCTTGAGGACGACACATCATATGTGGTTCCATTTTTGGTTTTTAGTATATACACGTGAGATTCTTTGTTTCTTTCAAGGTCGTCTGTGGTATGCACTGTTAGTTCACCTTCTAGGGTTTGGGGCTTCGGCGCAAAGTAGATAAATGTGGCGGTATTACTTTTATTTTCTCTAAGATTTTTTTGGGGAACGCCACTTAGTGAACCAATTCCTGTAATGCTTGAGATTATAATGATGGAGACGAGGAAAATGATTTGCTTTTTATTTTTTTCACGATTTGCTTTTTTTTCTTCTCGAATTTTTTGGAGATCGCTTTTGTTTTTCTTTTGAGATTTTTGAGTGGAGGTTTGGCCCATGAATGTATTATAAACGATTTGACTTTGACTTTTCCTTTTAGTTTTGGGATAACAGAGGGAGTTCAAAAAGAAAAGAGGTTTTCATGATGATTCAATTTTTGGCTCGACCGGACGGGCCTGCGGTTTCGGGGGAAGGGTTGATTAAGGTGTTGTCCGATGCTGGGGTGAAACTGGATAAGTGTTACGGAGATGGGCGGGGCTATATTTCTTATGTTCCTGAGGGGGGAGGGACGACGTTCGTTTTCCGGGCAGTTGCTACTTGTCCAGGAGAAGAAGAGCTGGGGGAAGATGTTCAGGACAAGGTTAGGCAGTTGGGATTCAAGCTTTTTATGGATCGAAAGGTTCATCCCATGAAATAATATGAGGGTGTGAGAAGGGCGGCTTGCTTTGGAGGTGAGCTGCCTTATTTTTTTGTGAAGAGACTGAGAAGGAAGAGGATTGTTCCCGTGAGAACAGTTGTGATGCCGGGGTTTATTTCAAGTTCATTTCCTGCTAATAGACCTACTAACAAAGAGATTATGGAGATTATTACGCTTAGAATGAGGAAGCTATTGAAGCTTTTCGCAAGATTTCTTGCAGTTACAGCGGGGATTATGGAGAGCGCACTCATAAGAAGAATTCCTACGAAGCTGATACCGATTGTGATTGTGAGCGCGATAAGGGAGAGGAGGAGGAGTTCGGCTTTGTTTTCAGAAATTTTTTCGGCGCGGCTTAGGTCTGGCGCGATTGAGAAGAGGATGATTTTTTTTCTGAAGTAGATAATGGTCGCGATGATTCCAATCGCGAGCACTGATTGAATAATGATGTGGGGAAGGGTTAATCTCTCAACGCTTCCGAAGAATGCTTCGAGAAGTTCGTGCTCTTCGATAAGGAGAGAGCCTATGGCGAGCGCCATTACAAAGAGGACGCCGGTAATTGATTCAATCGCAAGCTTTGTTTTTTTCTCTATACCCCAGAGAAGAAAGACCGCGAGGAGGAGAAATACTAGACCTCCTAGAAGAGGTTCGAAGTGGAAGACTACTCCAAGCGCAATTCCGGGGAGCGCGACATGAGAAAGCGCATCTGAAAGAAGGGTCATTTTGCGGAGTACGAGAAACGAACCAACAAGACCGCTCGCGGCAGCAACGAAGATTCCGGAAATGATAATAAGAGGAAGATTTTCGATCATTTTTTATGGTCGTTGTGATGGTGATTGAAGAATGTGTGATCTTTGTAAAGTTGGCTGAGGTTTTCGGTCGAGAGAGCTTCGTGGGGTTCCCCGTAGCATATCATTTTTTGATTGAGACAGATTACGCGGTCAGCGTGGGCATAAACTACATGGAGATCGTGAGAGACGATTATGATCCCCATGCTCATCTTTTCTTCTAACTCATGGAGGAGTTTGTAGATAGAGTCTTGGTTTATGACGTCCACATTTTCTGTTGGTTCGTCACAAAGAAGAACGTCGGGTTTCTCCATGATAGCCCAGGCAAGAAGGACTTTTTGGAGTTGGCCACTTGAAAGGTGAGCTAGGTTTTTTCCTAACCAGTTTTTTTCAATTTTCGTAATTTCTGAAATTTCACTTATTTTGTATTTTGGGTGGAGTTTGAGGGAGAGAAATTCTTTTACTGTCATTGGGAGGTAGTAGTCGATGTGGAAACGTTGGGGGAGGTAACCAACTTTTATGTCTTTCTGCCAGAGTACCGTACCTGATGTGGGTTTTATGAGTCCGATCAGAGTTTTAAGAAGGATTGATTTTCCGGCGCCGTTGGGGCCGATAATTGCGAGGACTTCTTTTTTCTCCATGTCGAAAGAGATGTTGTACAGAATGTTTTGGTCGCCTAGAGTGACGGAGAGGTTTTTTACTTGGAGAAGGGACATGGGGAGGTAGGTATTACGAATGAGCCGTAGTTGTGAATACTATACAGTATGTTTTCTTTTCGAGAAAGGACCTTGTTTAATTGATTTTATAAGGGCTTCTCGGTATATTGAATGAGTATTTGAAGCTTATATTTATATGTCAGGACAACCCCAGAGAAAGGTTAGAATTGAGTGGTCTTCGAATTTTGCTTATGCAATAGGACTTATTACTTCTGATGGAAATATGTCGCTAGATCGCGGAAGGATTTCTTTAAAATCTGCTGAGATGGAGATGATTGAAAATTTTAAGACTGCACTTGGCATTAAAATACCGTTGTAAAAAGTGCGCGTGGAGGAGAAAAGAATATTAAAAAGTATTTTGGTGTTTATTTTCGGGATGTCACTTTTTACGCCTTTCTCTTATCCATTGGTTTGTCTTCCCGGAAATCCAAGGTTATAAAATTTGTGGATGTTCCTGATGAATTTTTTGCTGACTTTCTCCGGGGGTTATTTGATGGAGATGGTACTTTTTATACTTATTGGGATACGCGTTGGCCAAGAAGTTTTGTGTATAAAATCTCTTTTGCTTCTGCGAGCTCTGATTTTATCATCTGGTTTAAAGATAGACTAACGCAACTCTATAGGGTGAAGGGTTATATTTGTAAGGGTGATGGTGTTTTGAATATCCAGTATACGAAGGGTGATTCTGAAAAATTTTTACTGTTATGTATCATAGGGAAGGTTTGCTTTTTTTGTCGAGAAAGTATATTAAGATTAAGAATGCTTTGCAGTATAATGTAGACTTAAAGCGTAAAGCCGCGGTAGCTCAATGGTAGAGCGATGGCCTAGAATCTTTGGGCCCCTTTCCAGTAATGGGAAGTGAGAAAAACTGGGTGAATTCGGGGGAAGTCTTCTTAGTATAGATTATCCCGAGCCAAGCCAAAAAGGGTTTTGTTTTTGAGCAAAAGTTTTTTGGAAGGTGTAGAGACTAGGGAGTGAGTCCCAACAATAATCTCCCATCAGCGCCCAGCCCTTGAATCATAGAAGGTTTAAGGTGATGAGATAGTCCAAGTGGCTTTGGAAGAGCCATGCGTTGGGGGTTCGATTCCCTCTCGCGGCACAGTAAAAAAAAGGATTTCTTGCGAACTTTCATTTTTGTATGTGTAACACATCTATTGACAAAGGTGATACACTTTTGATACACTTCATTTATGCCTACAATAAAGAAGAGGTTGAATATTACGTTAGAGCCTGATGTGCAGATAGCTATTGAAAGAATAGCTAAGAAGGAACGTGTGCCAGAAGCTACAAAAGCCGCTGAATTGATCCGCATTGCGTTAGATCTTCAGGAGGATTATGTTTTAATGGCTCTTGCGGAAGAACGGGATAGTTCCAGAGCGCGCTTTATTTCTCATGATAGTTTTTGGAAGAAAGCGTTAAAGAAAAAGTAAACCTGTCCATGTTTGAAATTGTTTATCATGAGAAGGTTTTGTCTCATGATGTTTCTAGGCTTGATAAAACAGTGTTGGAGAGCGTCTATCGGGCAGTTAGTTATAAACTTGTAGAGAAACCCGAATTTTACGGTATCCCGCTTCGGGCTGATTTGAAGGGTTACCGAAAGTTACGGGTGGGTGATTATAGAATCGTTTTTAGAATTGAGGGAAGGCAGGTGAAGGTGTTTATTATTGCTCATCGTAAACTGGTTTACACTCAAGCACGTAAGAGAATTTGATCTTATGAGATTTTTTGGAGGGCCTTCTCGTACCAAGGTTTTGCCATTTTTT
>CAZGST010000007.1:20496-21215 GCA_964528655.1 uncultured Candidatus Saccharibacteria bacterium
GATTCTTTTGAATTCTTGCTCGAGTTTGTGTTGCATTTTTTCGATTGCGTTTTGCGTTTTCGCTTCTATTGCTTGTAGTAATGCTTTTTCTTCGAACCAAGCAAGAGAGTCAGAGTCGCAGAGGATGTTTTGTTCCTCATCGCCGCCTGTTTCGTGTTTCGCGATTAGGTGTGTTACTTTTTCGATAAGGTTTTTGTCAACGTTCTCTTTTTGGAGGAATTTTTTAATTTCGGTCGCGGACAGGTCTTGATGTTTCCGTAAGAGTTCAGGATCGTCTGATCCCTTTTTCCAGTCTCCGTAGAAGGCTTGTTCGATGTCGTGCGTGAGTCCAGCGATGAGGAGGGCGATGTCTGCGTCGGGTTTTAATTGTCTAATCCAATAAGCAGTTTTTTTCGCGTGAGAAATATCGGTTGGTTTGTTAGCTCTCGTGAATGCGTCGGTAACGAATTGTTCAGTTTTTGCGTAGAGATCATTTTGGGTTGGGAGCTTTTTCTTAAGAATTTTTCTAATGATTAACTCTCCTCCGAATATGAGGAGAATGGTAGCGAGAATAACTAGCTCTTTTTCGGCGAGTGAGTCTTTGCTTTCGGAGTAGGTAAGGGTTTGGATCAAGGTGTAGCAGATAATGGATATCGAGGTAAACCAGACAGCACTACTTATCAGACTGGATTTGATGAATTTTTTGAAGGAAGTTTTATGGTAACCGTTCCAGACAACAA
>CAZGST010000007.1:21225-23578 GCA_964528655.1 uncultured Candidatus Saccharibacteria bacterium
AGATCCACATAAATTTTGCGAGAATGAGAGAGCGGGTGAGGTTTCCATGAACTAGAGAATGGATTTTTTCTTGGAGCGAGGGAATTTTGGATGTGAGTCTTGGAGGGGGAGTCTCTTTTTTACTTAGACCCCTGCCAAAGTAAAAAAGAATGATTTCTTCTAATATGATTGCTGTGAAGATTGTGGCAAGGAATCCGAACCAACTTACGTGATTTGCTTCAGCAAGATAGGTGGAAAGAAGAGTTGCTATTTCTCCTTGGATCAAGGCGGCAATAGCAATGAAAAGATAGATCCAAGAAGGGTGCTGGAGAGCAAAGCCACTAAGACTTTCGAGGAGGTTAGCCATGATAATATTATATAGGCGTTAGGTAATAAGGATTATGATTGAACTCTATAAAATTGTGAAGTTCAAGGCATCAAGGTCTTCGGGGGCGGGGGGGCAGAATGTGAATAAACGGTCTACGAAGGTACATATGTGGGTCGAGGTTTCTCGTTTACCTATTTCGGAGGAAGAGAAAAAGAAGGTGAGAGAGAGATTGGATCGTCACATCAATAAAGAGGATGAGTTGTGGGTTGAGTGCGAGGAGGAGAGATTGCAAGAATTGAATAGAGAGAGGGCGTTGGAACGATTGGGGGAGATGATTGAAGGGGCTTTGCGGGATCCGGTAGAGAGGGTTCCGATAGTCTCAAGTATGGGAGCGGATGAGGCGAGGCTAAGAGAGAAAGTTTTACATAAAATGAAGAAGTTGCAGAGGAGACACAAGATTGGTGGAGAGGAAGAGAGTTTTGATTTGTAGGGTTGACTAACTTGCTCTGCAGAGACTTGCCTTCAACCCTATTTTTCTATAGATTGTTAGGATGACTTTTAGGAATTGCAAGATTTGTAATGCAGAATTTTATGTTAAGCCAAGTCATATAGAGAGAGGCTGGGGAAAGTTTTGTTCAAAAGAGTGTCAAAATAAAGGTCAGTTGAGCGGAGGTCTTACGCATTGTTTTACTTGTAGAAAACAAATTTATAGATCGAGTGCTCAGGTTAGACACTCAAAGAGTAGGCGGTTTTTTTGTGGAAAGTCGTGTCAAACTATTTGGAGAAACTCAGGTGTTTTTATTGGAGAAGCCCATGGAAATTGGAAGGGAGGAGAAAGTGTTTATCGGGAAATTTTATTGAAGGCGGATAGACCTAAAAAATGTGAGAGATGTGGGATTGGTGATCTTAGGATACTATCAGTTCATCATGTTGATAAGAATCGAAAGAATAATAGGTTGGATAATTTAGTTTGGCTTTGCTTTAATTGCCATCATTTAATTCATCATGATATAAATGAATATGAGTTGTTTATGGAGTGGTATATAAAGTGTATGGTGCCCGTGGTGTAGTGGCAGCACAGAGGCCTGTGGAGCCTTTAGCGGCAGTTCGAATCTGCTCGGGCACCCATCTAGTAGTGTTAGAAGTATATATGAACGATAAGATGTCAAACAAAACAATTGCTTCTGTAGAGCTATCTCTTTATGATCCGGCATGGGGAGAGATGTTTCGTAGAGAGGAGATAGAGATTCGGAAGGTGATTGGCGAACATATTGAGCGCGTTGAACATATTGGAAGTACGTCAATTGAGGGTTTGGCGGCAAAACCTGAAATAGACCTTCTTATTGGAGTACGGGATATTACAGATGCAGAGAAGTGTATTGTGCCACTCCGAGATTTTGGCTATGTATATTTTTCTAAGTTTGAACAACTTGTTCCGGAGCGGAGATATTTCCGTAAAAGTGAGGGGATAAAACCCTTGTTTCATATCCATATGGTTGAAACAAAAAGTTCTTTCTATGAAGAACGCATTTTATTCAGAGATTATTTGAGAAGTCACAAGGAAATGCGAGAGGAGTATGAAAAATTAAAGAGAATTTTGTTGCAAGCTAGTAATGGAGATAGGGGTACGTATCAGGACGGGAAGAAAGAATTTGTAGAGCGTATAGTGACACTGGCGAAGGAATAGTAATAATTATGGAGGCTAAACTTTGATAGAGAAATGAAAAAGAAAAAAAGTTTTTTGGAGTCTCCGTGGAAGGCGTTGTGGTTTGCAATTCGGCCTTATCGAGGGCGGGTTGTTTTGGGTTGGGCGCTTATCGCTATTGCTCAGGCCTTGGTTTTTTCAGTTCCGTATTTTTTAGGGATTCTTGTTGATCGGGTTAGCTCGAGAGAGTCTTTTGAATTATCGTTCCAGTATTTGTCTTTCCCGTTGTTCGGAGTTGCAATCGCGCTTCTTTTTTATGAGATTTTTTCTCGTATCGCGCATGCTATTGAGGTGTACGTGGCTTCTGGGGTTTTTCGACACATAACAGATCAGTGTTATGA
>CAZGST010000008.1:0-2493 GCA_964528655.1 uncultured Candidatus Saccharibacteria bacterium
TCCCCACGCCCCAGCATTCATCCCCGCATCATAAAACTCATCAATAACCGGATTCGAAACGTTTGATGCAAGAGTTTTTTTAAGGGTCCATCCATTATGTAGCATCCCCCCAACCCCCTTAAAATCCCCTTCAAAAAGCCTATCTCTAAACTCATGCACAGAGTCAGCCATCTTTCGTAAAACCTCAAAGTTACCCACCATGTTATTTTTCTGCTCAGTAAGCACAGAAGAAGCCAATCGAAAAATCCCCGTATAAAAAAGAAGAAGATGGCTCTCAAATTCGTATCGTCTTCTATAATCGAGATGGACCGGCTCTACATCAACCGAATGATCAGGATTGAATTGAAACACATTAAGCCCTCCAAAAGCAGCCGCATACTGATCCTGCTTCCCAATTGGTTCCTTCACTAAATCAATCTCCAAATGAACCGCAAGTTCTGCTATACCCTTTTTATCAAGTCTCTTCCCTTGAGATGTGATAAGCGCCTTCATAAGTGCGGTAGAAAAACTAGAGGAAGATCCTAGTCCCGTTTTTACCGGAACATCAGAAAAAGTCCCTACATCAATATTGCTTACCAAATTAAAATATAAAAGCGCTTCCCGAATTCTCGTGTGTTGGAGCTCTGATGGGTGATCCACCGTTTCAGATATTACATACCGCGCAGACACATTACGAAGTAACGGGGGCCTATTGACGGTCACATACACATACTTGTCAATCGCAGTTGAAATAACACGCCCTGGTGTGCGCGTGTAAAAAAGAGGAAGGTCAGTGCCGCCCCCAACAAAGCTAATTCTTACTGGAGCTCGAACTAAAATCATAAAACGAAAAACCGAAGAACACATCTAATGTAATATGTTCTGCTGATGATGACAAGTACTAAAGAAAAACAACAAATATTAACGCATAGCACTCTAGCACTACGACAAAAACAAAGATTATTCAAAATATGCCCTACGAAGAAATGCTATCCACAACCTCTTTCACCCGAACATCCTCTGGCCACAGACTCAAAATCTTCTCTCCAATTTCCCGAAGACCACGTGGGTCCTGAGAAGTAACATATAAGTTAAAAGCCACATAAAGTGCCCTTGGTACCCGCGGACCAAGCTGGACCGCATGAAGATAAATACTTTCGGCTTTTAGATAATCATCACCGTGACGATAATTCCGCCACAAAGTCTCATATAAATGCCCCCGCAAAAGCTCAAGCCGAAGATCATATGAATAACGTGATAAATGCTGATCAACATATGAAACAAGATCACGGGCAACTTCCTCCGGTTGGTTCTTCTGAATCATATTCAACACATCACTGGAAAGAAACTTTGTTATCTCTTCATCCCCTATAGGCGAAACATAAGAAAACGGCACATCAAATTCCTTATGAAAATCAGCAGTAGTCCTAATCTGCGGCACATTCCGAATCGCTGTAATATAACGCTGAGACTTCTGAAAAGGTAAGTACGCGCCAAAGTAAATCAAAAGTATGGCACCAATTACCCCAACAGCAACAAAAATATATTTCAAAACCTCTTTCATAATACGTAATGTCTACTTCGCAACACTTAACTTCTTCTGCTCTTTCCATTTCTCAAACTGGAACATTGCAAACGCTAAAAACAAATACAGTGGGATATAGATCACAAGCACATCAAATAAGACTAGTCCCTGCACCAAGTACGCTATCGGAAAGGCAAAAACAAGTCCCTCCACAAGCAAGCTGCCCCGCACTCCTCGTCTCGCCCGGAAAAATTGAAAATAAAAAGCCAAAAAAATTGCAAGGAAACTAAGCAGTCCCAAAAAACCTGTAGTAGCGAGAGTGTCAAAAAAAATACTATGCGCTCTATCAAACCAGACTCCGAAATCCCCACTCGGATCATAATCACTCACATCATAATGTCGATCAAAAACATAAGGAAAGTTCTCTGGACCCCATCCGAAAAGTGGCCTCTCCAATGCTCCCCATGTAGCCACTCTCCACATGGCTGTTCTTTTTTGAAATGTCTCTGCCGAAAACGAAAGATCAAATACACGAGAACCTGGAATGCTCTTTACAAAATCTGTATTACGAAAATTAACCATCAAAACCACAAAAATCAAAAACAACCCACCAAAAGTAAACAGCCATTTACGCCACTGCTTAACCGAATAACCTAAATACATAAGAAGCATGAGTAAGGCTGCCCCTAACCCAACAAAAGCTCCTCGAGTAGCAGCCAAAAAAAAGAAAGAAAGAAAAACCAGACCACAGATAAAACACGTTATGCTGGAAATCGAAAACCAGGAACGATACTTTCGTGTAGCAAAGATATAAAGCAAGAACCCCAAAATAAATATAAGGTACGCTGCAACATACGCTGGATTCCCGATTGAGCCATGAAAACGAAAACCCGAATCACTCCAAGCTGGTCCAATAAAACCTTGAATTCCAGAGCTCGCAAAAACCCCATACAAAATCATAAGAAGTGCTGTCACAAGACAAAATCGAA
>CAZGST010000008.1:2503-10970 GCA_964528655.1 uncultured Candidatus Saccharibacteria bacterium
ATTAGACCAAAAAGAAAACTGAGGATGCACACCGAAAAAACTCGCTAGAAGAAAAACGAAAGTAAAGATAGAAAGTGCAATAGCAAGAGGATTACGAAACACTGCCCGAAACCTCTCAATATAAACTGATGCCCCATCTTCACGTATAAGTCCCGAGAGAAAAAAAATGAGCGCAAGCGCCACAACAATTCTGAAAAATACATACTTTCCAACAATAAAAGGAAATAAAGTTGAAGGGGTAACAATCGCTATCGCAAAAACAGAAATAAAAAGAAAAGACCTCGCAATTGAAAAAAGTGAAAACCTCATAAAAGAATACCTATAAAGATACACCAACTGTGTTTATTCCTCAAGAAACCCAAAATCGATCAAAAAAGGCCATAAAAACCAAACCATCAACAAAATTCTAAGTACAGTATGCTATCGCGACCTCTTCTTCCGTACATATATATACCACGAGAACCCAATCGCGCATAACAAAATAACCCCAAAAAGAACGTGCTGAAGATACGCAAATCGCTCAGCGAACGTCACATAAGCCTCACCAACAAAAAAACCAAGAAGAGCCATAAGTACGCCCCGTAAGATGTTACCCAAAAAAGCAATAATAAAAAAAGTCCAAAAAGGATAGCGAATAATACCGCAAAAGGCCGAAATAAAAATATTAGGCACTATCGGAATAGCACGAAGCATAAACAACGCCCACTCATCCTTGTTACTGCCTCGAAATTTCGCCTCCATCTTCTCTATGCCTTCCCAAGAAAGGCGTACCCACTTTCCCCACCGCAAAACAAGTGGCTTTCCACCCACATATCCAAGAAAATAAAAAAAGAAGGACCCTATCGCAAGACCAAATGCTCCAGGAAGCGCGATGCGTAAAAAAAGATCAATTGCAAACTGCACCATACTGGAACTGACAGGAAGCAAAAAAAATCCTGCCATCATAAACGTAAAGGATGACGGAACAGGCAAAAAAATCTCTTCAAAAATACTCAAAACAAAAATACCCAGAGCTCCATACTCCCTTACAAGACTTGTTACGATAGAAAATAAATCTATATCCATAAAAATACTCCCTATAGTAGTGTACATGATCTACAGAAAGGAAAAACCATGTTCCGAAACTACATTATTAAAAAGGTGTTCTTGAAAAAAAATTCTAGTGCCACTACTACACCTAACATAAATACCCACAAAAGCAGACTCATAGATATTGAATAACAAAAGAATAGTAAAAAGCAATCTCCCTCGCTTTCGCGAGGGAGATCCGCTCTGTACCAAGTCTGTGTCAAAGACACAAACAAGTACTAGTTCTTCATCGTGACAGTCGCAAGTGATGGCTTACCGTCCGCAAAGAGCCCTGAGATCGTGTCAGACACGTCGTTGTCGCTCGATGGGTTACCGCTATAGCCAAGATTCGCTTCTGTTACGTGATATCTCACATTCCCAATCGAGTTAATCGAAAGGGCTGCGTTATCGTTATTCGCGGCTACGTTTACTGTCTTCACAGTAAGATACCTCCACGAATTACCCTGAACGGTACGATTTGCCTCTGTGGCAGATGCTACGAGTGTCAAGAGGTCACCAAATAGATTGCCGCTAGTAAGCACGCTTGTTCCATAGGTAACACTTGTGTCATTCGCAGAGCCACCGTCAGCAGACGCATAGAGATAAAACTGCTGCGCCGGCGAGCTTGTAACGCTACCCGAGAGCGAAATAGTGGTAGATCCAAGAACAATAGCAGCAGCGCCATTATTCATTACTTTGAACTTACCAAGTTCCGCACCCGCACCAGTACCAATTTGTACATTGGATGTTGGTGAGTAGCCGCTTACAACCACGCTAAATGGCGTAACATAGGTCTTCCCAAGTGGCACCGCAGTACCAGTAATGGTAGCTGCTACACCAGTTGAGTTACCCTTCGCAGTAATGTCGGTAGTTGCACCAATCTTCATGACAAAGTTGTCATTAAGGTTTGCAGATCCCGCTCCGCTTACATCAGCCTTTACGTAAATCGTAATTGGGGCTGTGGTCTGAATTGCCGAAGGCAAAAGGTTGTCTGATGCACTGAATGTGTATGTACACACACCGCTCGTGCAAGAGAACTGACCCGCTGTCGCAAACGGATCTATATCAGCATCCCTGTAGAGACGAATGTTCTGCAAGGTGTTCGTTGAAAGCGAAGTTGCGTTCGTAGCAGACGCCGTAAGAATGATCGTTGAAATCTTCTGAGCCTCAAATTGAGCGGTCATCTTGAACGCAAGATACACTCCATTCGAAGTTCCCACACTTACCAACTGATCATTCGATGGTGAAGCTCCTGTACCAGAGTAATTAGACACAATGAGCGTACCACCTGAAACAACAGTCATTGCCTGACCACCACCCACTATAGAGAGTGATGACCCGGACAACGTATTACCCGTTACATTACCGACGGCATCAACATTAGATGTTGTCGCAATGTAGAACGTATGAATCGAGCTCGATGTCACGCTCGAAATATCACCTTTAAGCGTAAGCTTCAAAGGACTTGTTCGAGTGACCACAACCGGATTCAAGAACGTAAACAACGTAGTTGTCGCATTCGTGGCTGTGCTTGCTGTTGTAGCAAGAGCAGACGTCTCTCCCTCTTTGTAGAGAAGAAGATTTGTCACACCACCAAACGCAGTATTACCTCCAGTTAAGGAGTCGCTCACTGTTACGCTCTTTAACTTCACATCCTCGCCTCCTGTCGCAGCACTGAACTGGAAGGTAGCAAGATGGTAGTTATTTGTTCCGCCTACAACTGAATTTGCAACTGGTGTCGCAAGAGTCGTGACGTCGAGGTCAGCCGCCTGCACGTTAATGGTATTTCCATCAATCGTAGCAACCGACGGATCAGTCAAGTCATTCGACACAAGTCTCTTGACCTGAAGGATGTCCACATCTTGTATTGAGTACACATCGGACGAAACCGCATTCGAGCTTACCGAACCCTCAAAGGTAAGAGTGTTATTCACACCCGCAGTTAGGATTGGGTAGGTCGAAAGGGTCTTCGTTGCCGCAGTACCGCTTGTCGCAAAGTCAGAAGCAGCAGCGCTGTACACAATCGAACCATTCACGCGTACATAGACTGTACCCGTAAGTGAGGTGGTTGGGTGCGAAACACCAAAGCTTACCTGACGAAGCTCCATCTGTTCACCTGTCGGCTTCAAGTCGTACTTAGCAAGTACTACGTTTGTAGCACCTGGTACAACAGCTGCCGTTGGTGAGTCAGAAGCTCTCGTAAAGATAAGAGTACCCTGACCAATCGTCACCTTGTTGTAGTTCGTTGCGTCACCTACTGGGAAGGAAGTGTCAACATCAGCTGCCGAAGGCAAAACTGAAGCACCACTATCCTTTCCAACCACAATCAAATCGTAATCATTGTAGAGTACGAGTTGAATGGTCTTTGTGGTTCCATCCTTGATCTTCGCTCGGACTGTGAAGTCCTTGTTCAAACCCTTATCAATGAAGTAAGGATTTGCGCTCAAATCAAGAATTACCCACTTATCAAGAGGTTGGCCTGTTGCAAGAAGCGTACCATCCTGTGCTATGAGCTGTACATCAGAAAAATCTGACGCGCCAGCATTTCCATAGTTATAGAGGGTTAACTTCTTCATCCAGATACCTTCCTTACTTGAAGTCTCCGTTACACGGAACTTCGTGATCTCCTGAGAGTTAGCAGGATCAACATTCAAGGTGACACCGCTCGCGTTCACAGGACGTACCGAAACCGTGGTGCTCGCAATTGCATTTGAGCCGCTCACAATCTGGAATATATTACCCCAAACCGGGAATGAGCCAGAAACAGTCATACCTGTCCCAGCGTCCACTGCCGCTGCTGATGCAATACCAAGTTGGATTGTACCGCTAGTTACAGCCGAGCTGATGTTGAATCGAACAAGGATCGTCTGGCTAGTGCCAGCCTTCACCACAATCGGATCATTCGGCAAAAGGATTAACACATCACTATCAGCCGAAACTGAAGTGATGACGTTCCCATGTCGAAGACCCAATGAATCAATCACATCGACTCCAGTGACATTTGAATTTGCCACGAAGCCAGTCTTTTGCACTTTCAATGACTTGATTGAAACATCAGATGCTCCTGCTGTTAAGACAAGCTTCAAGCCAGGATTAAATGCTGTTCCAGAACCAATCGTCGCCGCTGGAGGATTGTCGGAGGCAAGGCCTACCCACAAACTCACTCCCGCTGGTACTGTTACAACTGGAGGAGTGGTTCCTGTCCCCGTTCCTGTTCCAGTCGAACCTCCCGCAGACAATGACGCTCTGGTCTTTGGACCAAAGTATCCCGCTGCTGGAGAAATACTCTTTGCAGCCTGGTACTTAGCAAGAGCCGCTCTGGTCGCAGGACCAAAGAAACTCGTCTCATTGCCAGCTGAACCAGCTCCACTCGCCGCAACCTGGTAGCCATTGGCATTAAGCCACTGTTGCAAACACTTCACATCAGCACCCGTTGAATTCAAGGTGAGGTCTCGAGAAAACGAGCATGATGCTGGAGCGCTTACAGAGCCACCCGCTGCATTGAGTTGAGTCTGCAAAGCTTGAATCTGCGCCAAAAGCGCAGCAATCTGTGCCTGTAAATCAGCCGTGCTTTGCGCAGCAGCTGAAGGCATCGTCGCTCCAAAAGTAGCAAGTACCATTGCTGATACAAACACTATTGAAGCAACTTTCTTTGTTGCTCTACTCATTTATTTATTTTTATTTAATTTAAACGACAATTCTGTATGTTCTCGACCTTTATAGAAGTTCCGGGAACCCTACCTTCCCCTAATGTCGAAAAGAAGGGAAAAACAGGGGGTAAATATCAAAAAAATCGCCATGAGGCGACATCCAGTTAGTTGGTTGCTTTAAGCTAAACAATGCTCCTAAAGACAATAAAAAAGGGATAAAAAACTTATCTCCCCACTTATCTAAGGACCAATTGCCTAAAATCTAACACCAACCTTAGTTTAGCCTCACACTAAACCAGTTGAAACTTATTATAACACACTACTTAAAAAACGCAAGGGAAAATCAACTAAATTCAGCCCTTTCATTAAAATAAAACGTTTTTCAATCACAAGTGTTACATACCGTTACACTAGCAAAAAAGTAAGCAAAAACTGATATTTCTTAAGACTAAATAAGCGCCTGAAAAAACGAAAGCAAAAAAACCAAAGAAAATTCAAAAACCCGCCTAAACACCAGATTCGAACGCAATTCCCCGTTAAAATACAAAACAAGTAAATCCCGAATAAAGATCAAGGAAAAAACAACAAAAAACGCGGAAAAAATAGGCGGAACCGGCAGAAAACGGGAAACAACAATCAACTGAAGTCCAATAAAAGCGAGGAAAAGCGCACCTCCCTTGCCCCTTGATAACCACGGAAACCCCAAAAAATAAAACTCCTCCTTAAAAAGTAAAAATATTCCCAAAAAAGCCAAAAAACTCGCTACTGTCGTAAAGCTCACAAAAAACATTGCAAAAACAAGAAGAAAACTAGAAAAAGCTACATTTACGTTGAAAAGTACTGACCTGAACTCATAATAAAACCGATGTGTCGCAAAAAAAAGAAAAATAAGTCCCAAAAACAAAACTGACAACCCCAAGAGCCAATAAAAACCTAACAAACGAGCCTGAAACTCATAAAATAAATAAAAACTCGTAAAACAGGTAATCAAAAATGAATACCGGTAATAAACCCTCTCAATCCCTAACGAAAAATAACCAAAAACCAGAGAAAAACCGAACAAAACCAGAGAAAAAGCATCAAAATCCAAAAAATACCCAACCCAAAGCAAAAAAGGCATCCAGAAACCCCAAAAAAACGGCGCCAAATCAACTTTTTTGATCCCAAATAATGAAATCATTGCCTATAGTACAAGAAAACAACTCCTTCTCACCAATAAAAGCTCAGGGGATCACACTATACAGCTATCTCGACTTTCTGAGAGGTTTTGGAGAAATTCACACTCACCCTCTGCCCATCCTTTACCGTTCCCTTCACCATCTTATCAGCAAGTGCGTCCACAATTACTCTCTGAATAAGCCTCCTCACAGGTCGTGCTCCAAAATCAGAATCAAACCCATGTTCCGCCAAATATTCCTTCACTCCTTTTCCTATCAAAAGTTCAATTCCCTTCTTTGATAAACGCTCTGTAACCTCCTGAAGTTGGATATCAACAATGCTCTTCATATCAAGTTGAGTCAGACTCCGGAATACAATAATCTCATCGAGTCTATTCAAAAACTCAGGCTTGAATGTCTCACGTAAGGCACCCATCGCCTTCTCATGAAAATCTTCCTGTCGTAGGGTCTCCTCCGACTTCTCTCCCGCTCCAAACCCAATCGCAGACATCTGCTTGAAATACTCACTACCCACATTTGAAGTAAGAATAACAATAGTATTCCTGAAATTCACTGTCCTCCCCTTATTGTCCGTAAGCTGACCATTATCAAGAACCTGGAGTAGTATATTGAAAACCTCCGGGTGCGCCTTCTCAATCTCATCAAATAGCACAAGACTATATGGTCTGTGTCTGATGAGTTCGCTTAGTTGACCACTCTCCTCATACCCCACGTATCCGGGAGGAGAACCAATAAGCTTGGACACAGTGTGTCTCTCCATGTACTCAGACATATCAACCCGAATAAGCGCATCCTCATCATTGAACATGAAATTCGCTAACGCTTTTGCAAGTTCTGTCTTTCCTACCCCAGTAGGTCCCAAAAACATAAAAGACCCAACTGGCCTATCCTCATCAGAAAGTCCCGCTCTTGATCTCCGCAAAGCCCGGGACACTGCCTCAATCGCCTCATTCTGTCCCACAATCCTTTTATGAAGCTCATCCTCAAGTCTTACTAGCTTGTGCATCTCAGACTCAAGCATTCTCTGTACTGGAATTCCAGTCCATCTGGAAATAACACCAGCAATATCCTCTTCATCTACATACTCCTTGATAAACTTATCAGCCCGATCACCTTGAAAATTCCTACTTTCAAATGTCGCAACATCCCTCTCCGCCTTCGGAAGCTCACCATACAAAATCTGAGCTACCCTCTCAAGATTACCCTCTCTCTCCGCAATCTCTGCCTGTCTTTTCAAGTCTTCAATTGATTTCCGAAGATTATGCAGTTGTTCAACCGCTATCTTCTCTGCGTGCCACCTAGCAGACAAATCATCATTCTGTTTCTTTAGTTTAGAAATAGCCTTCTCAACCTCCTTTAACCTAGGAGTCTTCTTCTGATCCTTCTCTTTTGAAGACCTTTCTTTACTATCCGACAAAAGCGCGGATCGTTCAATCTCAAGCCGAGTCATCTCTTTCCGTGTCTGTTCCAACTGACCAGGAATACTGTCAGATTCAAGCCTTCGCGCTGCCGCAGCCTCATCGATGAGATCAACTGCCTTATCAGGTAAAAACCTGTCAGTAATATAACGCGCAGATAAATTTACCGCGGAAATAATAGCCTCATCGCTAATCTTCAGTCCATGATGCATCTCATACTTCTCCTTCAAACCACGTAAAATTGTAATACTGTCTTCCAAATTCGGTTCTTCAACAAGAATTGGCTGAAACCTTCTCTCAAGAGCCGCATCTTTCTCGATATGTCTCTGATATTCCTTCAATGTCGTTGCTCCTATCGCGTGAAGTTCACCTCGAGCAAGTGCCGGCTTCAACAAGTTAGAAGCATCAACCGCTCCTTCCGCGGCCCCCGCCCCCACAATCATATGGATCTCATCAATAAACAAAATCCTCTGTCCTTGTGACTGTTTTATCTCCTTGATAAACGCCCGAAGTCTATCTTCAAACTCTCCCCTGAACTTCGTTCCCGCAATAAGCGAACCCAAATCAAGCATAATAATATCTTTATTTTTCAAAGACTCCGGCACCTCACCAGAAATAATTCTCTGTGCCAAACCCTCAACAATCGCGGTCTTTCCAACTCCAGGTTCCCCAATCAAAACCGGATTATTCTTCGTCCGACGGGACAAAATCTGTACCAAACGCCTCAACTCCTCCTCTCTTCCAATCACAGGGTCTAACTTACCATCCCGTGCCATATCAGTAAGATTCACCGCGTACTTATCAAGCACCTGAAACTTACTCTCCGGCGTATCATCTGTAACTCTTACCGATCCTCTAAGTTGGGCAAGTATTCTGAGCAAGGTTTCTTTTTTAGCTCCAAAATGCTGCAACACTTCTGATGCCGCGGAACTTACCTCAAGAAGCGCTAGCACAAGATGCTCGCACGAGACAAAATCATCTTTAGACTTTGTAGCTATTTCCGCCGCCCGATCAAGTATCTTCATTAACTCCTGAGACAGATAAAGTTGCCCAACCTGTCCGCTTGTCACTATCTGTGGCAACGCCTTCAAACGACTCTCAAGATCCTTCTGAAGTTCGTTTACATTTACATTCGATCGCACAAGCATAGGCC
>CAZGST010000008.1:10980-17513 GCA_964528655.1 uncultured Candidatus Saccharibacteria bacterium
CAAGTAAAAGCGCGTGGAGAAGATGTAGAGCTTTCAACTCACCATGATTGAATCGCGCAACCAACTCCTGAGCATTCTGCAATGCCTCTTGGGCCTTCACTGTGAACCTATGAAAATTAGCCATATTGTATTACCTTTTATTTTAACACGAAGTTATACAACGGTCAAAATATCCTCATTTTTCCTATCAAACTACAAATTCGGTCTCTCTTCCAACTTGACTGAAAACGTAAGCGTCTGTCCCCCGCGTCTTACCTTTACAAGCACCGAATCACCCACGTTATATTTCTGAATCAAAAAAACTAACGGGTGCTCGATATCAACCCTCACTCCTCCCACCTCAAGCACAATATCCTCAGCCATTATCCCCGCTTTAGCTGCAGGCCCTCCTGGAATAACTCCTGGTCCATCATCTGTTCCCCTCACAAGAGCTCCGTAATCAACCGGAAGTTTCTGCTTCTCCTGTACTTCGGAATTTACAAGCAAGTACCTCACCCCAAAATATGGCGTCTTGATAAAACCTGTTTGCTTCACTGAGTTTATATCCTTCTTCGCTTGATTTATGGGAATTGCGAACCCTATATTCTGCGCTCCAGACACAATTGCGGTATTTATTCCCACAACTTCACCCTTTAGGTTGAGAAGTGGTCCTCCTGAATTACCCGGATTTATTGCCGCGTCGGTCTGCACAACACCTTGTATCGTCTCTGCTCTTGCTCCCAAATTTCCCGCAGTAATTGTCCGCGCCAAACCAGAAATTACCCCAACCGAAACCGTATTTCGAAACTCACCCAACGAATTCCCAATCGCGATCGCGGTCTGACCGAGTTTAAGGGAATCTGAGTCTCCAAGTCGTGCCGAAGTAAGTCCTGTTGCGTCAATTTTTATTATTGCCAAGTCCTGAACTGGATCACGTGCCAAAACCTGTGCCCCATACTTTTTCCCATCATTAGTAAGTACCGTGTACTCTGCCTTTATGTCAGAAACAACGTGTTTATTCGTCAAAATAAGCCCATCAGACGACACTATAAACCCGCTCCCTCCTCCAACTTCTTGTTTCTGCACTCTCCGCTCACATGGTTGTGAAAACTGAAATCCCCCTCCAAAAAAATCCCGAAACTCAGACGGAAGATCTCCAAATGGATCATACGGACAATTTTCTATAATCGGCAAATCTTTTGAAACAACAATAGATACAACACTTGGGGACGCAATATCAACCGCCCTCACGACCGCCTCCTCATAATCCAAAACCGGCTTGTAAAGAGGAACCTCAGCCTTAGGTTCAGTATTCACAACTCCCTCTGTGCTTGTGCCTACAGAAGAAGTACTGGCGCCTCTAAAAAAATTAACAACATCATCAAAAAACCCAGCCTGTACAACCCTGTACGACGCAACACTCCCCAAAACCAATACCAATATAATAAAAATAACTAGCCTCCTTTTGAACATAGTAAGAAGAAACGATCCTTATGACCTTGTATATATTATACGCACAAAAGAGAAAAATATTTCCTTTTTTAAGACAATGAAGCTGCAAAGGTAGAAAAAGAAGACGGAGCAAAATCACTCCTTAGTGAAACCTCCGTAATTTTTTTCCTCTCAGTATCAAACTTCACCAAATTCATCCACTTCCTTTCTGGGATACCAACAAGCTCGAATGTATCTACATAAAACTCAAGAACCTTATCAACTGGCTCCACGAAACGCTTCTCTCCTGTTTTTGCCTGACGACGCAAATTACCCAATATACGATCATAACTCGCCACACACTCAACAAAAATAATGGGTACGCCCTGGGTCTCAGCAAACGCAAGCATCTCCTCTCTTTTTTTACGCACTCGAAACGTAGCATCACAAACCAAAGTCTGATTCGCTAAAAAAGCCTTCTTTATCCTGAAATAATACCTCTTATCAATCTCATCAGCTCTATGATAAGCAAAATCTCTCGCCTTCACATAGGGTCTTTGCTCTTCAGGTATATCCCACAATCTTCCAACCTCATTTCTACTGAGTACGCACGCGCCCGGAAAAAGAGAAGCTATAAATCGAGAAAAACCAGTCTTTCCGGCTCCAGGAAGTCCCATTACTACAACTATCTGTTTCATTCGCCCCTTTTATCACAAAAACGCTATTTTTGTCAAAAAATCATGGGTTCAATATTCCGTTTATTCTCCTCAACACTTCCTTTATATCCCCCTCTGTCGTAAACCTACCAAAACTGAATCGCAAACTACCGAACGCTTTCTTTTCTGACAAACCAATCGCTGTTAACACATGCGAAACATCCAATGAACGCATTGCACACGCTGATCCGGCAGAAACCGCGACTCCGGCTATATCAAGTCTTATCAGCAAATCCTGCGCTAACCACAGAGGAAACCGTACATTCAAAATATGTGGTAGAGAAGACTCAAAACCCTGTTTTCCTATCATCTTTCTTATTGAAGGTCCATTTATCTCTATCCCGGGACAAATCCTCTTCAACCCCTTCCAAAAATAACTCCGTAAAACAAAAATCCGCTTCCTCTCCCTATCTCGCAACTGTACTGTCTCTTGAACCGCTTGAGAAAAACCAACAACTAGCGGTGCATTCTCTGTCCCTGACCTGAAACCAAACTCCTGCCCCCCACCAGTAATGAGAGGAGTAATGACTGATTCCCTTTTCTGACTCCTCACAAAAAGCGCGCCAACACCCTTTGGTCCAAACATCTTCTGCCCTGACAAAGTCATGAAATCCACCCCAAGTCGATCCACATTACAATCTAAATACTGAAAAGCTTGAGCCGCGTCTGTATGAATCAGTGGATACATTCTTGTATCCGAAAAGGTACCCCTGAACTCTCTCACAATCTCCGCAACCTCTGAAACAGGTTGTACTGTTCCAATCTCATTATTCCCATACATCACACTCACAATTGCCGTTCTGTCATTCAAGCTCTCCTTCAATTTCTTCAAATCCACCACTCCCTCTAAATCAACTGATAAAATTACAAGCTCTATCTCTCCACACATCTCCAAATCTTTCGCAGTCTTAAGTACAGAATCATGCTCAATAGATGAAACAATAACTCTTGGTAGCATCTTCTTCCCATGATTTATACCTTTCACAACTCCCCTCAAAACCAAGTTATTCGCCTCTGTAGCAGACCCAGTAAAAATTATCTCCCTGAAATGGGCTCCAATTGCTCCCGCGACAATCTCCCGTGACTTGTCGATCCCTGCAATCGCCTCCTGCCCAAATGAATGTAAAGACCCTGCGTTCCCATACCTTTCAGTAAAGTAGGGTTCCATTACTTCCAGAACTCCCTCAGAAACCGGGGTAGAAGCTGCATAATCCAAATAAATTCTGCCTTTTTTCAACATATGTATCGTATCCTACCAAAATATCCACAACTCTCAAATTTGACTTCCAAAACAGAAATGATAGATTCAATCTTTTGCACCTTGAACGAACATCGGGAGAAAGAAATGATTCTGAAAAGTATCCAAAAAAAATTGGTGGCGGACAGAAACATCAACTGGACTCGCTCCTATCTTAAACTAAGCGAGCACACCAAGCATATACTAGAAGCGGACAGAAAAAAACCGGACGCTTCTAAACAAAACCGGACGCCTCATTAGCGTCCCCTTTTTTCATTAAATACCTACTTCCCCAACATCCTATAAAAATCCACCTTCCGTAATAAAAACAAAACCAAAGTCAAAGCAACTGCCGCAATAACCGCGAATTTCAAAAGTCCAATCCCGCACAATACTCCGATTGCAGCCACAAACCATACTGTTCCCGCAGTCGTAAGTCCCAACACATGCGATCCCTGCTTGATAATAACCCCTGCTCCCAAAAACCCTACTCCAATAACAACATTCGCGATAACACTAAAAAACCCAGCATTATGAGCCAAAATCTCCTCCATGTGTCCTGTAGAAAAAGCAACAATATAGGGCAGACTAAGCCCAATCATTGCAAAAATTGCCGCTCCTGCTCCAACCATAATATCTGTCCGCACTCCTGCCTCCTTCCCCGCCAAATCTCTCTCAAACCCAATCAAGGCCCCCAAGGCAACAGCCACAAATAAACGAATCAACATCTCCTCCAAGCTCAACATGTCTTCATTATAGCAACCCAAAAATATTCTCCTATAAAAACTGTCAAATAATAAAAATCCCCGCTTCATAATGGAAACGGGGAGTCGAGCTCACGACCGGATTTGAACCGATAGCCTTCAGGTTGAAAGCCCGATGCTCTAGCCAGTTGAGCTACGTGAGCAAAAATCTCCAGCCAATATACCTGAAAAAAAAGAAAAAGAAAGCCCGTCCTCTATAAATGTAGAGGACGGGCAAATGGTCTGGCGGGACTAAGAATTATCCATCCCAAGTTTTTTGTTTATGAAGTAGCAAGCTCCATAAACCTTGAAACCGGACCTCAAGAGCCCTGCCGCCAGGTACTGGATTCTTTTGCCTAAATCCAAAACCTGATGGCACGAAAATCCCCGCGTCTCCGCGGGGTTCAAGTTTGTCTTTTGTTTCAAACTTTCTCATTCCCCGCTAGGTCCTCCCTTCTGAAGGCGCGCGCATAGCTCGGACTTCTTCTCTGGAGAAGTCGTAATCGAAAACCAAATATTCGTATTCCTCACAAACATAAAATTAATTATACTGACCCAAAATAAATAATCAATGGGAAAAATAACCTAACCACCCTAATACCTCGGATTCTCCTCCTTCACCCCAAGCCTGAAATTCACGTACCTCGAAAGCGCGAATAAAAAAGTTGAAGATCTATTAATAAATTTCAAAAACTCCGGCCTTACAGAGAGATCCTGCATGGCCTTCACAATATCTCTCTCAACTCTCCGTACAATAGTCCGAGCTACATCCAGTCTACCAGCAAGCTCGCTCCCCCCTGGAATAATAAATTTTTTTATCTCCGGAATATTTTCCGAAACAATCCCTATTACTCTCTCAAGGTCTTTAGTCCTTTCCTCCCCAACCTTTATCTTCAAATTTTCAATCAAGGTCCCAAATCCAATAGCCGCCACCTCAGCTTGAGAAACAAAAAGTCCCTCCTGAAATTCTCTGAGTTCCCTATGCACATCAATCAAATTATCCACCCCCCTCTCTCTTTCACTCTCATCAAATACCCTCTTCGCCTCCACTGCGCAAAGACCAATCCATGAATTCAACTCATCCAGTCCCCCCAAAGCACAAAACAAAGCATCACTCTTCTTCTTTTCAATTTTTCCCACCTTAGAAACACCGTCATCTCCCTTCCCTGTAAAAAATACTGTACTCATATATGCGTTAACAAAATAAAAAACTCTCCCCGTAAGCAAGCTTTAACAAATCCATACGCACCGACGAACATTAGAAACGAAGGTTTTTCACCTTGTTAATTATCTCATCGTTTTTACGCTTCAGAGTAAAGCTACCCCAACCTTATAGGAGGTACCCCCCAATGATCCAAGCAGGAAAATAAAACGAGGCATATTGAAGGTCTATCTATATGGTACCGGATTCCCAAAATAAAATCACGCCCACGAAAAAAAGAGGCAACCTTGCCCCTTTTCCCTCCTTCATCTTCCATTTACAAGCCCTCCAACTCAGTATCAATACCTTGCAACTCCGCATCAACGTCTACATCCGCTTCCATGCCCTGTACCTGGTCCAAAATCGAAGCTGAAGTATCAGACGAAAAATCAACCTGATCGGACTCTACGGTCTCCGGCCCCGAAGGAGCCTGTAATCCCGACTTCCAAAGAAAACCAAGAACCACCACAACTATAATGGCTATAATAACTGTTAATGTTTTTCCACTCATAAATTTGTTAATTACTAATTGTGCTTGTAGTTGAAGAAGTAAATGAATCGTCATCCGAGTCATCGTCATCATCAACATTGTTAACTAGTGCCAAAATATTCGCGGCATCATGCACCTTCTCTCTTGCGCTCTTCAGTTTTTCGCGAACTTCACCTATATCATTCCTGAATCTATCTCTTGCCTCACGCACCGTCTCCCTAAGCGTCTCCTCGTCAGTCACGTCAATTGAATAACCAACTCCAGCCTGAGCCTGTACTGCGAGCCTCGCCTCAGCTATTGAGTTTTCCGCAGCATCAATCGCAGTCCTCACAGGCGCTACATCCTCTCCCCGCGCCTCGGCCTTATCTGCACGCGAAGAAATATTCAGAACTACCTTATCAAGTTGCTCAAGCGACTCCAAAAACTTATCAGTCAATCTCTCGTTCAAAGCATTCAGTCCATCATGAACTCTCTCCACAATCTGCTGCTTCCTCTCGTCTTTTATTAACTGCAATTTCTCCTTGAGTAAATTCCTCTGCTCTTCTATTCGATTCTTTAACTCTTCCCTCTTCTCTTCTACCGAAAGCTTCAATGCCTCTCTCCTCGTCCTTATCTCAGTCTCAAACGCATCTCTCCTCTCCTCAATCTTCATCTGTAAATCATCATTCTTCATTCCCAAATTTCTGAGATCGATGATCTCATTCCTCATGACTTCACGCTTAGCGCGAACCCCTTC
>CAZGST010000008.1:17523-22167 GCA_964528655.1 uncultured Candidatus Saccharibacteria bacterium
GCAGTTACGTCCCCAATCTGTTCCTCAATATCCTCTCGAACATCCTTTATCTCTTCTCGTGTATCCTCTCGTAAATCCTTTCGTGCCCTACTCGCGTCTCGAAGAGACTCCTCGACCCCATCTAATATGTTTTTCTGAGCTTCCCTTATTCCCTCCCTTATATCTGCTCCTGTCTGCGCGGACGCACTACCAACCATCGACAAAAACAACAAGACTGTTAATAAATACTTCATACTCTTTATTATACAAAAACACACATACTCAAAGATCCCAATTATGGAGTCAATCTATTTACCCCACGATATAGATAGGTAACCTCACGAACATTACTCAATCCAAAAATCTTCATAAGCATTCGTGATGGACCAAAACCAAACCCACCATGAGGAGGACAGCCATACTTAAAAAAATCCAAGTAAAACTGAATTGGTTCTATCCGTACGCCTTTTTCCCGAGCCTGAGACACCAATACATCGTACCGATGCTCTCTCTGTGCGCCAGTAGTAATCTCCAAACCATTCCACAACAAATCAAAACTCTTCGTAAGTTTCGGGTCATCACCTAATCTCATATGATAAAAAGGTCGCACATCAATTGGATAGTCCGTGACAAATACAAATTCATGCCCTTCCTTTTCCTTTATATGAACCGAAAGCTGTCTCTCCTCTTCAGGACTTAAATCACCTTCCTTCTGGCTCGTAACATTCAATTCCTTAAGTATTTCTTTTGCATACTTCATAGTCACCTGAGGAAAAGGTAATTTTGGCACAACCAAATCCCTCCCATAAAACTTCACTATATCTTCCCCAAATTTCTCCTTCACTTTCTGAAGCACGTAGCAAATGACACGTTGTTCTTCAATGATGACTTCTTGATGGGACTCAATATATGAAATCTCTATATCATACCCAGTAAACTCCGTATCATGGCGAGAAGTAAATGAAGGGTTAGCGCGAAAAACTGGTCCAACCTCAAAAACCCGTTCAAAACCGGAAGCCATAGCCATCTGCTTATAAAATTGCGGAGATTGAGCAAGATACGCCTTTCTATCAAAATACTGAACCTCAAAAAGCTCTGCCCCTGACTCACTCGGTGTACTCATGAACTTAGGAGAATGAATCTCGATATACCCATTCCCTGTCCAATATTCTCGAAAAGCGTGCTCAACAAGTGTCCACACCTTAAAAATAAGCGCCTTCTCCGGACTCCTTAAGTCCAGCCATCGCGAGTCTAACCGTTTCTGTAAATCCACCTCCTCTCCACTCTTTCGAACCACAGGAATAGGAAGTTTGGAATCAGCATGAGAAAGAACTACGATAGTCTCCGCTTCTAGCTCAACTCCCCCCGGCGCCTGCTGCGTCTCTTTAACAAATCCACCAATCTGAACAACAGACTCTAAACTCAACGCCTCGGAAATAGTTAATAACTTAGAAGTCTGTGTAACAACAACTTGAATAATGCCCGTAATATCACGAATAATCAAAAAATGTATTCCCCCTTGATTTCGACTAGCGTGCACAAAACCAGCGATCTTTACACGCTGTCCAACTCTTTCCTTCAATTTTTCAATAAAAATTCTCTCCATAAAATAAAACACCCTTACAAGTCTACCAGTGTGAAACACTGATCTACTTGTAAGGGCGATCTAATCGCGGTGCCACCTTACTTTTTATTCAACTTTCGCTGAAATCTCATACCGTTTTAACGGTTTGTGCTATAACGGGCATCTCCCGAAGGGTTCTAATCATCCAACCTGGGCTTTCTTCCCTTGGCTCAGCTGTGTCATCAGCATCATCGCCTTTTACCCTTACAAGGTACCACGAACAAAAAATCATGCAAGCACCAAGAACCTTCTACTCCACATTCCTGATCTTTTCTGCAAGATTAGCCAGAATAGTATCATCCACCCTTTTTCCACCATGGGTTGAAATATACCCCTCATATCTGTCAAAGTACTTATCTACTTTTGGTTCGTACTTTATCCACTCTCCTGTCTTTGAAACTCCATGCATAGGAAATAATTTCGCATGCAAATGATTGACTCCCATTCCCTCCATAATAAGTCCGGTTCTTCCCACGTCAGGTAAAGACTTATCAAGTAGTCTTCCTACACTCCGCGCTGCACGAGCTAATCCAAAGTACACCTCATCGCTCGCATCAAACGCGTAACTAGAAAAATGCTCTTTTACAGCCACTACCGAAAACGCTTCAGTACTCGGAAATATACTCAAAAACGCCAAATGTTTCTCATCCTCCCAGATCTTATGACACGGCGCCTCACCTTTTACGATTTTACAAAAAATACAATCCTCCGAATTCATATAAATCAATTCTTCAACCTCACACCTCGGCTACTCCTTACACTCTCCTCCCCTTGAAGCTCCTTATATTTCGTAAGCTCCATCTTCATCACATCCTTTACCTTATCAATTACAGCATGCAAGTCCGAACCAGTTCTCTCTGCTCTTACAACCTTTTTCAAAGGCAACTCAACCATTGCTTCTGCGTAGAAAACCCCCTCTCCTTTTTTATGTCCGGTCTGTCTCGAAAGCTCTACAAACACACACCTCTCTCCAGACAACTCATAACTTTGAAGTAGTCTCTGAAGCGAACCAATCCTCATTCTCACATACTCCTTCAATGCCTCTGTAAGCTCTATTCCATTCCCTTGAATCTCTATTTTCATTACTCTAAAGTATACCCTTCAACCAGTACCAAATCCAACTCCCCTTACTTATAAACGTGGTTCCCAAGTAACAAAAAAACACAACACTCCCTTTCCCCTGGTCTAGCAAAAACAGATAACACGTTTTGAAACCTATAAATAAAGGTTATTGTGCGAGTCTATGTCAATAAAAAAGACTGTGTCTTTATCCCTGCCAACAAACTCAAAAACAGCCCTTAGTTGACCAGTCACATTCATGCTCTGATATCCCTTATAGCCTCCCTGAAGCGCGTGGGTGTTTAGTACAGGGTCGTATGGATCTTCTTCAAATAGTCTTAGCCGTTCCTTAAAAACTCTCTGCTCATTCACCCGAAGTTTTTTGTAGTGTTTTAAAAACTTCTTGTGAAAAAGAATTTTCATGCAGAAAATTACAAAGAATCAAGATAACGTCCGGCATCCTTGGCCGAAGAAAAAATAGGAGAAATATTTTTCTTTGCCTTATAATCTTTTCTCGCCTCCGCAACAAATTCTTCCAAACGAAGAGTCATTTTTGGTATATCCGAAAGATACACTTCCCGAGAACGAATGAATTGTCTCAAAAAAGCGTTAATAACTGTACCCAGTGGAATACCAAGTTCCTCAGCCACTTTTTGAGCATTCTCCTTTACCTTACTTTCCGTCTTTATATTGATCATTGTCTTCATATATCCAAAGTATACCAAATAGATAGGTTACGTCAATACCTGACACAGCTACATCATCTACACAAACCCAGCCTTCTGCTGTTCCCACATTCGTCTGAACACACCACCCTCTTTTTCCAAAAGCTCCTTCGGATTCCCGCTCTCAACTACGCTCCCCTCTTCCATCACCAAAATCCTATCCATCGCCCGCAAGGTAGACAACCGGTGTGCAATAGCAATAACAGTTCTCTTCTGAAATAACTCGTACAATGCTTTCTGCACAACTTCCTCACTTTCACTATCCAGCGCGCTTGTTGCCTCATCAAGTACCAGAATAGGAGCATTCTTGACTATCGCTCTCGCAACAGCTACTCTCTGTCTCTGCCCTCCTGAAAGCTTCACCCCCCTCTCTCCAACCATGGTCTCATACCCCTGTGGCAACTCCCGAATAAAATCATCTGCATGAGCTTGTTTACTTGCCCTTAACACCTCTTCCTTAGTTGCGTCCGGCTTTGCATACTGAATATTTTGAAACAACGTCCTATGAAACAAGCTCGTATCCTGCGGCACATACCCAATAAGTCTCGAAAAAATTTCTACTGTAAAATCTTCGATGGGTACTCCCCCCACCAATATCCGCCCGCTCTTTGGACTATAGTGCCTGAGTAAAAGCTTCACGAGCGTACTCTTTCCAACTCCTGACTTACCAACTATCCCCACACGTTCCCCCTCTCTTATCTCCAAAGAAAACTTATCAAACACAGACCTGCCAGTTCCCGGATACCGAAAACTCACACCCAAAAACACAACGTTCCGTTTCGAAGGAACACCCGCCACACTCCCGTAGAGGAGTTCCGCCTGTTCCATTCGTAAGTGATGTGTGGCATCGCTTATCTCTCCAAAACGACGAATGGCATCCACCGCCAGACCTCCAAAATTCCAAACAATACCCGTAAGAGACGGTAATACTCCCGCAACAACAACGAAGTCGGACACCACAAGCTCCCCGCGGATAAAAAGAAAGATGCTCACCGAAACAAGAGAAACAAATAAAAAGAATACACTCAGTCCCTGTTGCATCTTGTTATAAACCTCAGTCCAACGAGCTCTCCGATCGATAGAAATAAAGGACTTCATAATCTCTCCATGAAAATAACGTTCATAAGGGACTCCTCCAAAAGAACTGACAAGGGGTATGTTGGAAAGTACGTCGACCACATTACCACTAATTCGAGCATGAGAACTCGCGCTCTCCTCAGTTTTTCGAAAATACGATCGCAAGAACGGAACAGAAAC
>CAZGST010000009.1:0-1875 GCA_964528655.1 uncultured Candidatus Saccharibacteria bacterium
ATGACCTGACAAATCCCGATGTTGAGCAGAGGGAAACAAGAGCATTATTTGAAGCAAGCAATGAGTTGAAAGTGAAAAAGTTGACTGTGCTTACTTGGGACGAAAAACGAGAAGTAAAAAAAGATGGGAGCGTGATACAGTTTAAGCCGTTATGGGAGTGGCTTCTTGAAAATAACGTATGAAAATAAAAAATTTGCCAAAGTCAGATAGACCGAGAGAGAAGCTCATGGCGAGAGCGTCAAGATTTTTGCCACCATCCCTCTGCCGAATAAGGTTCACGAACGGGAAATGGACAAAACTGACATTCCCGGTACTTTTAATGCTGGGGCTACCCTGGGCCCGGTGAACGAAACGAATATGGCCGGAATCTGGAATAAACACAAACAATCAAATACCCCTCTTAAAAGAAAGGTCTTCGTCGCCATGTCTGGAGGTGTAGACTCATCCGTCTCTGCACTCCTCCTGAAAAACAAAGGATATAACGTAACTGGCATCTACATGCGCTGCTATAACCTCGACGGATGTTCCGAGCGTGATGCCGAAGACGCTCGTCGAGTTGCTGAGAAAATAAACATCCCTTTCTACATTTTTGACTTTGAAAGTGAATATAAAAAAAGAGTCGTAGAGTACATGGTAGAAGGCTACAAATCAGGAATTACTCCAAACCCAGATGTCATGTGCAATCGCGAAATCAAGTTCGGTCTCTTCCTCAAAAAATCACTCTCTCTCGGTGCCGATTATATTGCAACTGGCCATTACGTAAAAAAAATAGAAACCGGAAGTAGAGGAGAAAAAACCTATCACCTGCATGAAGCTAAAGACAAAAACAAAGATCAGTCATACTTTCTCTGGCCCTTAACCCAATCCGAACTGAAATATTGTCTTTTTCCAATTGGAAATCTTCATAAACGAGAAGTTAGAGCAATTGCTGAGAGGGCAAAGCTTCCTACAGCAGATAAAAAAGACTCTCAAGGAATCTGCTTTTTAGGGGACATCTCTATGACTGATTTTCTGAAAACACGTCTCAAAGAGAAAAAAGGAAAGGTGATAGATACCAATGGAAACTATCTTGGTGAACACGAAGGTGCGTATTTTTACACCATCGGTCAGCGTCATGGACTTCGTCTAGAAGAAAAAAATAAAAACCTGAAAACAAAAAACCTACATAATACGCCTCCGCATTATGTAGTATCGAAAAATGTTAACACAAATACTATCGTAGCAGCCGAAGGTGATAAAAACCCTGCCCTGTACGAAAGGGAAGTAACGCTAACAGAAGTAAACAACATCTCGTCTGATACTTTTCCCCCTGAAAGCCCACTTTTTGCCCGAGTTCGCTATCGCCAGCCTCTCTTTCCAGTCAAAGTCAAAAAAGTAAATAGAAAAAATTACAAACTCAGCTTCCTCACACCCCAGCGCTTTATCGCCCCTGGACAGTCAACCGTGGTCTACGGAAAGAAAGGAGAACTTCTCTTAGGCGGAATCATACGATAATTCAATCCGCAGTATCGTATAATTAACATAAGATGAAATTCCGCATCAAGAAAAAAACCTACCGAAAAGCAAAACGCTTTCTCCGGGAAAATTTCACGATCAGATTTGTGATTGTTATCGTCTGCGCCCTCACGATTTATGGACTCGCGACTCCTGGAGGTAATGTCGAGGTAAATGCGGAAGACACTCCCTTTGTCGTAAAAAAAGACTCCAAACAAAAAGAAATTCGCAAAGAACTAGAAGAAAGAGGCTACATCGAAGACAAGCTCGCCTTCCTTCTGCTTTTCGGCATCAAAACAGGCTTCGAAGACGTGCTCCCAGGCGCCTACAATCTGAAAAAAGACATGAACCTATTCGAAGTAGCGGAAGCTCTGAAAAAAC
>CAZGST010000009.1:1885-5041 GCA_964528655.1 uncultured Candidatus Saccharibacteria bacterium
AGTGGATCTTCGTCCCCGAAGGTTTACGCAAAGAAGAGATCGCAGACATTATAGCAAAAGAACTCGAGTGGGACGAAAAAAGAAAAGAGGAGTTCATAAATGCTTCTGCGTCCCTTGAGGAAGACATGAAAGAAGGCATCTACCTTCCTGATATTCATCTGCTTCCATCAGACGAAAATGGAGTTGATGTCGCGAAGCGCCTAGTAAAAGAATACAGAAATGTGATGAACGCGTACCGTGAAACCCTAAGAAGTCAGGGCACAACTACAAATACCGCCCTTGTCATAGCCTCTATTATCCAGCGCGAGGCCGCGGGAAGAGAGGACATGGCACTTGTATCAGGTGTAATCTGGAATCGTTTGAAAAGAAACATGAAACTCGAAGTAGATTCAACTGTGCAGTATGCTAGGGGGAAAACAGAGAAAGGCTGGTGGACTCCCATAGTCCCCGAAGACAAAAACATAGACTCTCCCTACAACACCTATCTCTACAAAGGACTTCCGCCTCACCCAATCTCAAACCCAGGAATAGAAGCAATTGATGCCGCAGTATTTCCTGAAACTACAGACTGCCTCTATTTTATCCACGACTATAGTGGACGTATCCACTGCGCGGAAACATTCGCGGAACACAGGCAGAACATCAAAAAGTATCTGTAATGAGAACAATAATAATCTCAGTACTCGTGATTACGCTTTTGTTAGTGACGAGAGGGACTCTGAAAGCAGAAGAAGTTGAATTTCAACGTTTTATTATCGACAAAGACGAGTCTCGTTTTGAAAGCATTGAGAAACTGAAAGATCAAAATCTCATAAAGAACACCTTCACCTTCAACGTCCTTTCCTTTTTCCGAAACGGTCTGAAGGGTATCCCTTCAGGCGCCTACAAAATCGAAAAAGGCATGAATGCCTGGCAGATCGCGAAAGTATTTTCAAGTCCTGCCTATATGCGTTGGGTAACAATAAAACCGGGTGTTAGGAAAGAACAAGTTGCAGAAATTCTGTCTAACGAACTTCACTGGGACGAGACAAAAAAAACCGAGTTTCTGAACGCGCACGAGACCCTAGGAAAAGAATATCTCGAAGGGGTGTATCTTCCTGATACGCACCTTCTCCCAGTTGATGAAAACGGACTTGAGATCGCGAAGCGAATCATTGATAAGTTCAACGAAAAATTCAATCCCTACTACGAAGCATTTCTGAAAGACAACACAAAACCATTCACAGCTCTGAAAATCGCCTCGTTAGTGGAACGTGAAGCCGCGGGAAAAGAGGATATGCCACTCATCGCCGGAATTATCTGGAATAGGCTTCTCTTAGGCATGAAGTTAGACATTGACGCAACCCTTCAGTACGCGAAAGGTAAGGTGGGGGATACCTGGTGGGGAAGAGTAACTCCTGAAGATAAAAAAATGTTTTCCCCTTTCAATACGTACAGGTACAAAGGACTTCCACCCACCCCGATTGCAAACCCAGGGTTGGACGCTATAGACGCAGTCCTTAACCCAGAAAAAACGAACTGCTTCTACTACCTACACGATGGAAACGGAAAAATCTACTGTTCCGATACATATGCGAAGCACAAAGAGAATATAGAAAAATACTTGAAAACCTGACCGGATCTCTATAAAGTGGCATCACATAAATGCCACCACACAAAATCTTTTTCATAGGAAGTATCTTCTTCCTTCTCGGTGTAGCTCTACAGAGCTTCGAATTAACCACTTTCGAAGCCTTTATTATAAATCTAGGAATAGCCGGAGTTTTCCTGGTTTTTCAGATCTACTCTCCCCGAAAGAACATCTGGCTTACCCTAGTCCTCTCTGTCTTCATAATCCTAGGCGCTCTCTACGGCGCCTCGTACACGGAAAAAATCCTATCACAAAGAATAGAATCAAAAGGTAGTGTAATACTCCAAGGAATTGTAGAAAATAACCCTCTCCCCAAAGCCGGCATTCAAGAACTCATTGTAAAAGAAAAATTATCCAGCAGCTCAATTCTTATCTCTGTGGATAGGTATCCCGAGTTTACATACGGAGATGAGATAAAAATAGAAGGAGTCCTTGAAGATCCATACACAGAAAGCTACGAAAACTATCTTTCGGTCAAAGGAATAACGCAAGTTATGCGCTTTCCCATAATCGAAAAAATAAGTGAAGATAACGGAAATTCGCTGAAAAAAAATCTCTTCAAAATAAAAAACCACACCATCAATACTTTTCAGACTCTTCTCCCGCGCACAAAGTCCGCTCTCTTGAGTGGTATAACCTTGGGAGAAAGAAGTGAGTTTGGTGAAGATCTGAAAGACAGCATGAGAAAAAGCGGCACAACACACATTGTAGCTCTCTCCGGGTATAACATCACAATTCTTGTTTGTGTGATACTGGGAACCCTGACCTTTTTTATGAAAAGACAGTTCGCCTCCGTAATTACAGCCCTGATAATAATCGGTTTCGTAGTAATGACAGGAGGAGAAGCATCAGTTGTTCGTGCCGCTATAATGGGCCTTATTCTCCTCCTTGGAAAAGAGTCGGGGAGAGACTATAAAATAGGTAACGCGATCGTCTGCGCCGCGCTTTTTATGACGCTCTTGAATCCGAGCGTGCTTGTGTTTGATATCGGCTTTCAACTCTCTTTTCTAGCCCTTCTTGGAATTATTTACATAAAGCCTGTACTAGAAAAAATTCTGAAGCTGAACACAAAAGAAAGTTTTCTATCCTGGAAAGAAAATCTCCTTACAACCACAAGCGCCCAACTTGCGGTAATTCCGCTCCTTATCAATTACTTTGGAAGTGTATCTGTAACCTCTATTCTCGCGAACATTATGATTCTCGAACTCATTCCACTCACTATGGCGCTCGGGTTCATAATTGGGGGCCTCTCATTTTTCTCCATGAGCCTCGCAGCAATTGGAGCATTCCTCGTTTACATTCCTCTTTTTGTTGAAGAGGGGATTATCCGTCTCTTTGCTAAGTTAACCATCACCACAACCTTTCCAATAAGTATGCTGACTGGACTTCTCTATTACACCTCCCTTCTCGCGCTCATTGTCTGGATAAATAAAAGAAATAAATAGTATGAAATACAAAATCCCATTCCTCATCATTCTCATCCTCGGCAACATCCTTGTTTGGAAAGTAATTCTTTCCAAAAATTC
>CAZGST010000009.1:5051-21601 GCA_964528655.1 uncultured Candidatus Saccharibacteria bacterium
ATATCTATTTTCTGAACGTGGGTCAAGGCGACAGCTCCCTTATCACCCTCCCCGGAAACGCAAATATTCTTATCGATGGCGGTCCGGCAAACGGCAAGGCAACCTCGGAGTTAGAAAAAACCCTTCCATTACTCCAGAGGTACATTGACCTCGTGATAATGACTCATCCCGAACTGGATCATTATGGCGGAATAATTGAAGTTCTGGAAAGATATGAGGTAGGGGGGCTCCTTTCAACAGGAAAAATAAAAGAAAGCAAAGAATTTCAGGAACTCATTAAAGTAGTGGAAAAGAAAAAAATTCCTCACGTGACACTCGGAGCGGGTGACACAATTGAATTCATTGGCAGTAAACTGAGAGTAATCTCCCCAACAAAAAGACTCCTCACTGATGCTCCAGTAAATGAAACTTCTCTTGTCACAGAGTTAGAGAGCAGCGGTATTCTTGCCCTCTTTACAGGCGATAGCGGGTTTGAAGCAGAAAACGAATTTATTAAAAACGTCCGTGATGTTAACGTCCTGAAAGTAGGTCACCACGGGTCAAGGTTTTCAACAGGTAGGGACCTTCTGGAGACGATAAGGCCAGAGATTTCGGTCATTACCGTTGGAAAAAATAACTACGGTCACCCCACCGAAGATGTGCTCACCCGTCTCAAAAGTGTACAATCAAAAGTATTCCGAACAGACACGAACGGCACAATTGAGATAACAAGTAACGGAAAGAGTATTAGTATTTTTTCAGAAAATACTATAGAATAGGAACCAATTATGCGCACACTCGCAAAAGATATTACTGAGCACGAAGGCAAAGAGATCGAACTGATGGGATCCGTTGCCGTAAGACGCGATCATGGCAAGCTTATTTTCATCGACCTTAGAGACAGGAGCGGCAGGGCTCAAATTGTCTTTCTGCCGAGTGAAAAAGAACTCCACGAGAGAGCAAATGCCCTTCGAGCCGAATGGGTGATCACCGTGAAAGGTGTAGTGAATCGAAGGCCAAAAGGCATGGAGAACCCCAAACTGAGAAACGGAGAGTTTGAAATAGCGGCAAAAAATCTTGAAATAATAAGTGAGGCAAAAACACCCCCCTTTGAAATTGAATCGGAGGGTGAAGACATAAACGAAGAAATAAGAATGAAGTATCGCTATCTTGACCTGAGAAGGGATCGCATGCAGAAAAACATGAGATTGCGGCACAGGGTTATAACTCTCGTGAGGGAGTATCTGAATAAAAACGACTTCGTAGAAATCGAAACCCCCACTCTCACAAAGTCATCTCCTGAAGGAGCGAGGGATTTTCTCGTGCCATCCAGATTTCATCCTGGGAAGTTCTACGCCTTGCCCCAAGCGCCACAACAGTATAAGCAGCTATTGATGATTGCGGGATTTGAAAGGTATTACCAGATAGCCCACGCGTTTCGAGATGAGGATCTTCGAGGCGACAGGCAATTTGAACACACCCAAATTGACCTCGAAATGGCCTATGTAACAGAAAAAGACGTAAGGGATTTGGTAGAAGGTATGATGATATCCATCACAGAGTCCTTAGGTAAAAAAATTTCGAAAAAACCCTTTCCAGTTTTTACCCACGAAGAGGCTATGAAACAATTTGGAGCAGATAAGTTCGACTTGCGAGAAGATAAAAATGAGGAAAATACGCTTGCCTTTGCCTGGGTCGTAGACTTTCCGCTCCTTGAAAAGGATGAGGAAACAAAAAAATGGACCTTTGCTCACAATCCTTTTTCTGCCCCCAAAAAAGAGCATGTTGATAAGTTATTGAAAGGGGAAAGTCTAGGAGAATTAAGAGCGCAGCAATATGACCTAGTCTGTAATGGCTATGAGATTGCCTCAGGCGGTGTTCGCATCTCAGACCCAAATGTTCAGAGGAAGGTCTTTGAAATTATGGGATTAACGAAGGAACAAGTAGAAACAAGATTTGGTCACCTCATAAACGCCTACGAGTATGGCGCTCCTCCCCACGCGGGTATGGCTCCCGGGATCGACCGCTTAGTTATGATCCTTGCGAATGAGCCGAACATCAGGGAAGTGATAGCCTTCCCCGTCTCCTCAACTGGAGTTACCTCAGTAATGGAAGCTCCGAGTGAAGTTGATAAAAGACAACTGGATGACCTGCATATAAGCGTAAAAGATATAAAAAATAGTCGAAAAAATATATGACAAAAGGACAAAAATTCAAAGAAGAAAAAACAGTAGTGATAGTTAAGCCAGACGGAGTAAAGCGCGGACTAGTCGGAGAGGTTATCCGTCGGATTGAGCAGCGTGGACTAAAAGTAATCGCCCTCCACATGTTCAAAGCAACAAAGGAGCAGATCAACGACCACTACCCGAAAGAACAAACCTGGATCACTCGCCTCGGCACGAAAACCCTTGGTACCTATGAAAAGTACGGAATGGATCCGATAAAAGAACTTG
Source organism: uncultured Candidatus Saccharibacteria bacterium (assembly GCA_964528655.1). Classification (GTDB taxonomy): domain Bacteria; phylum Patescibacteriota; class Minisyncoccia; order UBA6257; family GWB1-50-10; genus CAZGST01. Next base: position 7,484 of record CAZGST010000009.1, read on the forward strand.
GTACAAGTGACCCATCAGAAATTGGGAAGATGGTGCGCGGGTGGCTTGTGGAGTATATGATCTCTGGTCCAATGGTACGAATGGTTATCCAAGGTATTCATGCGGTAGACATGGTTCGAAAGTTATGCGGCAATACCCTGCCCTTCCTAGCGGAAATGGGCACGATCAGAGGAGACTACTCAGTAGACTCACCAGCGCTAGCAAACAGTGAAAAGCGTGGGGTCCACAACATTGTTCATGCTTCGGAAAACTCAGATGAGTCAAGCCATGAAATTGAATTCTGGTTCGATAAAGAAGATATTCATGAATACAAGAGAGCAGAGGACGACATCATGTTCTAACCATCTTCGTAGCTTTGATTACAAAAAAAATGATACTGCTACTCACCTGGCAGTATCATGTTTTTATAACCGCAAAGTGTTATAATACATACGAAATCCTGCCTTGGATTCCGGATCATAATGATCAAAAGGGAGCTCTATATCGCGGTAAGTTGCTGGTTCGTCCAAGATCTTATCGCTGCGGGCACCCACCTGGCGCGAGCCGGGAAGTCCTAAGCAGGGTTTCCTGCGTTATATATGCGCCTCTATAAAACCCGAGTCAAAATGAGCCTGATCAAGGTCAAGAGTTGACTCTGAAAGGGTAGTTCTGGTAGAAAGCGAAGGCTTAGAACCCCTCTATGAACACCCAAAAACCCATAAAACTTACAGAAGGAGACGTAGTAGGAATCGTCTCACCCTCCGGCCCAGTCTTCTCGAAAAGAGACCTTACCAGAGGCATGAAGGCGTTAGAGTCTATCGGCTTGAAACCCAGACTCGCTCCAAAGGCTCTTGAGGTTCACGCAAACTACCAGGCAGGAAGAAAATCAGACAGACTCCATGATCTGAAAGCAATGTTTTTGGACGATGAGGTTAGAGCCATCTTTTGCGCGAGCGGAGGTTATTCAGCCATTCAACTTTTACCAGACATTGATTGGCGCACTATTCAAAAGAATCCAAAAGTATTTGTTGGCTTTTCCGACATTACAATTTTATTGAACACCATCCACGAAAAAACCGGACTCATAACTTTTCATGGCCCAAACGTTGAAGATCTAGATCTCGCGACCAAAGGCGGAAAATACAGCCTGAAAATGCTAGAGAACGCCGTTGTGCACGGAAAAACAGAAAACCTTGATACCTACACGGAGTGGAAAGTCCTTCGAGAAGGAAGAGTAGAGGGGGAATTCCTAGGAGGAAATCTAAGCGTTCTCCTCAGCCTCATGGGCACTCCCTACGAACCCAAGTGGGAAGGAAAAATCCTTTTCTGGGAAGAGGATAACGAAACTGTGGAAGGAATAGATAACTTCCTCTGGAGACTGCGGGTCGCCAAAGTTTTCAAAAAGATCGAAGGAATGGTGGTCGGAAAAGTAACTCGTCTTCAATCAATTGAAGAAGATGGAAGCGCCTGGGGTGATCTTGAAAAGCCACCGACTCTTGAAGACGTAATTATTGAAGCCACAAATGGCTACAACTTCCCAATTCTCTATAATGTAGACATTGGGCACGAAGTGCCAAGTCTTACGCTCCCAATCGGAGCAAAGGCCCTTCTTGATTGTCCGAAAAAAGGAAGGGTAGGGAATATCGCGCTCACAGACTCTTATCTCGCGGAACCAAAAGAACCTCCCAAGGAATAAGTCAGATTATTCTTTTTTACACCCCTCCTAGCAGAACTCTAATTCATTCTGTATAGTGAGGCTACCACTAGTTATATGAAAAAAATTCTTATCGCGGTTGCCTGGCCTTATGTAAACGGCGACCTTCACATTGGCCATTTAGCAGGCTATCTCTTTCCTGCGGACATCTCTGCCCGGTTTCACCGTCTTCTCGGGAACGATGTTGCGATGGTCTCCGGCTCAGACTGTTTTGGTACCCCGACTACCATTGAGGCAGATAAAAGAGGTCTTGCTCCAAAAGATATCGTTCGTGAGTATCATGAGAAAAATCTCGAACTATTCAAAATAGTCGGCATCAGTTTTGACCTTTTTACGAAGACAGATACCGAGAATCATAAAGCTGTCGCTCAAGATGTCTTCGTGAAGATGGCGGAAAGTGGCTACATCACAAAAGACACAAGCGAACAGTACTATTCGGAATCAGAGTCACGCTTTCTCCCTGATAGGTACGTCGAAGGGACATGTCCCAACTGCGGCTTTACTGAAGCTCGTTCCGACCAGTGCGACAAGTGTGGCACGCTCCTGAATCAAGGAGAGTTAAAAAATCCAAAAAGCAAAATGACGAACTCCCCAGTCTCCCTCAAAAAAACCGAACATTATTTTGTAGACTGGCCAAAACTTCAGCCGTTTTTGGAAAAATACATTGCGCAGAAAAGCCATTTATGGAAGCCCTGGGTAAGAGAAGAAACAAACGGCTGGCTCAAAAAAGGCCTGAAGCCCCGGGCCATTACCCGCGACCTCGACTGGGGGGTAGAGATTCCGATAGATAGACTTCCAGAGGATCTCCAGATCGAAGGCGCGGAAAATAAAAGAATCTATGTCTGGTTTGAGGCAGTCCTAGGGTATCTCTCTGCCACAATCGAATGGGCGAAAAAAGAAAACAAAGACTATAAGGACTTCTGGTACAACAAAGACGCTAAGCAATACTACTTCGTGGGAAAAGACAACCTTGTTTTTCACACCCTTTTTTTACCAGGCGAGCTTCACTCGTATGATGCAAAGATAAACCTCCCCGACTTTCCCGCGATCAATCAATTTCTGAATCTCGAAAACCAAAAGTTTTCGAAAAGTAGGGGAGTGATCGTGGATTCAAGATATATCGTAGAAAAATACGGTCGCGACCCAGTCCGCTTTTACCTTACCTCGATCATGCCAGAGAATACTGACGCGAACTTTAGTTGGGAAGATTTCGTGAAGACAAATAACGGCGTCCTTATCGGAAACCTTGGCAACTTTATAAATAGAGTCCTTACCCTCTGCGAGGGTCTGGAAAAGACCAAGGTCTCATCAGAAATAAAAAAGATTGTAGAAGAAAAAATTACTAACATGAGAGACTCGCTCGAATCCTGTGAATTCAAAAAGTGTCTCGAGCACCTACTTCATCTAAGTGACTATGGAAACAAGTATATCGCGTCTGAAGAGCCCTGGGCGCTAAAGAAAAAAAATGAAAATAGATTCCATGAAGTAATGACAAACGCACTCTACCTTACGCTCGCGCTCTTCATAACCATGCAGCCCCTCTTAGTAGACGCGGCAGAAAAATTGAAAAAAATGCTCGGGATAGAGGAATCAATATGGCCGGAAGGTAAAAAAATAGACGAAACACTTACCTCGCTCATGAAAAAAGTAAAAATTGAAAAGCTAACTCCGCTTTTTCAGAGAATTGATGAAAGTGTAATAGAAGAGGAGCGCGTTAAACTTGGAGTAAAAAAATAAAAAGACCCTCGTTGTTTTCGTGTAAGGGTCTCTCTAGTGTCCATTTGTCGCCTCCCGTCTCTCTGGGATGTTTTGCATCTCATACGGCTCGGGAATTTTGGCCGCCACATGAAATAACAAAAGTCCCGCAATGGTCACTAATAAAAAAATAGTAATGACCGCGAGGAGTAGGCGAAGGTAAAGTTCCTTCATTATTTCCTCCAGAAAAGTGCACCAAAATAATAACATGAAAAATACTACTTGTCAACATAGAAATGCAATTTGCTACAATAAAAATACCAACACCCTCCTACATTCCTTCCTACCATGCAAACCAAAGACAACGCTCAGTTTCATATTGTTCTTATAAGCGCCTGGGTAGAAAAAGACGGTAAATACCTAATGGCAAAAAGAGGCAGAAACGAGCCTCAGGCTCCAGGAACATGGTCCACTCCTGGTGGAAAAATGGAAAACGAAGACGGGCCAGACACCGTAATGAATCACCTCAAAAAAGAAGTTGAAGAAGAAGTAGGAATCAAAGTGAAAGACGAGATGGAGTTCATAAATTCAAACTCATTTACTCGCGTTGATAATGCGCATGTAGTTCACTTCATTTTCCTCTGTAAATGGGACTCTGGCGAGGCGAAGCCCCTTGAGGACACAGAAGAAGTAAAATGGTTCACCCTGGAAGAACTTAAATCCGCTCCGCTAGAAAAATGGAAAAAAAGAGAGGTGGAATCCCTCGAAAGATTCTTAGCGAAAAAACAAGAAATCCTAGCTACTAACAAATAAAGATTGCAAATAGCTCTCAAGCTTTCCCAAGTTCATCTTCATCTGCTCTCCAGTCTTCAGGTCCTTCACTATAGCCTTACCCTCCTTTTGCTCTTCAGGTCCGGCTATAACCGCGTATCGAAACTTATTTCTATCCGCGTACTTCAGTTGCTTATCAAGTCGCATATCCTGAAGTTCAATAGCAGTCTTTATTCCAATTCTTCGTAGTCTCTCAGTAATCCCGTTCGAGCATGTCCTTGTCCCTGAATCAAAGACTGTTACGTAAACAGCATCCCGAAAATCCAGACTAGGCAAAAGTTTATGCGTCGTGAGAAAATCCTTGATTGCCACGTCTCCCATTCCGAATCCAAATCCAGAAAGGTTCTCTACTCCGAATATTGAAAGTAGATCGTCGTACCGGCCTCCTCCAAAAAGTGATCTGTTATTTTCCGGACTAAGATCGAATATCTCGAATACGATCCCGGTGTAATAGTCAAAACCTCGTACAATTGTTGGGTCAAAGACCACGAAGTCTTTCGAGGGAGAGGAGGCAATAAAACCAAAAAATTCCTCCAGTTCTTTTATCGCCTCAGATCCGAGAAAACGTTTATCTATTTTCTTCACCTCACTCACATTCTTTGCCTTCAAAAACAAAAGTGTCTTCTTCTGGCCTTCTTTGGGCAAGATCTCTGCTAATAGACTCACAAACTCCTTTTCCGAAAGCTTTTCTTTCTTATCTATTATCTTCGATAAACGACGAGCAGTCTCCTTGTCCGCCTGAAGAATATTCGAAAAAAACTCGTCAAGGAGTCTTCTGCTGTTTACTCGAACATAAAACATCTCCTTAGTGGCTCCAAATCCTTTCATGATCTCTACTGCAAGAGAAATAACTTCGAAATCAGCCGATACTCCTGTTGCTCCGTAAATATCCACGTTCAGTTGCCAATGCTCTCTCACTCTTCCTCTCTGTGGCTTCTCATATCTCCAGAGGTTGGGGATTGAGTACCATCTAATGGGGTAAACTAACTGCTTCCGTCTCTGTGCCACCATTCGGGCTAAGGTTGGCGTCATCTCCGGCCTTATACTTACCTCCCTTCCTCCTCGGTCAGTAAATGAATAAGTCTGTTCGTTCACAATTTCTTCTCCACTTTTTGCCGCGTAAAGAGCGGTTTCTTCAAGTAAGGGCGCGTCGTACTCCTCGTATCCGAACTTCTCTGCTACTTTTCTCATCACCGAAAAAATATAATTCTGCGTCCTCTTATCTTCTGGGTAAAAGTCTCGTGCCCCTTTATATGGTTGTGTATTTATTTTCATAATTTATTTACGGTTAATTCCCGTGTAGAACTTTTTTGTTGAGAAGAGTCTGGATAAGTTCTGCTGCTTCTTTATGCTTTCTCTGCAGAATCAAATCCTGAACATCAGGGTGATTTAATGCCTCATCAAAATGGGGGGAGTATCTACTAATCCAAGCCATTTTTGCCCCGTCGGCCCTCTCCTCAGGCCTTAACTCCTCAGGCCCCATGCTTTCCGCAAAAAGAGAAATAACAAGATGCTGCATCTCTCTCCGTAGTTGTTTTGTTTGCTCAAGTGGGACTTTTTCAAGTAATCCGAGAAAAAATTCTGGACCTTTGCCTTCAGCAGAGAGGTTAAGTATCGGAATCCTTTTTTCAGAATTCTGTTGCATAAAATATTAGAAAAACCTTGACAACACCTACCATTTATGATACTAGAAAACTACAAGCGGAACCCATAATCGTTAACCTTTATAGGTAGATTATACTACATTCCGTCTAAGGTTATTTAACAATTGCATTAGGAAGAAAAAATAGAAAAATCTTCCGAGAAGACGGAAAAGCATAATACCAGAGATTAGCGTACTATTCTCCTTCGTCTTCTCGGAATAACCGAGAGATAACACTTGCGAAAGCAAAAAAGAAATCACTAACACACCAACTTTTACGCTAATAGAGCGTAGGAAGGAGTTCCCAATGTATCGCATATTTATGACGATACTTTTCGTCGTACACGCCCTGGTGTTGAGCGCCTTCGCTCAACTACCAAAAACAAACCTCACCCCTCTGCCTGAGGAGTTGGTGAGTGCCGTTGATTCCGGCGCGAAAGTAATTCTCATTCCTCTCCCGCAGTTTCGGGGAGGTTGGAACAATCTCATTGAAGGCGCAGGCATAAGAGCTGACCACAACTACACATTCGTCGCCGGGTTGGCAACAGCAGACACAACAGTGCCTGCCGTCGACGCGTATGGAAGGCGTATTCCTGAGCGAGACGTGAAAAGTGGTTCCTGGGAAGGCCAACTGCAAAAGTTGTCAAAGCTAGCAGGAGCTCGAGCCACGGCTGCCCAAAATCGTTTTGGTGGCCGCTGGTATTCTCAGGTGGTCGGTAGTCCGAGCGAAAGGGGCTTGTATTTTGTGTTCGTCCTCAAACCCGTACCGCCAGAGACACCGACCATTAAACCGGAATTTTCGGTGAACAAAATCTGGCTCAAGATCGGCGAACCACTTGAGTTGGCGAATCAGCTCAAGGCTTTTGTTCCCGGAATAAACTATCTTGTCTCTCCGAAAAAAGGTGCCACTCTATTGCCCGGCGGCCGACTAACCTTTGATAAGCCCGGCACATATCGAGTTGTAGCCCTCATTCGTCGCCCAGATGCAGCACTTGGCCAAAATGGCACAGTGCTCGCAAGTGCCAGCAATCAGATTTTCAAAAGATGGACGGTGGAAGAAAGAGCCTTAACGGAAAAATATTTCATCACAGAAATGACCGTTAGGGTGATTGATCCAGAGTCATCTTCCGTGCCCGGAATTCGATTATCCTTCCGGACCTCCGGCTCTAGCCTGTGGTCTAGAAGTCGGTCCTACACCGGCGAGATTGCCCTACGTGCCGCATTAACAAATGGGCTGTACGGACAGGTCGGATATCGGCACTTGCTGGATTCGACAAGGCCTTACGTCCTTGCTGTAAACGGCGGCAAAGAGTGGAGCTGGAAGTCGCTCGCTCTCGAAACGTCCAACATTTGGACAATCGAGAGCAACTACCACACTGTCGGGCCACGGGTAGCGATAAAATTCAATCCGTGGTCCGAAAAAAAGTTCTCCATATTTCTCCAGTCCTCACTCACGGCGCCCTACTTCTTTCACAAAAAGGCACTGCGGGGAGAACAAAGGCCAGAAGGTACCGAAATAACCAACGGACCGATTGGTAGGGACGGGTGGAGAAGAAGAGTCGTTGGGATGGAGGTCGGTCTCCATCTTAAGTTGAACTAACACCGACAAACCCGCCCTCCTCTGCGGCGGTATATAAATAGCGGAATCACGTTTCGACCACTCATGGGTGTCGCAGTCTAGTTAACAAAAGACTAGCGACACCCACAACTGGAGTTTACAAATGGTAAAACTCAAAGCGATCTGTATGATCGCATTGGTACTCATCCTCGGACTCGGGGCCTGCGGTAAGAACTCAAATATCCTTATTCCAAAACCCGATCCACCCCCAGAGGAAAAGGCGACCCTGACACTTTACAGTGTCGTTGATTGTTTTGCTCGGGTCGTAGACGATCAGAGCGACAGCACCATCTCGCTGATTCGTCTACGCCCAGGGGAAAGGCACAGGATTGATGCCGACAAGGGACGCTTTTTCTGGGTCCTCGCAACGGCTTTTAACCCTCGCTTCACGGCAAGACCAGAGTTGATTGTGATGTCGGGTCATGCGACGTTACAGCCGGTGTGGAATGAGTTCGTGTCACCCGACACGGTCGTAGTTCATGACACGAGTACAATCTACATTCCTGTCCCTGGGGATACTTTGTACGTAAAACGATTGCTTTCAGGGAATATAGATCTGCGCCGGGACCAGGTCTATAGCGACGAACTTCATGCGCTTTTCCCCGGCAGAGAAACCGCCTTTCGCTGGACTACGATCGGCGGCGACTCCGGTGTAGTCTACGAGGCAATCATGAAGGTCAACGGCCGAGTCATTGGCCAAAAAACCTTCTCGCTGCTGGCCGGGGAAGTGACTGTTCACTCGCTCGAAGGCGAAGGGGTGTCGGCCGGGGAAGTTGTTGAAATTTTCATCATCAATAACTCAGCCGGCCCTGGGCAGCGCAAGTTCAGAATCCACGGGCTTTATGGAGGAAACTCCTCCCGTATTCTGGAAATGATTCTGCCCGACATCCCAAATTCGGGTCATGTTTCGATCGGTCCCCGCATCGATCGAGTCGATTAACCCCTCGCAAAAAACCACAGTCATGATTCATGTCACGAAATGAATAGAAGCAATATATTGACATTTTATTCTCGTTTTCGAAAAAACGGTGAATATCCGAATCATGACTGTGGTTAATTTTCCCTCACAGAGTTCGTGACCCGCCGCCTGCATATAATTTCAAAGGCGCATCAATGGGCGCGATGCAAAAGCGCGCGGGTCACGACTCATTTTCTTCCTATAGTCCAAGGAGGCACAGTCTCCTTAGATCCCACCAAGTCTTCACAATCCTTGCGAAGCCGAGTCACCTTCAGAAAGGTGACCGCACAGCACATTACGAAAAGTATCTAAGCCGCTTATGCACCAGTTGCAAAAAGCGGCTTTTTTATTCTTCTAACATCCCCGCTAGAGAAGAAAGGTCTGATTTGACAATGCTATAATTATTTATAAACAAAATATGCCTAAGAGAGAAAATCTGAAAACATTAAAACCTGGTAACTCAAACGAAAACCCTAAAGGATTCTGGTGGGTAATAACCGGAGTTACCACCCTCGTGGTTGTTGCTGTACTAGCATCTTTCTGGGGAAAAGTTCAAGAGTCTGCAGAGAACAGCCTTTATGAAGAAAGGTCAGAAAGGAATATTCAAAATTATGAGAAAATTCAGGAAGAGTACGAATCTGCAATGCGCGCAGATACCTACGGCGGGAAAACTCCTGAAGAAACAATCGAGCTTCTTATTTCAGCCCTCGAAAAAGATGACATTGAACTAGCGAGTAAGTACTTTGCCTTGAATACGGATTTGGATAGCCCCGATTACTTAACACAAAATTTACCACTGAAAGAATTAGAACGAATAAAAAATAGTCTAGGCTTAGACTACCTAAAAAATTTGTTGAATAAAAAAGAAATCGATCACGATGGGCCGCTTTATGAAGGAGATTACGGATTTATTATAAAGGAGGATGGCGAGCTTGTTTCGGAAATAAACATGGAATTAAACCCATTCACCAAAGTCTGGAAAATAGAAAGCCTCTAGAATTTTATTGACATTTCCAACGTTCTAGATTAGAAGAAAAACCTCATACCAAGTATGCGGTTTTCTATTTTCTTGTTATTTATCACCAGTTTACTAGCAATTCCAAGCACTACGCACGCCTACGAGATAGAAACTCATGCCTACCTCACGGATGAAATAGTGGAATTCTACAATCTCCAATTCCCAGAAAACAAAGTACCTGAAGAATATAGGAACTACCTGATAGAAGGTTCCCGCAGTGAAGACAACTTACCGCGTCTCATGAACCATTTCTATGACCCAGTCTACGACAGGGGACTGACTCATCAATTTCTTGGGAACTGGCAGTCTTCAAAAGACTGGGTAAAAGACGAAGAGAACCAAAATTCAATTATATACAAAGTAGAACCAGTAATTGTCTCCATATTCGCATCAGCAGAAGAGAGAAAAGTAAACATAAACACAGAAACAAACTATACCTGGCAACAAGCTATTCGTTTCTACCTCAACAACGAAAAAGAAAAAGCGTTTTTTACCCTAGGTCACGTTATTCACCTCATTGAAGACCTATCTGTTCCGGATCACACGAGGAACGACCCCCATGCAGCAGATAGTGTTTATGAAAAATGGACAGAGAGGTTTACACTAACAAACAAAGATGAGGACATAAAAAAGAGGGTCGAGGGCAAAAAAGTGATCAGGCTAGACAATCTTGAAGACTTCTTCATGGATCTAGCGACTTACTCAAATAACAACTTTTACAGTAAAGATACTGTCGGCATTCAAAGCGGGTATCAATTGCCGCAGCCTGACTATTTCGGAAAAGTATTAAATGAAGAAGAAAGATTCGGTTTTAAAACAGATAACGAATTCGGAGATTTCACACTCCTAAAGGCACCATCAAAAATATTCAGTCTTCAAATCGACAACACAGAATTCATACGAGAGAAGGAAATACTAGAAGCCTACTGGTCCCGTCTCTCCACGAAAGCCATCCAATACGGTGCAGGCGTAATCGACCTTTTCTTCAAAGAAGTTGAGAAAGCAAAAAAAGATCCAACCATCATAGCAAAAAAACCAACAAAATCCTTTTTTGCCGAGGCTATAACCTCTCTCCAGAACCTGCTCTCAAAAATAATCTCTGCTAGAGAATTTACAGCCAAAGCAATAGATGAAGAAGATTCAAAGCTCCCGACAAACACCGAAACAGAAGAAGCACCAGTTGAAGAAAAAAGTATTGAAAAAAGGGTTTCTGTTCCTCTACAGAAAACCACACCCCCAAAGACACCGCAACCGGACAAACCAAAACCAGAAACCCCAACCAGAACCAATCAAGTTATTCCAATAAAACCGCCTACATCAACCCCGGTCATAACCCCCGCAATCCAAACCCAGACCCCTTCATCAAACAACTCCTCAGGAAGTACAGGTAACAGCATAACTGGAACCCCGACCACAAACACAACAACTACTCCAATAACCCCAATCCCCACACCCCTCATCCTTATCAGCGAAATTCTTTTTGACGCCGAAGGCAGTGATACTGACAAAGAATTCATCGAACTTTACAATCCAAACAACGAAACCGTTAACATAAGCGAATGGTCCATCCAGTACCTCGGAGGAAACGCTACCACAACTGAAAAAACAGTAAAAAAGAACTTCGAAGAAAACAACACCATTTCACCCTACGGATTCTTCCTCATCTCACTTAGTGAAAACGAAAACGCTGATCTTCAATGGGAGAGCGGATCCCTCGGAAATACTGGTGGCAGCATCTTTCTCGTAAAAAACAAAGAGGAAATAACAAGCACAAACGACGAAGATGTTGTAAGCAAAGTTTCCTACGGAACAGGTGACGGGCTGGCTATTATAATCGGAACTACCCCGGTAACGACTAGTAACCTAGAGCCTGGAAACAGCATCGAACGCAAAGCAATAAAAGATTCCTTGTGTGTCGGAAATAATGAAGGAGAATTCCTTGGTAACGCCTGCAATAACAATGATTTTGAAATAAGAGTGGTTCCAAATCCGCAAAGTAGAAAAAGTCTCCCCGAACCGCGCATAGCCCCAGAAACCCCGAATCTCACCATAGCCTACAACGAAGAATCCATGAATCTCCAAGTCTCGTGGACAGAGAGCAAGGACTTCGAAAATTCATCCTCAACCATCCGTTACAAACTGATTGAACATAGTGAAAACGCAAGCACAACCATAGAAACAAGCAATCTCTCCTACAACAAAACAATCGAAACAGTAGGGGAGTCTCTTCGCTATAAAATACAAGCGTTTGATAGAGATGGGCTAGGAAGTAACGAAAGCGAATCAACAATTACTATCCCTTCATTTCTTTCATCTTTTCAATTCTATGAAGACCCAAGAGAGGGTAATACAAACTATCTCCTCGAAGCCCGCTACGACAAGTACCCATTTACTCCAGGCGAAGAGAATTCCTGGAAAGCAATCGTCTTTTATCTGAACTCTGATAAATCTCCAGAGAGCATGCTTGGTTCTGAAACAACCTGGCAACCACAAGACAAATCAGATGTAATAAATCTTCTGTACCCACAGTGTGGGTCAGGCACAGATGAAACTCTCTTCACCCTCATCCTCCCCGATAACTACGAAAACTGCGGAAATGAAGGTGATCTAAGAAACAGAAGCATAATCTACGGCAGAACCGAAAATAATCGCTTCTTCATCTCACCTGCCATCTCTCCGGCAGATACCATATTTACAGAAAATGACTATATAAAAATCGCATTCTACTCTTTCTCTCACGGTACATCTTCAGGAGGAAAGTACCTACGCAAATCACGTTCAATAAGGAAGAAAATAAGCTGACAGTTACCTGGGCCGAAGCAAAGGACGTTGATACGCCTACAAAAGAGCTGATTTATGAAATCGCTATTTCAGAAACAGACACCATCCCAGACAACTCTCTCTGGCAAAATAAAAATAATGGAACATCGCACGAGATAACATCATCTGTTTCCGAACTCTTCATCTTTCTTCGGGCCAAGGATGACTTCCAGAACATATCGAACATAAAACTATCGCACTGGACACGTCCCCAAGAAGAACCCGCAACGATGGAAACTACAACAACTGCGTCCATAGGCACCACGAATGCGGAATAAAAAATCCGTTAACTTCCCCCATTAAGTTAACGGATACACCATTCCTGACTAGTTTCAATAGAAACTGTGTATGAAGATAATTGAGTCCCATTAGACTCTGTGATGGCCTCAAACAGAGTTCCCGGTTGAGCTAGTCCTCCCGCATCATCCCCCAGGAGACCAAAAGCAGAAAGAGGAAACGACAGCCCTCCTCCAATCTGCTTGATCACGATGGAATGACGAGAAAGATTCCTGAAAAAGACGAAAACTACTCTATTCTGCATACGCACCTCGTGCATTAAAAACCTAGGCACACTATAAATTGAACATAGGCTAAGTCAAATAAAAAGCCTGCCAATCAGGGGTAATTAGCAGGCGGTTTTTTCCCAATTTCAATCCTCCAACGATTGGAAGCGTGAAATGTTCGACTGACTCGAATCTTTTTCTCCGAAAGTATGGTAGCTCTAAGCGTGCTACCTTCCTTCACTTCCAAAGGAGTACTCTGAAATCCACTCATATCAATGATGTGTTGCGGAAACAAGACGTTTGTGACATTCTCAATAACTACCACAAACTTCGTCCGATTATAGATTAATACCTCTATAGTCATGGCTTTCTCCTTTCTTCGAGACCATGTCCCAGTACTTGCTACTTCCTACCAGATGCAAAATAATAAATCAATGGAATACCTCTTTCAGGACTCTGGTAACAAAAAAAAGCTAGAAAAATTCGGCCCTTACACCCTGATCCGCCCGGAAATAAAGGCAATCTGGGAGTCTTCGTTACCAAAAACCGAATGGCAAAAAGCAGATGCGGAATTCATAGGAAAAGGCGGATCGGAAAGAGGAGAATGGAAAAAGAAATCAGACCTTCCTGATTCCTGGATAATGGAATACGAAAGTCTCGAGCTAACAATAAAATTCACTCCCTCAAAACACTTAGGAGTTTTTCCAGAGCAAGGCTTTCAGCTGGAGTGGATCAAGGAAAAAATCAAAAACTCAAAAAGACCAATAAAACTTTTGAACCTTTTCGGATACACTGGTGTGACGTCCCTCATAGCCGCAAAGTCCGGAGCTGAAGTAACACACGTTGACTCCTCGAAACCCGCACTTACCTGGGGAAAAGAGAACCAAAAAAACTCACACCTTGAAAATGAAAAAATTCGTTGGATTCACGATGACGCGCAAAAATTCGTTGAAAGAGAAATAAAAAGAAGACATTTTTACGATGCAGTTATTATGGACCCGCCTGCCTTCGGTCGTGGAAGAAATGGAGAAATATGGAATTTTGAAAAAGATATTGAAAGGCTTCTCAAGAAAACCGCAACTCTTCTATCCCAAGATTCTTTATTTTTAGTTTTGAATATGTACACAGAAAGTAAAAAGATTCGGAGCCTCGTATACGTTTTAGAATCTTCCCTGAAAACAAAAAATGGAAGGCTAGAGACGAAGTTGTTAGATCTGAAAAGGAAAGGCAATATACTCCACGCAGGGACTGCAATAATCTGGACAATAAAAAATCGCAAAGCACTTGGTCGGGCTGCCGGGAATTGAACCCGGTCTACATGCACCCCATGCATGCGTACT
>CAZGST010000010.1:0-2291 GCA_964528655.1 uncultured Candidatus Saccharibacteria bacterium
CCTCCAGGTACTGAAATGTTTTACTTCCCTGGGTGCGCATTTCGGCAAGCGCCGAAATAATACGAGTTTGTCGTATTGGGTTTTCCCATTCGGAGATCCTCGGATCGTAGGTTGCTACACACCTCCCCGGGGCTTTTCGCAGTTACGCCGCGTCCTTCTTCGCCATTTGATGTCAAGGCATCCACCATCTACCCTTACATTTCTACCTCACTAAAACGATTCGATGTATTTCGAATTCCCCAATTCGAAATACACGTTGATGTGTTTCATTCCCCTCGATATTGGTTGAAACACATCTTATATTTCTTAACTCACAGTTCGCGGCAAAGCGAGTTGTGGGTCAAGGATCTGTTTTCAAATTTCGTTCATTCAATCACTTAGTCTGTTCAATCTTTTTTCAGTCCTCTTTTTTGTAAAAAAAGACTGGAGAAAAATTGAGAATTAAAAACCCCGCTTACTCGGCGGGGCAACCTTCGATCAGGCCCAAGAACCCTACGATTTACGTGGTTGCCCAATTTGATGTGTGGTTTCTTATCATTTGTTTTTGGTATTTTAGGATACTTTAGGTGTCCCGTCAACCCCTAATTAGATAGCACTTTTCCACAGTTTGATTGCTAGGTTGGGGCGAAGGATTCTTGTCTTTACGAGTTTTTTTGCATTTAGGGTTGGGTGTCGCTTATAAGTGGTACGAATTCAAATCCGTAGAATTTTTTTTCTTCGAAAATGCTCTGATCTATTTTATCTAAAACATAGATGCTATTACCTACCGGGGCTACAATTCTTCCTTTGATTTTTAGTTGGTTTTTCCAGGCTTCGGGAATAATTTTTGTTTCCGCACTTGAAATTATTTTGTCATAAGGGCTCCCTTCTTCGTAGCCGAGTGTTCCATCTCCCTGTACAAGTGATACGGTATTTTTTTTGAGGTGGAGATTTTTTAGATTTTGTTCTGCTGTGCGCGCGAGCTCTCCGATGCGTTCAATTGAAATTACCTTGCCTTTTTTTACTCTTGTATTGCCTCTTGTTTCGTTTGATGGAAGTGCTTGGTTTTCTATTATTTCAGGGTGAACGATATGGGCAAGAAGTGCGGCAAGGTATCCTGAGCCTGTTCCGATATCTAGTATGTGTTCTCCTTCTTTGGGGTCAAGGAGTTCAAGCATGAAAGCAATAGTGAGGGGTTGAGAGATTGTTTGTCCGTGTCCGATAGATAGGGCTCTATTATCATAGGCGTATGCCTTCTTTTCTTCTGGAACAAAATTGATTCGCTCCACGGCTTTAAAAGCTTCGATGAGGGCGGGTCTTTTCAGGTAGCCCGTAGTAATAAGCTCTTGAATGAGTTCTTCGTTCGACATATTCAATTATCTGAGTCTACGAATTGTGGGCGCAAGGAGGATGTCGAGGGCAGAGCGAACAGGCAATTCGGAACGTTCAAGTGCATTGTAAAAAGTGTTTTCGGGATGTTCGGGATTTATTGAGGAGTCAATTCTTTCGATTATGATTTTATTGTCACTTGTTACCTTCAGGTGGGCTGTGGAGTAACTTGTACAGTCGATAAGGCGGTGGGCCCAAGAGGCAACCTTTTTTATTGTGTTGATAATTGCGTCACCTTTTTTATGCTCGGTTTTTAATGTTATTGGTTCTAACGAAAACGCGCTTTCGGATACTCCATGATCAAGTACGTGGCACACGTATCTTGTTCCGGGTTGGATTTCCTCAATTAGAACTTCTTTTCCTTGATTTAGGAGAGTGTCCATTCCTTCTACTAAACTGTCTTCGTTGTCTGCGCGGAGTGGGATACTGTGTCCGAGGTTCAGAGAGAGACGCACAGGGTAGCCAAAATAGTGATGAATGTTTTGAAGTAGTCTTTCCGGATCCGTATTCCATTCAATTTTACCCACAAGAACGGCTTTCGGAACATCTAATCCTGCCAAGCGTAAGATTTCCCTAGTGAGGAATGTATTTTCAGTTAACGCGTGGACATTCGGATCTGAACCTATGTATGGAATTTTATGGCTATGAAGTGTGTCGTAGACTTCACTTGGTGAGATTTCGCTTCTGTGGATTGAAGGGAAGATAATGTGAGATTCGTATCTAAGGTCAGTTGGTGAGACTTCCCATTTTCCTAGTGGATCAATTCCAATTACTTGGCTTTCGTATTTTTCGTTATCAAGATATCCGAGAAGCGTGGAGATTGAGTTTTTGGACGCGTCTTCATGGTTATGTTTTTTCAGGATTGATATTTTGTGACGTTTCGACATACGCTTATTATAACGTATTTTGTAGAAAGATTTTTA
>CAZGST010000010.1:2301-2753 GCA_964528655.1 uncultured Candidatus Saccharibacteria bacterium
AAAGGCATTAAGTATAGGTAAATTAACTAAATACAGTTTTGGTTTTGGTATTTTTCTCTTTTCAGGATTGCGGTAATCTCTTTTTTGATTTCTTCGACGTCTTCATTGTTTAACGGCTCGAATCTGTCGTAGAAACCTGTTTTTCGGTCTGGTAAGTACATACTTTCTGGCCAGGGTTGTTTTATAGCATTTGAGGCTCTCCCGAATATATGGATATGCAGAAACGGCACCTTGTTGTCTTTATATGCCCAGTTTCCCATGTCGTGGTAGTTAATTCTTATGACTGGAACACCTCGTTTATTCATAGCGGTTTGCAAGGCCTCTCCAACAACCATAGTTAGTCTCATTAATTCAATCGCAACTTTTGGTTCTAGCTTTGTACGATCGGAGATTGATTCGTCCTTGATTCTTATACGAATATGACCACCAGCTGTTCGTGGTAAGAAGTGTTT
>CAZGST010000010.1:2763-9487 GCA_964528655.1 uncultured Candidatus Saccharibacteria bacterium
CTTCAGCTGTCATTAATAAGTCTCTCACAACTCCTGTATTGTGGTATCTGATACCTATACATCCCGGATAATCTTTCTTAATTCGCTTCCCTGTGTTTGGTTTTTGATATGGTTTTATGAATTGATTTTTTGGTATATTTGTTACTTTCGACCAAAATGCAAGTTGGGTTTTGGGATTATGATATTCGTGTAAGTGGATACATGGTCTGAACTTTTTTTCTTCAATTGTAAACCCTTTTCTTAAAAGGTAAAGAAAAGTTTTTATGAGTCTGGGGTCGGAGTTTGTAAAGTTTAGTCCGTTGTAGTGGTTTTTGCTTCCTTCGCACCAGTAGATCAATGCACAGGCAATCCTTGCACTTCTTCTATCTATTTCTTCGTCGTTGAATTCCTTAATTGCGTTTTTTTTATATTGTTCAAGGATTTCTCTCACCGCTCTACGTTTGCTTTCGCCTGAATTATACTGGCCAAGTTTTATTTTTGATAGGAGTCTTTTTTTTGCGGTCTTGTTTAGAGGTACATTTCTGACCCATGTGGATATACTGCTTTTTGCTACGCCTACTTTTTCTGTAATTTCGTTTACTGAGTATCCCCTTTCTCGTAGTTGAATCGCTTTTAGCTTCTCTTCTATTTTTCGCGTCATGTGAGATAAGAACCTCTAGGTTATGTTATGTGTATATTCTATACCAGTCTTGTATTTTACTCAATGCGCATACATGAAAAACAATCCCGTTTGTTTTCGTAGCGGGTTGAAGGGACGAGTGTTTTTGGCTTCTCGGTTGTCTACTTCTTCGATTCTTTGTGAGAGGTGCGTTTCTTGCACCATTTGCAGTATTTTTTGAGATCAATCTTTCTCTCCACCACTTTTTTATTTTTTCTTGTTGTGTAGTTGGAGTGTTTGCAGGTAGAGCAACGTAGGCGTATTACTTTTTCGGTGAATTTTCCCTGGGCCATAGGATTAGTTTGTTCGTTGTTTAGTTAATGTGTTTATTGGGAAAAGAATAGCAGAAGTTTGTCAGCTTGGCAATTCCTAGCATTGTCTATACTTTTCTAATTCATTTGACCATTTTTTGTAGTTCTCTTTGGCAAGCTTTTTGTGCTCTTCTGAACTTATGCGATTATACATCCAGTCTAATTTTTCTTTGATCTTTCCATATCCTTCGGTTAAAGCTCGTTCTTCTACAAAATGTTGAGCATTTGTTTCGAAGTAGCTAATAGAATCTGCGTCCATGAGGGCGTTTTGATCTTCATCTCCCCCGACTTCATGCTTACTAACAAATATTTCACTTTTTCAATTACTTCTGTGTTGGCACCATTTTTTTGAAGAAAATTTTTAACGATTTCCGCACCTTCTTCTTGGTGGCGTTTCAAAACACTCGGGTTTAGGTATTCACGTTCTTTTTCCCCTTTGATAGCTCGTTCTATATCGTGAGAATAAGCGGCGATTTTATGAGCTTCTGTAATTTCAGGGATAAGTTTTTTGTACCAATACACTGTTCTTTCAAAATGTGGCTTTTTCCCTCCGAAAGAATTGTCCACGTATTTAACTACTTTTTCGTAAAGAGTCATGGTTCGCATTTCTGAGCCGTTGGCCGGAATTGAACCGGCGACCTACTCCTTCACTTGCACCTTAGATTTGCTTCTTGTACGCATTCTAAGGGTTAGACTGTATCTTAAGCTTTTCCTAATCGGATTAAGCTTCCCTTGTCAGTCGTTCGGGCCCTTTTGTGGGGCCACGGTCTTAGCTTTGTACAAGCCTTTAACCGTTATTCGGGATTCACTATGATATTTCTATCTAAGTGGGCAGGAGACGCGTAATGTGCCCCACCATGGAGTTGCTCTACCAACTGAGCTACAACGGCGTATTTAGTTTTGTTTATTCTAGCGCGGTTTTATACCATGTCCAATATGTTCTGTCGGCGTCGGCTTTCGTGAGAAAGTTTTTTTCCGCTTCCTCGGGCTTCATGAATTTGACCTGTACTACTTCTTTCGGATCAATCTTTAGTTTGGTCAAGTCTTCGCATTTTCCTTTGTAGAGATAGAGAAAGTGAGATTCGTAGCCTCGAGATGTAAGAAATTTTTTTCCAAAAAAGCGAAGTTCTCCTTCCCAGCGTAACTCTTCCATACATTCTTTACGTGCTTCAGCTTCTGGTGTTGTTCCTTTTCTAACATGTCCTGATACTGACACGTCCCATTCGAGCGGTGCTGCTTCTTTCTTTGCGTTTCTTTGCTGCATAAGGACCTCTCCTTTATTATTTTGGAGAATGACGACAATTTCTCGGTGGATTTTTGAAGGGTCACCATGAACTTCATTTCGGAATACTTCACCGATTATATTATCGTTTTCGTTTACAAGATCTAGGAGTTCGTTATTCATTGTTAGTCTACTGAATATTTTCTGACCGAAATTGTCAGGTAAATTTGGAGCCGATGGTCGGACTTGAACCGACAACCTTCGCTTTACAAAAGCGTTGCTCTGCCAGTTGAGCTACATCGGCGGCTGGCACTTGTGGATAGTGACTTAGCTCCTATTTCTATTTCGCGACTTTTCTGGTCACTTGTGCGCAGGGAGGGATTCGAACCCCCGTAGGCAATGCCAGCACATTTACAGTGTGCCCCGTTTGACCACTTCGGTACCTGCGCATACCTTGCATTACACTATATAAACAAAAAAGCTTTTCCTCAAGCTTTTCGGGGTGTGGCTTTGTTTCGATTGTGTCTATTTTTCTCCCGAAAAATGGTTACTACCATTCTCCTCTTGGCTTACGGGAGATTCTTTTTTAAGGTTTTTAAGTTTTTTACTCACTGAGTTATCGAGTTTCAGGATGTTTACCTTTAGCTTTCTCAAGGTTTTTTCTGCTACCTCCTTTGCCCAGTCATCAATTTTTTCAATGTAGTGAAGAATCCAGTGACTTTGTCCAATTGGCTCCACTTCCCTACTGTCCACTATTCTTGGAAGGGCTCTGGCTACAAGGTACATAAGAGCGGCTGCAGAAGCCATTAGTACCATTTCTAGAATGAAGTTAAACATTTTTTTGTCTAGTTATATCTGAAATCTAGAGAACTGAGAGATTTTGATGTTTTCTCCAAGTTGGGCAATTACTTGGGTCACTACGTCTTTTACCTTCATGGAATCGTTTTTTATGAATGGTTGCGTTTCTAATTCTTCTACGTTTTTTGGAGCCATAGACGCAATTTGAAGAACGAGGTCTTTGGAGAGAGTTTTCATTGGTTCTGATCTTGCAACAAAGTCTGTTTCGCACCTTAACTCAAGAAGGACACCAATGCGTCCGTTGTGAATATAGGCCTCAAGAAGCCCGGCTCCGGTTACACGATCTTGTTTTTTTTCTGCTTTAGCGAAGCCGCGTTCGTAGATAATCTTTTTTGCTTTTTCTAGGTCTCCTTTACTTTCCTCAAGAGCTCGTTTGCACTCTATGACTCCTGCTCCGGTTTCTTCACGGAGTTTTACAATATCGTTATTCATGGTTACGCTTTTGGTTCGTTTGATGGCTGAACTTTTTTGAGTTCGGTCTTTATTTTTTCTAGAACCCAGTTAATGCTTGCCCTACTTCTGTCGTTTCCCAGGATGGGATAGTCTATAACTTCTATATTATCATTTGAGTCTAAGATAGCCACTACTGGAATTTTTGTTTTTTTAGCTTCACGGACGACGGTTCCGTGAGCGTGAGGATCGACTACAAATACAACTTCTGGAATTTTGCTAAGGGATTTTATTCCTTCAAATACCTGACTCATTTTGGAAATTTGTTTGTCGAATTGGAGTTGTTCTTTTTTTGTATATTTTGCAAGTTCACCCTGCTCACGCTTTGACTTAAGTGTGTTGTAATGCTGGATACGAGTCGTCATCATAACAAAATTTGTGAGAGTTCCTCCAAGCCAGCGAGTTACAACAAAGGGAAAATTGAATTCTTTACTCATGGTTTCGATTGCTTCTTTTGAAGCATATGTCGTACCTACCATAAGAATTCGTCCACCTTTTTTGTAGACAGTTTTTAGGAATTCGATCGCGGTATTTAGTTTTTCTAGGACTGCGTCTGGGTTAAGGATTTCAATTTCGTTTTTGTTTCCAGCAATAAAAGGCTTCATTTTTGGATGAGTTTTTGATTTTCTGTGTCCAAAGAGAACCCCGATTTTTCCGAGTTCAATAATGGTGTCTACGTTTGTTTCAGTTGAATCTTCGTATTCCATAGAGTTTTTGAGTTGTTTGGTACGGATCAGATTCCGGTTAAGTACCATCCCATATTACTGAAAAGAGGGTTTGATGTCAAAGCTTACCGTATCTTTTCCGCCATTTTTCAATTTCGTCATGATTTCCGGAAAGGAGAGTTTTTGGCACCCCCCACTCGATACCCTTTTTCGGAGAAAAGATTGAAGGACGGGTATAGGTGGGATAGGATCCCTTTTTTTCTTCTAGGGAAGAATATGTACCTAGAACACCCTTTATTTGGCGGCTTACTGCTTCGATAATAGCAAGTGCTCCCAACTCCCCTCCTGCAAGTACGAAGTCTCCCAGAGAGACACTTTCGTCAGCAATGTGTTCTGCTACGCGTTCGTCCACGCCTTCGTATCTTCCAGAGATAAGGATGAGGTGTTTGTATTTTTTGAGACGCTTTGCAGTTTTGTTGGTAAAAGCTTTTCCCCGGACCGAGAGAAGGACAACACGAGTTGTGCCTTTATTTTTCTTTTTTGCTGCATTCACTGCTTCGTAAATGGGGCCTATTTTCATTACCATACCTGGGCCGCCTCCGAATGGGGCGTCATCAACTGTATTATGCTTATTTTTTGCAAAATCACGCGGGTTTATTCCTTCTATACGGATAAGTTTTTTCTTTTCTGCTTTTCCGAGGAGGGAAAGCTTTCCATAAGACTCAATCATCTCCGGAAAGATAGTTATGACTGTGAATGTGTTCATGGTGGTTTGCAACAACTAACCTCCGTGATAAAGCGGAGGTTAGTTGTTATTGTTTCAATTTAAGCTATTCTCGAGCTTCTCCTTCAAATCTCCTTGGAGCTCTTGTTGAGCCTTCTGGTTCCTCGATCAAGAGATTTACCCGAGCGTTATGTTTCATTCCGACTATTCGGAGAAGAGACCTTAGGGCCTTCGCTGTCGCTCCTTGTCTGCCGACAACTTGTCCCATGTCTTCCTGTCCCACGAAGAGCCTTAACAACACTCCCCGTTCGTCGATTTTTCGTTCTACTTTCACCGCTTCGGGATGGTCAACAATCGCTTTTACGACGTATTCCAAGAAATCTTTGTCTGGCATTGCATCTTGCATATTCAGATATTCGGTTTATCTTTTCCACGCGACCTTTTTATTCATCACGATCTTTTTATGCGGGTGCTTTCGCAGCTTCCGGTTCCTTCACTACTTCTTCTTTCTTTGGTTTGTTATGAACAGGAATTCTTTTTCCTGCGATTATTCCATTTTTCAGAAGAATGTTATGGACGGTGTCTGTTGGTTCTGCCCCCACGCCTATCCAGTATTTGATTCTTTCGGCGTTCACTTCGGTCTTACTTGTGTGGGGGTTGTGCCAACCAAGATCTTCGGCGTAGGTTCCCTGTAGTTTGGTGCGTCTTTCTGTAACCACTACTCGGTAGGAGATTTGGTGTTTTTTCCCTACTTTTTTTAGCTTTATTCGTAACATATTTTTGTGCTACTAGATTACCCTTATTTTTATGCGATTGTCAACCTATAACTTCTTATATACTCGCAAGATCTAGGGAGAGTATTTTGGATACTCCATCATCCCCCATTGTGACGCCATAGAGAATGTCTGCTGCCTCCATGGTCACTCTGTTGTGGGTAATAACTACACATTGAGTTTTTTCAGAGCAGGCTTTGATGAGATCCGCAAAGCGCTTAGCGTTTGCTTCGTCTAGGGGTGCGTCTATTTCATCCAAGACAAGGAAAGGAGGTGGACTTACAGAGATAAGAGCGAAGAGTGCGGCTAGTGAGACAAGGCTTTTTTCACCGCCTGACAACATTTCAAGGTTTGAGATTTTCTTTTTAGGAAGAGATAGTTCAATGTCTATTCCGAAATCTTCTGCGGTTTCTACTTTGGCTTCCGTATCTCCTTCTACCTTTTCTTTTTGACTAGTTAGCTTCATTTTCGCATGTCCTCCTCCGAACATGAGAACAAAGTGTTTCGCAAACTCTTCATTTATTGTACTGAAGGCTTTTTTGAAGTCCTCGTGAATTCGTTTGTCTAGGTCTAGTATCAGTTCCTCGAGGTTTTTTGCAGTGTGTTCAATGTCCGTCCATTCTTTGGTAAGGAATTCAAATCTTTTTTCCGCTTCCTCAGCTTCATCGATTGTTTTTGCGTCTATATCACCAATTGAGGCAAGCTCGGTGCGGAGTTTTTGAATTTTTGACTCTAGTTGCGGGTCCGGGAAGGTTGCTTTATCTTCTATGTTTCTAAGGATGAATTGGAGATCTTCAGTTGTTCTGCCATAGGAGTGCCATTCTCTTTCATAGGTATCGATATGGATTTTTACTTTTTCTTTTTCAAACTCGAGGTGCTCGATTTCTCGTTCATGATTTCGGAGTTTGTTTTTCTGGAGCTCTAGGCTCTGAATTGAGGCCTTGAATTCGTCTGAGGCGTTGTCTTTTTTCTTTTCTGCTTCGCGTTCCTTGAGGGCGAGCGCCTGGAGTTTGGCACGGAGAATACGCATGGCAGTTTCCTTGTTCTGCGTTTGCGACGGTTC
>CAZGST010000010.1:9497-10479 GCA_964528655.1 uncultured Candidatus Saccharibacteria bacterium
GTCTGAGGCGTTGTCTTTTTTCTTTTCTATCTCCTCCTCTTCTTTTCTCAGTTTCTGAATGGATTCTTCGTTTGTTTTTATCGAAAGGTGGAACTTCTGAAGCTCCTTTTCATATTCAGTTGCTTCGGGGCGATCTTTTTCTTTTTTCCCGATCCTTATGCTTGAAATCTTGTGGAGCCAGGAGGTGAGGGTTTCTTTTATTTTATGAAGACTATCCCAGGTGAGAACGTGCGTGATGGTGCTCTCTATCTCTTCAAGAAGACGGAGAGCTTCTTCGGGGCTTCGTGTTTCAGTGCTTTTGGGGGCAGAACGGATCATTTCGATTCTAGCTTCAAGTTTCGCGCATTCGCGTTCAATCGAGATTTTCTCTGATAAGAGTTTTTCTCTTGAATTACGAATGGCTTCTAGTTCTTTTTTGCTGGAGGTGTTTTCATTTCGGCGTAACTCATGTTCTTTTTCTTCAATTTCTTTTCCAAGTTCTTTTTTCTTTCTATGCATTTCTTCGAGTGGTTTTTCAAGCGTAGTTAGCTCTTTTTCCCATTTTTTTATATTGCTTCCGTAGTAATCATTTTCTAACTCACAGAGAGTCGTTTCAACTTCACTTCGCTTTTCATATTTTGACTTTTGTTTACGAAGGAATTTTACGTGCGGAGTAAGCTCTTCAAGCATGGCTTTTATTTTTTCGAGATTTCCTTCACTTGTTTCAAGTCTTCGTTCGGCTTCCTTTTTTTTCATCCGGAATTCACGAAGACCGAGAACTTCTTCAATCATTGCTTTTCGTTCTCGCGGGGAGCTTCTTACCACGAGATCGCTCTCTCCCTGATTGATCATGGTGAGTCCTCTTGTGCCAAGACGGGCTTTTGCAAGGATAAGTAGAAGATCTTTCAATTTTACGTCACTTCCGTTCAGTGAGAATTCGGAGTTTCCTCCTCGATCAATTGTTCTCTCAAGAACTACTTCTTCTGATTCAATGGGAAGATGG
>CAZGST010000010.1:10489-14774 GCA_964528655.1 uncultured Candidatus Saccharibacteria bacterium
GTGAAGGGTTTCGCCACGGAGAGCCTTTGCTCCTCTTTCTCCCAAAACCCAACGGAGCGCGTCTGTGATGTTTGATTTTCCTGATCCGTTTGGACCCACAACTGCTACAATTCTTGCTGGGAATTCAAGAAGAGTTTTCCCGGCGAAGGATTTGAAACCTTGAAGCTCTATTTTTTTGAGAATAGTGTTCATTCCTGAAGTTTTATTCTGGGTTTTTACCTAACTTTGCGAGGGCGCTTATCGCGGCTTCGCGTTCGGCTTCTTGCTTTGAGGTGCCGGCGCCTTCGGCAATCTGATTTCCGTTGAAAAATACTCCTACGAGGAATTTTTTTTGATGGTCGGGGCCTTGTTCCATCAATACTCTATAGTTTGGAGTAATTTTCATTTTTTCTTGGATAATTTCTTGAAGGTGGCTTTTGGGGTCGCGATGGAGTTCTTCAGAGAAAACTTCGTCGAGGTGGGTTAGTACGAAGGCGTGAATGAATTTTTTTGCTGTACTATAACCTTGATCTAGATAGATTGCTCCGATTACAGCTTCCATAGCGTTTGCGATAATTACATCACGCGCTTTTCCGGTGTCTTTTGACTCGCCCCTTGAGAGCTTCACGAAAGTCTGGAGGGAGATTTCTCTTCCTATCTTACTTAGCATGATGTGGTTTACGAGGGCGGAACGGATATTCGTGAGGGCGCCTTCCTGATCGTTTGGGAATTTTTCAAATAAAGCTTCCGTAACAATGAGTTCTAGGACTGCGTCACCTAAGAACTCAAGCCGCTCGTTATGCCTTTCTGACCATTTTGGGTTTTCGTTCAGGTAAGAGCGATGAGTAATAGCTTCTTTCAGTAAGTTTTCATCTTTGAATTGTACGTCTATCTTTTTCTCAAGATCTGGTATTCCTTTTGTCATTTTCTTTTGTTAACTGCGAGGCATCAGATACGTGTTTTTTACGTAGATGATGTCTTGTAGCTATTTATTCGTCCTTTTTGTTTTTTGATTTATCTCCTTCCTTTGTTTCGTCTCCGCCGATTTCTCGGTAGACGGTTCCTAGAACTCCGTTGATAAATTTTGATGAGTTTGGGCCTCCGAAGTTTTTTGCGAGTTCGATCGCTTCATTTATTGCTACCTTTGGAGGGACCTCTTCTTTGTCCGCGTAGAGCAGTTCATAGAGGCCAATTCGTAGAACATTGCGATCTATATTTGCAATCTGGTTGATTGGCCACTCGGGAGCAGCTTTTTCTATCACGCTATCAATTTTTTTTATGTTTTCAATTACGCCTTTTGCTATTTTCCAGGCAAATTCTGGTTCATCGATACCATGACCAAAGCTTTCGAGGTTCCGCTCAATTATTTCAGTAAGATCGTTTCTGTGCTCAAAGAAGTCCCATTCATAGAGAGACTGGAGAATGATTGTGCGGACAAGGTGTCTGGTGGCCATGATTATGGGATTGTGATGTAAAGCTGCTGGATCTAACTTCTTTTCTCTTTACGATGAAACTGGTATCTTCTTCTTTTCTATTTTTTTGTAGACACCACAGTGCATACAGACGCGATGAGGAAGCGAGGGAGCTTTACAGTTCGCGCAGGGAATGAGGTTCAGCTTTGTAAGCTTCTGCCTATTTTGCGAGCGCCTGCGGCCCACTTTGGACTTAGAATGATGTTTTTGCATTACACCTCCCATAGGTTTGTTGGATTATTGTTATTATTGAGTCAAATACTAATATAATTTTTCAGGAAGGTCAAGCGGTGGATAGGACTCGAGCCATGCTTTTTTATGGCGTGGAGATGCTTTTTTGTGCCATAGCCTTTGTTCACGTCAAGGTGATAGTTTGGGTATTTTTTGTGGAGTTTTTGCATCATTTTGTCACGATGCACTTTTGCAATGATAGAGGCTAGAGATACCGCTCCGATCTTTTCGTCGCCTTTTATGATGGTTTGAATGCGTATCTTTATTGATTTTGCGTGGCTATGAATTGGGAGGGAGAGGATTTGGGGTTTGTTGTTACGGATTTGATCTTTGAGGTAGAGAGATCCGTCAAGTTTTATTTTTGAATTTTGAAGGCGAACTGTGGGGATCTTGGAAGTAATAAGTTGGGATAAAAGTTTTTTTGTGGCACGGGTTGCGGCAAGACTTGCGGACTCAAGGATGTTTATTTTATCTATTACTTTTGGGGAGACGGAGGAAATTGTGTAGACGATTCTTTGCTTTTGAATTATTTTTTTCCAGAGATTTCGATCTTCTTCAGGAACCTGTTTGGAGTCTCTAAGTATAAGGTTATGCTCTTTTGCGATTTTTTTGATTTTTGAAAGTCTGGATGAGTCAATTGCGAGAGCGCAGACTGTTATTGGACCTGCTAGTGGACCACGACCAACTTCGTCTATTCCGATTGTTAGTTGCATGAATCAAGAATTGAGGATATTGAGAAGGAGGAATATAAATAAGGATAGCAAACAGGTGTTAAAAAATCTAGGTATTTTGAGGTTTTTTTGTTCTATTTGACAGTTCTTATGGTGTATGTTATAGTTAAGATTGTTGAAACTTAATAAATTGTATTTTTCTTGCGTTTAACCCCAACTCGGGAGGATGTATGTCTTACTTTGCGATTTCGTTTGCAGTATTGACCCTTGTTTTTTGGGGATTGGCGTTTTGGATGCGGAGAAATAGAACCCACTCGATTTCGTTTGTACCAGCGGAATTGTGCTGTTTGGCCTCCTTGGCATTCTTTAGTGGGATCCCGGCTGTTGTCATTCTATTTAATTGCATTATTGTTGGCCTTTGGGTTTGGTATTGCGCGGAAAAGCTTTCGGCAGTTCTGGCCTTTGCCGTTGTTGGGACGGTAGCCGCAGTTTTTATTTTTATTTTTGTTCCTCAGATCATTCCGTCGACACTTACCATGGGCTTAGGAGCGGCGGCTGGCATTAGTTGGTGGAGGTCGCAGAAATGGATTTATTTGGGGATCGGGATGGCAATGATTGCGTGCAGCATAGTTTTCATTTTTCGTCATCCCTATTTTGGAGCCCAAGGATTCACGATAACGACTTCCACGGAACACGTCTTTGTTTTCGTTGTTTGCGCCTGTTTCACCTTTCCTGTTGCGGTTTTCTATCATTGGAAGAAAGGGCGGCGGCTTACAGCCTCCGGAGGTTAATTCAATTTTTGTATTTGGCGAAATCCCCCGCTGCTTTACTGTGGCGGGGATTTTTTATATTTGGATTTTGATTTTTTTGGAAATTTGGTGTAGAGAGGAGTGAGAAGTTTGATGTTTCATTAATGCTTTTCAAATTTAATTTGCGGGAGGTTGTTATGATCTTTACAATCTTTGCGATTATCGCATGGTTTGCGGGCTTGCTTTTCAAGCGCGCGGACATGACAAGGTCTACTGGATTTTGTTATGCCCTAGCCATAACGGGTGGGATAGCAGGATTCGTATCCTCCATGTGGCACAAGGATTACGTTTCTGGGATCGCGACCATGGTTGCTGCCCTGGTCGGGATTGGGATTCTTTTATTGCAAAAATGGTGGAAGGAGGGTAGTAGAGGGGATCACGACAAGCTGGTGATGAGCCTGTCTCTTCTCGGGGCTGCGATTGGGCTTGTAGCAGTTTACATAGCCCAGCAATGGGATATTTATTTCTTGTTATTCTGTGTCCCGTTTCTTGGTCCATTTGTAGCGTTTCTTGGTTTCTTAATGAAACGTAAACGGAGAGAGTCAGGCCCAACTTCACGAAAATACTAAAATTTTGCCATATTGGAAGGAGGTGATATGAAGTTTTTCCCTGTCGGAGTGCCGATGGGGATTTTTTAATTTAAACTCGAAACGAGAAACCGAAAACTAGAAACGATGTGAGAGCGGAGAACTCAAGCTGGGATTTGAAGGTGGTATAATGAACGCAACTTTTTATGTTTCAAAACTCCGCCACCCCATCATTTGTCCATCTCCATGTGCACTCTCATTATTCCTTGCTTGATGGCCTTTCGAAGATAGATGATTTAGTGAAACGAGTGAAGGATTTGGGAATGAATGCCGTTGCGATTACGGATCATGGGAACTTATACGGGGCAATCGAGTTTTATAAAAAGGCGAAGAAGGCTGGGATAAAACCTATTTTGGGGGTTGAGGCATATGTGGCACCTAACGGACGGCTGAATAAGAGACCGAAAATTGACGAGAAGAGGTATCACCAGATTTTACTTGCAAAAAATAACCAGGGCTGGAAAAATCTATTGAAACTTGTTACCGCGTCTCATCTGGAAGGTTTTTATTATAAGCCGAGAATTGATAAGGAGATT
>CAZGST010000010.1:14784-18580 GCA_964528655.1 uncultured Candidatus Saccharibacteria bacterium
TCTTTCATTGCACCACGAAGGGCTTATTTGTTTATCGGGGTGCTATTCCGGAGAACTTGCTAGGCTTCTTCAGGCCGGAAGTATGTCTGAGGCAGAGGAGTTGATTTTGTGGTACAAAAAATTATTTGGAGATGATTATTACTTGGAAGTGCAGTCTCATGCTCCGGAAATTCATGGGAAGATTTTTGAGTTATCAAAGAAATTAGAAGTGCCTGTTGTCGCAACTCAGGATTCCCATTACCTAACTGTGGATGATAAGACCGCGCATGAGGTTTTGTTAGCGGTTCAAACAAATAGCAAGTTGGATAGCGGAGATAGGCTGAGTCTACGGAAGTATGATCTTTCAGTTACGTCACAAGAGGAGATGTTGTCACTTTTTCCTGGGCATCCAGAGATTCTTTCACGGTCCCAAGAGATAGCGGATAAGTGCAATGTGGAAATTACGCTTGGGAAGGCAATGTTGCCGAAGTATCCGCTCCCTTTGGGAGAAGAAAGTGAAGAGGCATATTTGAGGAAGTTGGTAGAGGAACGACTTATACGCCGCTTCCCTACTCCTAACAAGGATGTGATGGAGAGGCTTCAGATGGAGTTATCGGTTATTCAGAAAACTGGTTTTTCAGGATATTTTTTGATTGTCCAGGATTTTGTGAATTGGGCGAAAGATCATGGGATTGTTGTGGGTCCAGGAAGAGGGTCTGCAGCCGGGAGCCTTGTATCTTATGTTTTGAACATTACAAACATTGATCCAATGAAGTATGATCTACTTTTTGAAAGATTTTTGAATCCCGATCGTATTCAGATTCCTGATATTGATATTGATTTTACTGATACGAGACGGGACGAGGTTCTTGCGTACGTAAGAGAGAGATATGGCGCAGACCGGGTTGCTCAGATAATTACCTTTGGAACCATGATGGCCCGGGCGGCAATCAGAGATGCGGGAAGGGCACTTGGGTTTTCGTATGGTTTTTGTGATAAGCTCGCAAAACTTATTCCATTTAACTCAAATATTTCTCAGACGTTAGCTGAAGTAACTGAATTCAAGGAGGCTTATGATAAGGATCCGGACGCAAAAAAACTTCTTGATGCCGCAAAGAAACTTGAAGGGGTGGCGCGACACGCATCTGTCCACGCGTGTGGGGTTGTAATTTCTCCTGAGCCTCTGCATAACTTCATGCCAGTTCAGAAGGCACCGCAGGGAGAGGAGACAATTATTTCCCAGTTTGAGATGCACGCGGTTGAGGATATCGGGCTCCTTAAAATGGATTTTTTGGGATTGAAGAATTTGACGATTATTGAGCATGCATTGCGACTTATCCGGGAGATTCACGGTGTAGATATAAATTTGGACATGTTGCCACTTGATGACAAAAAGACATATGAGTTACTCCAGAGCGGAGAGACGACTGGGATTTTTCAACTTGAATCTGTGGGAATGAGAAGGTACTTGAAAGACCTTAAACCTACAGAATTAGAAGATATTATTGTTATGGTTTCTTTGTATCGACCTGGACCAATGGACCTTATCCCGCAATACATTCAGAGAAAATTTGGGCGTGAAAAGGTTACTTACCTACATCCAAAACTTGAACCGATTCTTTCAAAAACATATGGAGTTGGGGTGTATCAGGAGCAGATGATGAGAATTGCGCGGGACTTGGCAGGGTTCACGCTTGCGGAAGCCGATACTTTAAGGAAGGCCATTGGAAAGAAGATAAAGGAGCTTTTGGATGAGCAAAGAGAAAGACTTATTTCTGGAATGATTCAGAATGGTATTCCTGAAAAGACCGCAGAGGCGATCTGGGACCTTTTTCCGCCATTTGCGCGGTACGGATTCAACCGAAGTCATGGAGCCTGTTATGCGCTTATTGCTTACCAGACAGCATATTTGAAAGCACATTATAAAGTACCTTTTATGACGAGCTTACTCAATATATCTGGAACGGATACAGAAAGGATTACTTTCTTGGTGAATGAAACTAAGCGACTTCAGATTCTTGTGCTTCCGCCGGATGTAAATGCAAGTTTTCAGACTTTCACGGTCGAAGGATCAAATATTCGATTTGGGCTTACGGCAATCAAAAATGTGGGGAGTAATATTGTGGATATTATTATTTCTGAAAGAAATCAGGGAGGGCCATTTACGACCTTGCCGGAGTTTCTTTCAAGGATTCAGCATCGAGATTTGAATAAAAAATCTTTGGAGAGTCTTATCAAGTGTGGAGTTTTCGATTCGCTTGGGGTTGAAAGGGGTCTACTTTTTCAAAATTGTGAAGAGTTATTGAAGTTCAATCAGGCTGCTAAAAAAATGAATGGTTCTTCACAAACTAATTTATTTGGGAGCGCTATCCCCCACTCTTCTCTGCGTTTGAAGGAGATCGATCCAATACCTAGAGTAACGCAGCTTATGTGGGAGAAGGAGCTTATGGGATTATTTTTGACAGCACATCCATTTTCAACATTTTTGGAACGACTAAAAGGAAAGGTGAAGACTATTCAAGAGGCGCTTCAACTTCCTAGGAGCGGCGGAAGATCTGAATCAGTCTTGCTTGGTGGGGTTGTTGGAGAGGTAAAGAAGATAAACACAAAGAAGGGTGATGCGATGATTTTTGTGCGTCTTGAAGACGCGACTAGCGATACAGAAGTAATTGTATTTCCAGAGACATATCGGAAGTACGCGGCTATTTTTGAGGTTAACAAAGCAATAGTGGTGAGAGGGATTTTTTCATCGAAGAATGGAGAGGTGAAATTTATCTGCGATGCGGCGAAGGAGTTGAGGTGAGGATTGGGTTTTGATTTTTGAAAAAAATGGTGTAGTATATATAAATTGTATGTATTTCTACAAGATTTTTACAACTACAACTACGTTAGGCACTACGGGCGACTAGCCCATCTTATTTTGGTTACAAATAAATAGTATTTAGTCTTTCTGTGGGGGGTCCGCGATATTTTTATGTTAACGGACGATTAGAGGAGGTAATTTAGGTAAAAATCAAATGAAAAAAATTGAAGAATCACGTGAGGAAAAATTGAATAAGATTGGGCATTCGTTAGCGCATTTATTAGTTGCGGCTATAAGAGAACTTTACCCAGGGGCGAAGAATGCGATTGGTCCTGCAATTGAAAATGGTTTTTATCAGGATTTCGATCTTCCAAAACTAATTTCAGAAAGTGACCTGCCCGAGATTCAGAAAAAGATGAGAGATATTTTAGCGAGTTGGAAAAGTTTTGAACGGAAAGAGGTAACTGAGAAAGAGGCACTCAAAGAGTTCGCGTGGAATGAGTATAAGTGCGAACTTATAAAGGAGTTTGCTAAAGACGGAAAGAAGATTACGTTTTACACTTCAGGGAAGCTTGTTGATTTGTGCAGGGGCGGACACGTAGATAATCCAAGTCGAGAGATTGATCCAGAGGGTTTCAGGTTAGATAAAATTGCTGGTGCGTATTGGAGGGGCAATGAAAAGAATAAGATGCTTACTCGAATCTATGGGCTTTGTTTTGAATCGAAGGAAGAGTTGGAGGGTTTTTTGAAGATGAGAGAGGTGGCAGAAAAGCGGGATCATAAGAAGCTTGGTCCTTTGCTTGATTTGTTTGTGTTTTCTGATCTTGTTGGCGGAGGACTCCCCCTCTGGACCCCTAAGGGCATGATGCTTCGCACTCTTCTTGACGACTTTGTTTGGACTCTCCGAAAAGAAAAAGGATATGAGAAGGTTGAGATCCCTCATATTACGAAGAAGGATCTTTTTGAAGTGAGCGGACATTGGACTAAGTTCAAGGATGAGCTTTTTTGTTCCAC
>CAZGST010000010.1:18590-20775 GCA_964528655.1 uncultured Candidatus Saccharibacteria bacterium
GGGACATATTTTTGCCTTGAAACCAATGAATTGTCCGTTTCATACTCAGATTTATGCTCGCAAGAAGTGGAGTTATCGAGATTTACCACAAAGATATGCCAACACAACAATGGTGTATAGGGATGAGCAGAGTGGCGAGCTTGCAGGACTTTCTCGCGTCCGTTGCATTACTCAGGATGATGCCCATGTTTTTTGTCGAATGTCTCAGGCACAGGACGAAATGTTGAAAGTTTGGGATATTATTCAGGAATTTTATGGGACATTTCATTTTGACCTTCGTCTTAGGTTATCACTTCATGACCCAAAGAACCCTCAAAAATATCTTGGGGATAAGAAGAAGTGGGAGCTTGCTGAGGAGATTCTTCGAAAGATTGCTGAGAGTAAGAGAATGGATTACTACGAAGGAATTGGAGAGGCTGCTTTTTACGGACCAAAACTTGATTTTATGGGGAGGGATTCTTTGGGGCGTGAATATCAGGTAGCGACTATTCAGCTTGATGTGAATATGCCTGAGAGTTTCAAGCTTTCGTGTATAAACGAGAAAGGCGAGGAGGAGAGGATTGTAATGATTCATGCGGCGATAATGGGTTCCATTGAGAGATTTTTGTCGGTTTTGATCGAGCATTACGCGGGAGCTTTTCCCTTATGGCTCTCCCCTTTGCAGGTTTCGATTTTGGCGATAAGCGAAAGACAAGAGGGGTATGCTAAAAAAGTTTTTGAGGAACTTAGATCAAATGGAGTAAGAGCGGAGCTAACACCTTCAAACGAGACCTTGGGTAAGAGAATTCGGGAGGGTGAGACACAAAAGATTCCTTATTTGGTTGTGGTTGGTGATAAGGAAATTGAGTCTCTATCTGTAAGCGTAAGAAAGCATGCTGAAAAAGAGAATAAGACCTTGAAACTTGATCGTTTCTTGAAAGATTTACTTGCTGAAATTCGGGATAAAAAATAAGAGAGTTGGTGGAACTCCCTTGCTGCGGGAGTTGCTTCGAGTTTTTTGTCCTTATGGTTGAACTTTAATGATAAGGTGTATTTTGGGTTTTATGTCAAATTTTTTTCCGTTTGTAATCGTTGTGGTTGGACCAACCGCATCTCGTAAGAGTGAGCTATCCGTGAAACTTGCTAAAAAGTTGAATGGAGAGGTGATCTCGGCTGATTCTCGGCAGGTTTATAAAGGACTTGATATTGGGAGCGGGAAGATTACTAAGAAAGAGATGAGGGGCGTAAAACATCACCTTTTGGACGTGGTAAGTCCTCGGAGCGTATTTACTGTTGCTAGGTATCAAAAGCTCGCTACGAAGGCATTGAGGGGCATAATGAGGCGAGGGAAAGTACCAATCATTTGTGGTGGGACTGGGCTATATGTAAGGGCACTTGTTGATCAGATGAGCATTCCTCATGTGAAGCCTAACTTTTCTCTAAGAAAGAAGCTTCAGAGCTTTTCTACTCAGGAGCTTTTTACTCTATTGAAACGAAAGGATTCACGAAGGGCATCTGTGATTGATTCCCATAACCCACGGAGGCTTATCCGAGCACTTGAGATAATCGATTCGTTTCAGAAAGTACCAGATTATTCGACAAAACCACTTCCCTACCCTGCTCTTTTTTTGGGAATGAAGATTTCGAGAAGGGAGAATAGGAGAAGAATACACAAAAGACTTATTTCGAGACTGCATCAGGGAATGATTGAAGAGGTTCAGAAGCTTCACAAAAAAGGAGTTTCTTGGAAGAGATTGGAGAGCTTGGGTTTGGAATATCGGTATGTTTCACTTTATCTTCAGAAAAAATGTTCTTACGAAGAAATGGTGCGCGAGCTTGTGAAAGAGATTGTTCGGTATGCTAAACGACAGATGACCTGGTTTATGAGAGACAAGAGAATAAAGTGGGTGGAGGTGGGTAATCAAAGAAAGGTTCTGGATCTTGTGAAAAGATTTACCTCCAGATAGTGTTCAGTTTTCCGTAGGTGGACGAAGGTACGTATGAGTAATAAAAAACGTCGCGGGATTTTGCGACGTTTGCTCGGAGACTACTTTGCTGGGTTTTTGAATTCAGATCCCCAGACATAAAGATTCCAGATAGCGAAAAGAATTGATATTGCGATCGCTATAGGAATGTAGTTCGGGATTTTCAGAGCTTCTTGTTTCAGTAGGAGAACTGTCAGGACCAAGGTCTTCAGCCCGATATT
>CAZGST010000011.1:0-2040 GCA_964528655.1 uncultured Candidatus Saccharibacteria bacterium
CTTGGTGAAAAAATTGTGCAGATGATTGGGGCC
The DNA here is from genome assembly GCA_964528655.1 of uncultured Candidatus Saccharibacteria bacterium. Lineage (GTDB taxonomy): Bacteria > Patescibacteriota > Minisyncoccia > UBA6257 > GWB1-50-10 > CAZGST01. Next base: position 34 of record CAZGST010000011.1, read on the forward strand.
TCTGAAGATCGGATTGATCTTGTCGATCTTTGGGTTGCGCCTCCGCTTTTGGCTCATCAAGTTGGTGAGACAGGAAAACTTCTCCATGGAGAAGCATTTGATTTTATAAGATTTCGAGTGCTTGCTTGGAAAAGATACCTTGATACTGCAAGATTTAGACGCATGAGAGAAAAGTCACTTGCGAGTGCTTTGGAGAAGTAAATTCATATATGGCGGACGAGCTTATTTTGAAAAAACTTGAACAGATGAAGGAATTAATGCAGGGGCTTGATTCCTTGCTTCGCGTTTCTGCAGATGTCTTTGTGCGGGATCTTGTAAGTGTGCGTGCTGCTGAGCGAAATTTTCAGCTTCTTGTTGATCTTGCGAGCGATATTAATGCGCAGATTCTTCTTCAGCGCGGGAGGAAGACTCCAGACACGTATAAGCAGTCTTTTGTAGACCTTCAAAAAGAGGGCGTTCTTGATGATTCTATTGTTGGAGATTTAATCTTAAGCGCGAAAGTGAGAAATATTCTTGTGCATGAGTATGATTTTGAGGAAGATTATACAAAGTTTTATCTCGCATCGAAAGAGATTTTACCTGCATATCAGAAGTATATAAAGATTATTTTTGGGTATACTCAAAAGTGATGTATGGGAAAGATTTTGGTAACAGGAGGGGCAGGGTTTATTGGGTCTCATATAGCTGATGCGCTTATTTTGAAAGGACATGAGGTTGTTATTGTTGACAATCTTGTTACTGGAAAGAAGGAGAATGTGAATCCGAAGGCAAAATTTTATGAGACTGATATTCGGGATGATGGAATCGCGGATATTTTTATGAAGGAGAAATTTGAGGTGGTTTTTCATCAGGCAGCTCAGATGGATGTAAGAAAGTCAGTAGCTGACCCCAGGTACGACGCTGAAGTAAATATACTGGGGACACTTAATCTTTTACAGAATTGTCAGAAATTTGGAGTGAAGAAGTTTATATTTGCATCCACGAGTGGCGCTATCTATGGTGAACAGAGTGTTTTTCCGGCTACTGAAGAGCACCCCTTATGGCCCTCTTCACCATATGGCGTAGCAAAGATGGCGTGTGAGCGTTATATTCATTTTTTTGGATTGCAGTACGGATTGAAGTATGCGCTTATGAGGTATTCAAACGTATATGGTCCGCGGCAGAATCCGCATGGTGAGGCAGGAGTTGTTGCTATTTTTTGTAAAAATTTATTAGCGGGGAATGAGGTGGTAATAAACGGAGAGGGCAAACAGACTCGGGATTATGTGTATGTGGGGGATGTTGTTTCGGCTAACCTCTCAGCACTTAACTATGAAAAAAACGATTATTTCAATGTGAGTACGGGAATGGAGACTGATGTGAATACTATTTTCAGGAAGATTTGGGAGCTTACGGGATCGAAATCTGAGGAGAAACATGGTTCCGCAAAGCCAGGGGAGCAGATGCGGAGCGTACTTTCGAACGAGAAGGTAAAGAGATTACTTTTGTGGGAGCCGAGGGTTTTATTGGATGAGGGGTTAGAGAAGACGGTCGAGTTTTTCAGAGGGAGAGTCGAGAAGCAGTGATGGGCTGGGGGTTAAATAAAAACGCTGACCAATGGGGTCAGACGTTTTGGGGAGCCATACGGAGAGAGCTAGAAGGCTTGCTATGAGCAAAACTAAGCAGCCGAAAAAGCTCCACCGGAGAACTTTTATTTCAGACCTGAATTTTTTTGTCTTGCCAGTAGAGAAAATGGCAAGTAATGCGCTTGAAATAACCGTTCCCATCATTGAAAGGATAGCAACTAATGCCAGAATTATTTTTATGATCTCCAGCGGAGACCTCCTTTCTTTGAGATTTATAAGGTTTTCATACTAGGATTGTCAACATGGAATCGTTATTTGGACCTTGATTTTTGTTTTCGTTTTTCCTAGTATTGCAATAGAATTTTAATTTTTTTTAAAATCTACGAAGGAGTTACTATGGATTTTTCTGATTTTGTGGGAGAAGAGAGGGGGGAGATTTTTC
>CAZGST010000011.1:2050-5186 GCA_964528655.1 uncultured Candidatus Saccharibacteria bacterium
ACAGAAAATTTATGTGGGGAGCCTGGCACGCTGCACGCGAGGCTTTCTTTTTTGGGGAGTGCCCGGTTGGAGCGGTAATGGTTTTGAATGGTGAGGGTATATGCACTGTTCAGAATCAGGTAAAGCGGCGTGAATGTTCTACTGCTCACGCTGAGTTTTTAGCAGCTGAGGGGACTGCTCGAGTCTTAGGGACGAGGAATCTGACGGGTTGCCACTTATATGTAACGGCGGAGCCTTGCCCGATGTGCATGACCGCTGTTCTGCTATCAAGGGTTAGTGTCGTGATTTGCGGCACAACCATCGAAGATGTGAATAGGCTCACCCATTCTTCAGGAATTGATTTTTTTAGAACAGTTTCCTTGCCAATGGAGGAGATGGTAAGGCGGTGGTGTTCTTCCGGTCCGCCTCCTTTATTATTTAGTAATTTTATGCGTGAGGAGTGTTTGGAACTCCTGAATATGGAGCTGGTGCGGTCAACCTAGTTTTTTTGAAAGCTAGGTTGAATTTTTGTATCATTACGTTCTTCGTGTTAGATTAGTAGTCATAAAAACATCAAACTTTCTACTGAATGATTACAATTTGGGGACTGTGCCTGATGCAGGATTTACAAGTTGGAACGAAATGAGCAAGTTGAAAGAAATGAGACTTGTCAACGTTGAAAATATAGATTGAGTGTTGTATAACATTTCTATGGCCACAAGAAGCAAAGTAGGGAAAGAAGAATTTACGCTGAATGATTTAGCTAGGATGGTGCAAGAAGGATTCAGTGAGATGAATCAGCGTTTTGATAAGCGTTTTGATGGGGTTGATGCGGAGCTAAAAGACATAAAAGATAGACTTTTTGCTATTGAGTCTGAAATTATTGAGATAAAAAAGAAGCTACAGAGCGTTATTCATAGACATGAGTTTGAATATTTGAAAGAAAGGGTGGAAGGACTTGAGAAAGAATTGGCAAATATAAAAAAGAGGCATTAATTTTTGCATGAAGCTCTCTATCGGGATTGTGGGGCTTCCTAATGTTGGAAAGTCTACTTTATTCAAACTTCTTACTAAACAAGAAGTTAATATTGCTAACTATCCGTTTGCAACAATTGATCCAAATGTGGGGATCGTGACTGTGCCTGATGTAAGACTCGATAAATTGAACGAGATGAGTAAGTCGAAGAAGAAGATTCCAGCGGTTGTTGAATTTTATGATATTGCGGGACTAGTGAAAGGAGCGAACAAAGGGGAGGGTTTGGGTAATCAGTTCTTATCACATATTCGGGAGGTAAATGCGATAGTTCATGTAGTACGGTGTTTCGGAGGGGGAGATATTATACATGTTGAGGGAGGGGTGAATCCAATTCGTGATATTGAGATCATCGAGACAGAGCTCTTGCTAAAGGACTTGGAGACTGTAGAGAAGGCGTATGCAAAAGCAGAGGGTGAGGCCCGGAGTGGGAAGAAGGAGTTAATTTTGAAAAGAGATAAGATTGCGTTAATAAAAAAGACTATTGAAGAGGGTAAGTTTTTATCGAGTATTTTGGGCTTTGTAGAGGAGCATGAGGGAATTTTGAAGGAGATCAACTTACTTACTACGAAGAGAGTAGTCTTTTTATTGAACGGATCGGAGAGTGATGTTGGTGAAAATTTGAAAAGAGAAATTCGAGATCGGGGAGCGGATTTTGTAGTGTGTGATTTATCGAACGCAACGTCTTTGAATGAACTTATCCTGCACGCGTATTCAGTTTTGAATTTGATTAGTTTTTTTACTACGGGAGAGGATGAGACGAGAGCATGGACAATTGAGAGGGGTTTCAAAGCGCCACAAGCTGCGGGAACGATTCATACTGATTTCGAGAGCAAGTTTATAAGACTTGAGGTTGTTGCGTATGATGACTTTGTAATTACGGGTGGTTGGTCACAAGCGAAGCAAAAAGGGAAGCTACGAGCTGAGGGGAAGGAGTACGTGGTGAGGGATGGCGATGTTGTGGTCGTACGTCATAGTTAACCAGATTTATTTTTTGAATAAAAAATGGCGGCATCATAAAGATGTCGCCCCCAAGAATGGATTCTGAAGCCAGCCCGTTCAGAATCTTTGTGTTGCTTTTGGTCTGGCTGGGACCTACCTGACCATTTTCCTCTTTCTCCGCCTAGAATTTTTTCTAGGATCCATCACTATTCGTTGTGATGGAGAGGCTCGTTCCCGTCCGGGAACTTTCTTTTTCCCTTTTGGTCAGTAGTTAAAGCCTAAGGCTTTAACTAACCCTTGAATCTCGAGATCCTCAGGATTGTATAATGATTGCATAATACTATTCTTTATTTGTCAATGGGTAGAAAAGCTAGTATTTATTAGGGTTTTTAGGTTTATAGAATGTAGTGTATTATTATTGTGTGGAATACCATTTAGAAGAGGAGTACTTTCAAGGACCGTTTTCTAAGCTTCTGGAGCTTGTTCAAGAACGGAAACTTGATGTTACGCTTGTGAGTTTGTCTGCGGTAACTGATGAGTTCTTAAGACATATTAAGACTTTGGAGAAGACGCCCGATACGCATGGATTACTCGCGGATTTTCTTGTGGTTGCATCTCGACTTTTGCTTATTAAGTCTAAGGTGCTTTTGCCGGAGCTACCGCTAAATGAGGAAGAAGAGGGTGATATTCGTGATATAGAACAGCGCATGCAGCTTTATAATGATCTGAAGGGATCAAGTGGTTCGATTCGGAAGGTTTGGTCCGAGGTGCCTTTTATGTGGAAGCGAGAATTTTTACAGATTTCTTCACCGGTTTTTTTTCCTCCCCATTCGCTCACAGCTCAAGCATTACATAGCGCAGTTTCAGGAGTACTCGGAGAGTTACAAAAAGTTCTTAGACCGGCCGTTACCTTGGTGAAAGAAGAGGTTATTCATTTGCAGGAGAAAATTTCACATATATTAGATAGGATCCGGAGTGCTCCGTTAAAATTCAAAGATCTGAAAGGGAGTGGTTCGAAAAAAGAACTTGTGGTTTTATTTCTGGCGATTTTGCATTTAGTGAAGGATCAACTGGCGAGCGTAGAACAAACAGAGCACTTTGGTGATATTCACATTCAAAGTTTCAGGAATTAAGTATAATGTAGATTATTGTATGAATTCAAAAATTACTATTGGTGCACTT
>CAZGST010000011.1:5196-6291 GCA_964528655.1 uncultured Candidatus Saccharibacteria bacterium
GTGCACTTGAGGCGTTGCTTTTCCATTATGGGGAGGCAATTTCGATTTCAAAAGCGGCAGACTTATTGGGGAGTTCCGAAGAGGTTTGCGAGAGGTTGTTTTTGGAGCTTCAGGATAATCTTATGAAGTCGGACAGGGGAGTAATGCTTTTGCATAGAGACAAGGAATATCAACTTGTGACAAAACCTGAACTTAAATTTATTCATGAGAAACTTGTGATTGGTGAATTCAGGGAGGAGCTTACACTTGTTGCGACTGAGACTTTGGCGCTTATTGCTTACTTAGGTCCAATTTCTCGAGTTATGATTGATTTTATTCGGGGAGTGAATTCAACTTTTACTTTGCGTTCTTTATTCATGAGAGGCCTTATCGAGAGGTCTTCACAAATGAAGGGCACTGGATTTCAGTATCAAGTGAGTTTTGATTTTTTGAGACACCTTGGTATTACTTCTGTGGAGCAGTTACCTGATTACGCGACTTATCGGGAGGCGCTTAATAAATTTCAGGAAGCGTCACAGCAACGAACAGCATGAAAATCATAATGGGAATTTTTATCCTTCTTTGTGTTGCGGGGGTTGGTTTTTTTATTTTTTCGGGGAGTGGTCTTCCGTTACCTGAATCTGGCGTAGAGGGGAACGGAAGTTCTACAAACCCTCAAGATGAAGAAGTAGAATATACGCCGAAGACTCCGGTCCGTAAGTGGGAGGTTCTTGATCCTGAGCTTACTTCACGCGGAACACTTTTACAGACTTTGGATACTGATTTTTCTTTTTACAGATCTGGTTTTTATCAGAGATGGCCGGCTGCATCGCTTACCAAACTCATAACTGCAGTTGTTGTGGTTGAGAATATCGGATTACAGAAGAAGATTCCGGTTAGCCTAGGGGCAGTACTTACGGAAGGAGTAGCGGGGGGATTGCGGGCAGGGGAAGTATACGTAGCGGAAGATTTATTGAAGATCTTACTTCTTACCTCATCAAATGACGCAGCGGTTGCGTTTGAAGAGTTTGTGGGAGGAAGAGAGGTGTTTTTACAGTTTTCAAATTCTTTATTGCAAAAATCACATATCCAATCCGGCCCTTTAAGGCCTGCTAA
>CAZGST010000011.1:6301-10413 GCA_964528655.1 uncultured Candidatus Saccharibacteria bacterium
TTTCTGATTTGAATGCGACAACTCCAGCAGACCTTTTGTTGTTAGCTAAGTACATCCTTCAGTATCACCCGAATATTTTTTCCATAACAAGGCTTCCTGAGGTCTTGGTACAGCCGCTCAGTTCCTCTGAAACAAGACTTGTTACAAGTTTCAATCCATTTGTACGGAGAGTGGATTTTTTGGGAGGGAAGACGGGGACGTCTGATGTAGCGTTTCAAAACTCACTCGCTATTTTTTCTTTTCATAATACGCAGGTCATTGCAATTACACTTGGGAGTAGGGATAGGGTGGGAGAACTAGAACAGTTGTTTCAATGGGTAGATAAGGCGTATAAGTTTTAAGTAGTGCTTGTACGGTATAATTAGACTTGTGACGACACTTATCAAAAACGGACTTGTGTATGACGGGAGCGGTGACTTACCCCGAAAGGCAGATATCCTTATACGAAAGGATAGAATAATGAGAATTGGGAAGTTTTCTCATAAAGACGCGAATCATGTTGTTGACGCTACGAATGCGCTTGTGATGCCTGGGTTTATTGATGTTGATTCAGGGGCTGATCATACGTTTACACTTTTCGAGGATCATTTTTTTCATACTTTGCTTCGTCAGGGAGTTACTTCTGTAGTTTTGGGTTCGTGCGGATCATCTCTTGCTCCGCTTTTGTACGGCTCTTTTATTTCTCTTCGGAAGTGGGGGGCGGAACCCAACATGAACCTAACATGGGGTTCGATGAAGGATTTCGCAAGGCAGATGAAGAAGGGGCGCTTACGATTTAACATGGGGACTCTTGTTGGGCACTCGACGATACGAAGGGCGATAGCGAAAGAAGAGATCCGTGATCTTTCGGACGAGGAACTCGAGACTTTTTTGCAAATAATCAGAATGTCGCTTAACGAGGGCGCGTTTGGGCTTTCTGTGGGGGTAGAGTTTGAACACTCGGCCCATACAAGTCCTCGTGAGTTTTTGGAGATAGCAAGGGTTTTGAAGGAGTACGACTCTGTCTTTTCCGTAAAGCTTCCATCAGAGAAGGAGTTTTTTTTGACACATTTTAATCGGTTTTTGGAGATAGCAAAAGAGACCCACACGAAGACACACTTTGGAAGATTGCAACCTTCACGAAATTTGCGAGATGAGAAGTATGTGGCGATTCATGATGGTTTTCAACACGGAATCCAGAATGCGAACATAACTTTTGATTCAAACACTCTTCCTTATACTTCTTTTCCGTTATATCTACTTTTGCCTTATTTTGCACGGGAGAAAAATCTTGAAACGATGTTAAGGCACTTACACTCGGAATTGATTTCGAAAAAACTACTGGCGTATTTTAAGCACATTCCTTCTAAGGATTTGATATTTGAGACATTACCTCCAACGCTTCGTTTTCTTCAAGGGAAGTCGTTGAATGATCTTGTGCCTACTTTTCACTCCTCAGCTTCACACGCACTTTTGAAGATTTTGAAGCTTACAAGATTGCGAGGGACGTGTATTTTACGAGATTCTGATGTATCTAGGGCGTACCAGCAGCTTCTTCTACCATATGGATTCTTTGCTTCAGGTGGACTCTTGAATCGTGGAGCGTTCTTGAATTTTCTCTCTGGAGCAAGAGATGAGCAGGGTTTTGGCATTCAGAAAGCAGTTTCCAAAATGACTCACCTGCCGGCAGTTGCGTTTGGTTTGAAGAGACGGGGACTCATAAAGGAGGGCTATTTTGCTGATGTCGTTGTTTTGAAGGACTTTGTTCCTTCGGAGGTGCTTGTGAATGGAAGTGTTGTTATGTGCGAGGGAGTACCAAAAGACGTCCATGCGGGAAAGTTTTTGTGTAGGGGAGAGGTAGTATAAATTATATGAGGTTGAATTTACGTTTTTTTCGTTCTATCTCGCCTGATCATCTTTTTGTGATTTTACTTTTTGTGCTTGTTGTTTTTGGGCTTGTGATGTTAACGAGCGCTTCTTCTGATCTCGCAAAAGCAAGATTTGGTGATAGTTATTACTACATTCGACATCAGGTTTTGTTTGGGCTTTCAATTGGAATTTTGGGATTTCTAGTAGGAGCAATCGTGCCTTATCGGTTTTGGGAAAAGTGGGCAGGTGTATTTCTTGTGTTATCGCTTGTACTTCTTGTTTTGGTTTTTACGCCACTTGGAATCCGGGAGGGAGGATCTGATCGGTGGCTTGAGTTTTTGGGAATTAGATTTCAACCAAGTGAGTTTGTGAAGCTTACTTTTTTGATGTACTTATCCTCTTGGTTTAGCAGGAGTAGTATTCGGCAAAAGAGTTGGAGTGAGGGTCTTTTACCTTTCTTGTGTCTCGTTGGAGTTGTGGCGTTACTTTTGTTACTCCAGCCTTCGACAAGCACTACGGCCATTATTTTCTTAGCTTCTCTCATCATGTACTTTACGGCTGGAGCCAGATTTCGATTTGTTATTGCTGCTGTTTTTTTAGCAATACTTGCGCTTACGAGTGTTTTGTATCTTGGGCCGGGATATCGACTGCAGCGCGTGGCGGGTTTTTTGAATCCGGCGGCGGATGAACTTGGAACGACGTATCATATAAATCAATCGCTTTTAGCGTTAGGGTCAGGTGGAGTGTTTGGGGTTGGGTATGGACAGTCAACAACCAAGTTGCGATATCTTCCAGAACCGATTGGGGATTCAATTTTCGCAGTAGTTGGAGAGGAGTTGGGTTTTGTGGGGGCGATGCTTTTTATAGCGGTCTTTATTCTTTTTATCTTCCGGGGGCTTATTGTCGCGAAAAATGCGCGGGATAGTTTTGGGAGGCTGCTTGTGACCGGGTTTATTTCTCTTATCGGGATTCAAGCGTTTGTAAACATCGGGGCAGTTTCAGGACTTATTCCGTTTACTGGAGTGCCATTACCATTTGTGAGTTATGGAGGTACCGCGCTTGCGGTAATGCTTACTATGTGTGGGATAATAGTCAATGTTTCTAAGTCAAGAAGATAGACATTATTTTTTTGTATGGGAAAAAAAAGGATAGTTTTCACGGGAGGAGGATCAGGGGGACATTTTTACCCCTTACTTGCGGTCGCGGATGAGTTGAAGGCAAAGGCTGAGGATGACATCAGGCTTTATTATTTTGGTTCACCAGGGGGGTATGAGGAGGAGTTTCGGCAGAGAGAGATAGTAATAAAGAGAATTGCTTCTAGTAAGGTGAGACGTTATTTTTCTTTGCTTAACTTTTTTGATGGATTTAAGTTTTTTTGGAGCATGCTTCAGGCGTTTGCGAAGCTTTACGTGGTTATGCCGGATTTGGTTTTTTCGAAAGGGGGGCCCGGAGCGTTGCCGGTAATACTTGTTGCTCGGTTTTATCTTATTCCGGTTTTTATCCATGAGTCGGACGCTATTCCAGGGCTCGTAAGTCGAATATCAGCTTACTTGTCTAAAAAAGTTTTTGTTTCATTCAAGGGTATGGAGAAGTATTTCGCAGGGGAGAAAATTGTATTTTCGGGGAATCCAATTCGACAAGCGCTTTATTCTTTTCCGTATCCAACTGACGCTGCTAAACGCGCTCTGGGATTTGAAGATTCGAGGCCGATGATTTTCGTGTATGGGGGTTCGCAAGGAGCACTTTTTCTGAATAATTTTGTGGTTAATAACCTCCCGCAGTTGTTGCAGGAGTTTTCAGTATTTCATCAGAGTGGGACGAGTACGTTTGAGGAGATACGAAATAAAGGGAATGAGGTTCTTTCTTCTACAGCAGAAGATCTTCGTCATAGATATAGGTTAGTGCCGTTTCTTGATTTGGAAGGAGTGAGGCTGGCGTATTCGGGATCAGATATTTTACTTTCTAGATCTGGGTCTAGCACTATTTTTGAGGCAGCAGCGTTCAAGAAGCCAGCGGTATTGGTACCTCTTTCTAGCGCGGCGAATGATCATCAGAGAGCAAATGCGTACGCTTATACTAAGACCGGCGCTGGGATTGTGATTGAGGAAGGGAATATGGATGTAGCTTTATTTTTGACACAAGTAAGAAGGATACTAGCGGATAGGAAAGTCTATGAAGGGATGAGCAACGCGGCAGGGGAGTTTTCTCGGTCTGACGCGTCTGGGATGATTGCGGGTGAGGTGTTGGGGAGAGTGTTTGGTAAG
>CAZGST010000011.1:10423-18678 GCA_964528655.1 uncultured Candidatus Saccharibacteria bacterium
GGGTTTTATATTTATTAGAATACATTTATCACTGTATTGTCAATAGCTAGATCGAGAATTACCTAATATAATTAGGGAATATGAGTTCAAAGGTTAGGGTACGGTTTCCGCCTTCGCCCACAGGACCACTTAGTTTCGGAAATGCGAGGACGGCTTTATTTAACTGGCTTTTTGCTAAAGCAAATGGAGGTGAATTTTTGCTAAGGATTGAGGACACGGATAAAGAACGTTCTAAAAAAGAATACGAAGAAGACTTACTTGAAAATTTACGTTGGTTAGGATTTTTATGGGATAATTCGGATTTTTATCGACAAAGTGAACGAGGTGAGATTTATGAGGAGTATCTTAGGAAGCTTTATGAGGAGAAAAAGCTTTATTGGTGTTTTTGTACTGAGGATGAACTTGAGGCTGATAGGCAAGCGCAAATTGCGGAGGGCTTAGCGCCAATTTATCGAGGTCCGTGTTCGGGATTGGACCGAGAGGAAGCAGAGAGTAAGGTAAAAACTGAACAAGCGGTTCTTAGATTTCGAACACCTAAGATAGTGGTTTCGATTCATGACTTGATTAGAGGAACAATAAAATATGATTGCGGACTTATCGGAGACATAATTATAGCGAAGAGTTTTACAGAGCCGTTGTATAACTTTGCGGTCGTGGTTGATGATTATCTGATGGAGATTACTCATGTGATAAGAGGAGAAGATCATTTGTCTAATACTCCTAAGCAATGGATGATTGCAGAGGCGGTAGGTTTTATGCACCCGCAGTATGCTCATTTACCGCTCATGCTTGGACCGGATAAAAAGAAGCTTTCCAAAAGATATTTGGATGGTTCGCTGAAGTATTATAGAGAAAAAGGATATTTGGCGGAGGCGGTTGTTAATTTTTTGGCGCTTATTGGTTGGCATCCTAAAAAAGATCGGGAGGTTCTGACTGTGAGTGAGATGGTAAAAGAATTTTCACTTTCAAGGGTACAAAAAGGCGGGGGAGTGTTTAACCCGGACAAGCTTGATTGGTATAACAAGGAGTATATAAAGCAACTCTCGTTACCCGTACTATTGGAGCGTATCCTCTCTTTTATTCCCGAAGCCTGGAGAAGCAAGAGAGATATGTTACAAGATATTCTTTTGTATGAGAGGACACGGATCACAAGTCTTTCTGATTTTGTTTCTACTTCGGGATATTTTTTTGAATTACCGGAATATGAGATTGAGCTTTTGAGGTGGAAGGAGATGAGTCTAGAGGATACGTTGAGGGAGTTACAGGATTTGTTGAGAATGCTCGAAGAACTTCCCGATGAGCTTTTTTCGCTTGCAGACCTCAAAGAACGCATCCTTCCTTATGCTGAATCTCGCGGAAGAGGAGAGGTTTTATGGCCTTTCAGGGTTGCGCTTTCTGGACACAAGAACTCTTTGGGGCCTCTTGAGATAAGTTCGATTTTGGGTCGACATGAGACAACGAAAAGATTACGGGTTGCGGTTCAGAAGCTTGAGTCGAAAAAGGATTAGAATTTTTCCATGAGAAGATTTATTTTTTTTGCTTGCCTTTCTTTTTTTCTTTTCGGAGGGGGAGTGCTTTTACCCTTAACTAGCTACGCGGCTACACCCTCAACACCGGAGCAGACTGCGATTCCGGGGGGAATAATTTCCGGTCCCCAGAATTTACAGAATCTTATTGAAGAAAAGAGTAAGGAGTTGCAGAAGATTCAGGACGAGCGAAAAGCAATTGAACGAGAACTTCAAAGCGTAAGTCAGGTTACGAATTCCTTGTCTAAGGAGATCAAGACTATAAACACAACAGTATCTCAGCTTGATGCTTCAATTCGGGAGAACAAGGTTACTGTTGAAAAACTGGGGTTTGAAATTCAATCTCTAAATGAGGAGATAAAGAGTATTCAGGTTGGCGTTGGCTCTAGAAAAGAGGTTTTGGCAAAGCTCCTTGTGGAGTTACAGCAGAGGGATAAAGGAGGGTTGTTCATTACTCTTTTGAAAGGTAAGACTTTGAGTGAAAATGTGTCTGAGATTCAGACTCTTTTTACGCTTAACGATTCAATTGTGACAAATTTGGATGATTTGCGGAGATCTCATAGCGAACTAAAAACAAAGTTGCAGGATATCGACGGAAAAAGAAATAGTCGAGAGCAAGAGACATTGACTCTTGCTTATCGACAGGCAATTATCAAGGATGAGCAGCAGAGTAAGCAGGTCTTATTACAGGCTACAAGGAGTCAGGAGCAAGTTTACGAGTCAAAGATAGCGGAAATTGAGAAGAAACAGTCGGAAATCAGCGTGGTCATTGAAGAGATTGAACACAAGATCCGGGCGTCGTTTGATCCAAGTATTTTGCCCCTTAAACGGCCTGGTGTGTTTGCTTTGCCGATATTGAATGGAGTTACGACACAGGGATACGGAGCGACTGCTTTTGCTGCTAGGGCGTATAAGTCTAAATTTCATAATGGAATTGATTTCGGGGTACCAATTGGGACGCCTGTGTATGCAGCTGAGGATGGGATTGTAGGAGCAGTTGATAATAACGATTTGGGGACATCAAGGTGGCAAAAGTATCAATATGGGCGTTATATTACAATAAAACACGACAATAATCTCTCGACACTTTACGCGCATCTTTCCAAGCAATTGGTCTCCGAAGGACAAAGGGTTGTGCGGGGCGAGATAATCGGATATACGGGGAATTCGGGATACGCGACTGGTCCGCATTTGCATTTTACGATTTTTTGGACGCCAAGCATCCAGTACAAGGGAGTTCCGCCGTCTGCAGGGTTCATTCCTATCGGCGTAACAGTTGATCCTTCTGACTATCTTTAGAATAATGAAAAAGAGGGGGAGGAGAAAAAAACGATATAATGACGTAAAAGAGATAATGTGCGACAGATATAATGCTTTGAACTAAAGCCTTAAGGCCACTTCCCTCTTAATTCTGATTTCGTTATTTGGTAGGTTTCGACATGGGGTTATTTTTTAAGATTTAGGTAATTTTATTTCACGGAATTATTTATTTGGTGTTTTTACGCTAGGAAGTTTTTTGATTTTAGGTGTGCAGATTTGGAAGTGTAATTTTTAGTCTTTAAGAAGCGATCTCGCTCCCCTATTGGTTTTTTTGATATGCATCCTCCTTTTTCTTATTCTGATTTCTTGTTATAATTTGCCTACCTTAAGTACTTGAATTGAGGATTTTTATTTTATGGCACACACCCAACAGACCATTGATCAGTTTATGAGCGACGCGGGCTATGTTATTGATGAGTTTTGGTATCCTCGGGTCACGAAGATTGTCGAGATTAAGGCGAAACCGGCATTGTATCGGTATTATGCTAAGCTAGGTAATTTCGCTTTGGGTGAAAAAGTGAAAGAACAGTCTGCGTCTGAAGGAACTTTAGTTCACAATACAATTGAAGCACTGCTACTTGGGGACTCGCCTGATATCCCCGCAATCATACTTCCTTCTGTGAAAGCATTTATGAGTTTTATAGAAACTCGTCAGATCAAGATATATCCGGATTATGTCGAGCACCGAATGTTACACTACGATCATCGATATTCGGGGACGCTTGACGCAGTTGCAATGATTGATGGAAAGATTGGAATATTGGATATAAAGACCTCGCAATCAATTTATCGAGACTACAATTTACAAACATCGGCATATTTCGCGGTAATGAAAGAGAAGGTTTCCGGACTTTTTACCCGGTGGATACTAAGGATTGATCAGCATAAGATTTGTGTGAAGTGCGGCTCCCTACTCCGTAGTAAGGGAGGAAATGACAAGATACGACATTTGTCGAATGGAAATGGAAAGTTTTGTGTGCACGAGTGGGGCGAGATGATTGGTCAGATAGAGTTGAAGGAGTTTCCTGATTGGGAGAATGACTTTGAGGCATTCTTAGGAGCAAAGCGTCTTTGGGAATGGGAGAACGAGTCTCTTTTGAGGCAGGTTGGGTATCTTAGTTAGGAAAATGATAACCCCGCAAAAGCGGGGTTATCTAAAGTAAGTCGTAAGCGGGATTCTGTTTCATGTGACAATTTATCTAGGTCCTAGATTACTCAAGGACTCGAGCGACTCTTCCCTGCTCTACAGCAAGGACACGGTCTTGCATTCAGTAAGGATTTTGCCGTTTCACCCTTCGTATTACTACGAAGACTTCCCGTTTTGCGGGATCCCTCACCTTTCAGTTTGGGACGTCTCTGCTCGCACCTCTATCCTTTCGGACGATGGGCGTTACCCACTACTTTTTTATTTTACAGGCGAAATGTTCGAACGTTATTTCGTCTATAAAAGAATGTCCCGACTTTCCTCTCCTATCATTTGTTTGATAAGAGCTGTCACTTGACTTACTTTTGTTATTATAGCGTAATCTTTTTTTTGGTCAAGGGGAGTTGACTAGTATATCCTCGAGTGCTTTAATCTAAAAAAGCGTAGTTCACGCTTTTTCTTTATTTATGGCCTCCTATTTGAATCAAATTGAAGCTTTTAGGTTAAAATTCATTCCTTTTATAGAGGAGGCTCCTTCTGTTCTCATCACTACCCGGAAAGCTGATGATGATGGTATTTCTTCTGTTCTTGCGCTCTATTCTATCTTGAGGCAAAAGTATCCTGGAAAGGATTTCAAGCTTGCTATTCGGCATTTTCCGAATATCCGCTTTCATCACTTACTTCACTATGATTGTATTGAGTTTGTGACTGACATCACGCCATATTTGTCAGAATTTTCACATATAGTATTTCTCGATGGTTGTCAGTATAATTCTTGGGGAATTGATGGAAAGCTATTAGCTGATAAAGGAATAAGATCAGTGTCTATTGATCATCACGACAACACATCAGACGTGTTTGATGTTTTATTACATATTCCTCAAGCAACTTCAGTGTGCGAGATTATATACTCACTTTTTTTTCACAAAGGAGCTCATATTGATTCTCGTCTTGCTGAGGCGTTACTTACAGGAATATTGGGTGATACAGGAGCACTTAGACACATTGATCCTTCGAAAGCCCATATCTATACGATTATCCAGAATTTGATTCTTGGTCAGGGTATTGACCTTTCTTTATTTGTTTCGGCCTTCAAAAAGTATTCTGAAAAGCAGTTGGCGATTGTGCAGGAATTTGTGCGGAGTATTCAGGTTCAGCGTTTTTCTCAGTTTCCTTCTTGTACTTTTATGCATTTGAATAGAAATTTTGTTGATTCTCTCATGTGTACTGAGGCAGAACTTGATGAGGCGGCAAATTTTGTTGCGAGTCAGTTCAGTGGATTTTTGCAAAATACTGAGTGGGGGTGCGTATTTTATCCTTGGAGAGATGGACAGGTAAAAGTGAAACTTCGTTCGTATTCTCGTCATGTGAACGTGAGGATCATATCTGAAGGTATGGGACTTGGTGGAGGGCACGATAGAGCAAGTGGAGGCATGTTTCGAGTAAGTACAAAGGGCGAGGTGTTGGAGCCTTTGAAGTGCTTTCAGGCATTCTGTGATTGGCTTTTGTTGCATAGGTACGACAAAGTGCTGGGACGCATGGTTCGGATATAAGTTGTATGCATTATTCTCAAATTACTCCAGAGTTGAAGAAGGCGTTCCTAGAGAGGATCGAGGCTGAGGAGTCGATTCTTATCACGTCTCAGAAAGCTGATGAGGATGGTCTTGCTTCTGTCTTGGCACTCTACTTTATTCTTACTCAGAAGTATCCGCATAAGAATATAAAGATGGTTGTGATGCATTATCCGAATGACCGATGGGCGCACTTGAAGAATTATCAGGATATTGAGTTTGTTGAGGATGCGAGAAAGTATATTGCTGACTTCCCTCTTGTTGTTTTTGTTGATTATTCTAGGTATTCGTATTGGAACATAAATAGAGATTTTGTGTTTGAAAAGAATGTGAAGACAATGTGTATTGACCATCATTCGAGTTCTCATGATGATTTTGATCTTTCAGTTGTTGTAACTACTGCTACTTCTACATACGAGCTTATCTACCGGATTTTTTGTGAGGATGTTAGTCAGATGATGAATAGTCATCTTGCTGAGATTTTGCTTGTTGGAATTTTGGGTGACACAGGATCTTTGAAGCACATCGGGGCCTCAAAATCTTATATTTATTCCATTGTGCAGAGACTCGTGAGTGAACACAACATTGATGTTGGTTCCTTTATTTCGATGTGGAAGCAGTGTACGGAGAGAGAGTTCAAGATTGTGCAGGAGTTTATTCGGAATGCTAAACTTGAACGATTCCCTCTTTGGCCACTTGCCTCTTCTTCTTTTGTGACGAGGAAGTTTGTTGAGGCTGGGAGATACACGGATATAGAGCTTGATATTGCATCTACTTTTTACGTGAGTAATTTCAGTTCGCTTATTGTGGGATCTCTTTGGGGATTTGTGATTTATCCGCAATCAACCAGAGACCTAAGGATAAAGATAAGGTCGCAATCGCGAAAAGTGAGCGCTCGGGCTATTATGGAGCATTTCAGGATTGGTGGAGGACATAGTTGGTCCGCGGGAGGCGTGTTTCCGACCCAAGGTTCAGATATATTGGATTCTCCTGATCGTTTTGATACTTTCAGGGAATGGTTCTTGAAGCATCGGTATGATAGGATCTTGGAGGTTGTTGAGGAGGTAAAAAATTAACTCGGCGTTTGGCAGGTTTTTGGTGGGATTGTCCATCTTTTGCGGTATAGTGAGTCGTTGTTTATTTGGGTGGATAGAATACTTTTGACCCTGGTCTTTTTTGGTGGTAGGTTGAGGTTAGTAAATCAGATCTATAAGGTTCTTACCGTTATTTCAGTTGGAAGAGAGGATGGATTTTGTATGTCGAGGTATTCTTTGGGATTTCGTTTTTTGATGGGCCGACTCTTTATTTCGACCCAGAGTTTTTTTCAGCCTTTTTTGGGGATACTGGGGAGCTTAAATGGTTTTTTCTCGACTTTGGGGTGGAACGATTCTTGCCTTTTTCTAGCACATTTTCTTTCGGGGAGCTTTAGCTTTAAGTTTTTGTATCATTACCAAGATAGCGGCTTGGTTTACTGGTTTATACTGGGGGGAATTATCAGTTACTCTTTTTTTAGAGCGGGCTCCCTTTTTTCTTTGTATCGTTTTGCTCGGATGAGGAAGAGCGAGAGGAATAATCTTTTTGATATGCGGCTTGTTGTATGGCGGCCGTATGACGGTGGGCTGAGAGGAGGCGGGGTAAGGTAATGATTTTCGTGTTAGAGAGTTGGAGGGGGGCTCTTCCAACTCTTTTAATTTTTGTCGAGAGTGAGGTTCACGAGTTTGTCGGCTTCTGCGTTTTTCTCTCGAGGAATATGTGCGAATGTAACTTTTTTGAAATTTTAGATTTGAGTCCTTTACCTTGTACTCTCCCTTTAGCTGACGAACCACGAGCTCACTGTCTGAACGCACCTCGATCTCGGCGTTTTTATGCTCGATAATTTTTAGAAGTTGTTTTGTTTTTCTGAAAGCGAGTATAAGAGCCTTGTATTCGGCTACATTATTTGTGGTTTCCCCGATATATTCGCTGTAGGACTTTTTTTGTTGAGGGAGCTCTATCACGCAAGCTATTGCAGCAGGGCCTGGGTTCCCTCTTGCACCGCCGTCTGTGTAAATAACTATTTTTTTGTTTCCTTCCATGGGAGTTTTTCGTCTACGTTTAGTTTGAATCCTGCAGCACTTTTATGACCTCCACCACCGTACTTTTCTACTATTTTTACCAGATTTGTTTTTCCGTCTGATCGAAGACTTACTTTAAGTTTTCCTTTTTGACGGTACCAGATTATTCCGATCGGACCCTTCTTTTTTACAAGAGCGTTTCCGATGTCTGAGGTAAGGATAGGTGAATTTACCGCAAATACTTTCTTTTTTTCAAATTGAACAAGGTCGGCCTGACCAACCAGTTCTCCAATTATTTTTTTCTGGTATTCGTAGATAACTTTTCCTTTTTCAATGTATTGTTTTCTCTTTTTTTCGTTTTCGATATTGTGGATCAGTTTGTCCCATGGTTTCATATTGTAATCTTCAAGTTCTAAGGCGGATGTAATCTCTCTAGTGTAGGGAAGCTTCCAACTCCATAAGTCAACATCCTCGATGTATGTGAGGAGTTTGGGTGTTTTTTTTCCAGGAAAGAAATGTTGCCAAGCGAGAACTGACGCAGAACGACGCATATTGAAGGTGCGGTTTGCTATTTTTTTAATGGCAAGCTTGTTACTTTCGTGGTGGTCGATAACGCAGATATTTTCGTTTTGTTTAATAA
>CAZGST010000011.1:18688-20372 GCA_964528655.1 uncultured Candidatus Saccharibacteria bacterium
AATAAGCTTTTTCAAAAGCGACACTGGAGGGCATCCATCGACAAAGTAGATTTCTTTGCCTTTCAGGTCATTAACATACTCTTTTGGGAAAAAGGTAGCCTGTACCCCTATGTAGTTTGCTTTGTTTTTGAATTTCTTCCACAAGACCCAAGCGGCACTAAATCCATCGGGACAGTTGCCGTGGTAGAAGACTACGATTTGTTTCATATGGGTTAGTTATTTTTTCCGCAAAGCTTCGAGTCCGGGGAGTTTTTTGCCTGATAGGAATTGGAGCATTGCCCCGCCTCCTACGGATACCCAGTTTATATCTTTTACTTTCCTCAATTCACAGAGTACCCGGACCGTCTCCCCTCCTCCTATCAGTGAGAACGCAGGAGAATCAGTAATTGCCTTTATTATAGCGACCGTGCCTCTTCTCCCCTCCTTTTTTTCGATTTCTCCAAGAGGTCCGTTCCAGACAATTGTTTTTGAACCATATACTACTTTTTTGAATTCTGCAATTGTACGCTCACCAATGTCAATAATTTTTTTATTTTGCCAAGCAAGGTCTACTGGAAGTTGAATTTTTTTGTTTTTGAGAAGCTTTTTTGCTAAAGGAAGTTCTTCTTTGTTGTAAAGGGATTTTTGTATTGAGTTCCCTCTTGCGTAGAGCAGTGTGTTTCCCACTGCTCCTCCGATAAGGATTTTGTTTGTATTTTTTTCTAGATTTTGTATAACACCAAGCTTGTCTTTAATTTTTGCTCCTCCAATAATTAGGGTGAAGGGTTTTTTAGGGTTTCTTAGAACGTTATTTAGATGATTTATCTCATCTTCAAGATGAAGCCCGCCGTATGAAGGGAGTAGTTTTGTAATTGCATATACAGATGCGTGAGTTCTGTGAGTTACCGCAAAAGCATCGTTTACATATATATCGGCACAGGTAGCAAGAATTTTTGCAAATTTTTTGCTATTTTTTTCCTCCCCCTTGTTGAAACGAAGATTTTCCAAAAGAATAATACCTTCTTTCGAGAGGTTCAAAGCATCTTTTATTTTTTCTGGATCGAGAGCTGGTACAAAAATTATTTTATGTCGGATCTCTTTTTCAAGATAAGGAATGAGTTTTTTTAGAGAGTGGTGTGGGTCGTTTTTTACCGTTGGGCGACCTCTGTGACTTATTATGATAATTTTTACTTTATTCGCTCGTAGGTAGTTAATTGTTTTTACAGCCGCTTTGATGCGAACGTTATTCTTTTCTTCCCTGTTATCAATATCGAGATCAATTCTAAGAAGGCATGTTTTTTCTTTGATCTGCTTTGGGCTTATTTCACGTAAAAACAAAAAATCCTGCTTCATAATGCACATTATAACAGGATTTTTGGCTTGTTTACAGTGAATCCCTGGCAAAGCTTACTTTCCCTTGAAATAAATCTAAGTATCATCAGCGCAGAGCATTTTCACTTCTCTGTTCGGAATGGGAAGAGGTGGTTCACGCTATGCTGAATCACCAGGGAATCATTGTAAACAATTTTTTTGAATCGTCTTAGTGAGATAGAAATGTGGTGGGTTTATTAGTACTCCTTGGCTTAAACGCTTACGCGCCTTACACCTAGAGCCTATCAACGTCGTAGTCTTCGACGGACCCATAGAGTCTAATCTTGGGAGAGGCTTCGTGCTTAGATGCTTTCAGCACTTATCCCTTCCGAAC
>CAZGST010000012.1:0-973 GCA_964528655.1 uncultured Candidatus Saccharibacteria bacterium
CACGAAGAGAAACGTATTGAGTCTTCGTGTTTATGTGGAGAAGCGGTCCTTCCTGACCGAGTAGTGGAGAATGAAGGAATGCTAGCACTACTAAAAAAATCATCCTTGCGCGCATACGTGCATCTCCTTGAAGATTGCTGTTCGTTCCCATTCAGACAACAAACCTAAGAGCGATCACGTTCCCTCAATTACTCCCAAGTTTGTTGCCTGAATCTGCGCGAAAGGCCTTTCAAAGAACAAAGCCACAAGATAAACCTTACTTGCCAACTTGTCAATGTTTAGTTGTTAATTCAAAAAAAAGCCTGAAAAACCAAGCAAAATAATCTCTATGGTATGATTTGACTACTCGTCATTTCTATCAGATTTTAGAATCAACCCTTTATGGATATTTTCGCGCACGGTTTATGGACAGCTGCCCTAGCCAAAATTTCGAATAAACTCAGAAAAAATAGAACCCCAACAAAACCCATCGTTGCTGCCTTCTGGGGAGTTTTCCCTGATCTCTTCGCATTCACCCACCTCTTCTCCTACCTTATCCTCATGTCCCTTTTTGGTGGTGGAGGATTCGTATTTTTTGGAAAGCCTGACGAAGTTGAACCTCCTCACAATGGGGCCTGGGTTTTCCATCTTGCGAGCGCTCTCTATCAAATAAGTCATAGTCTGATAATCTTCGTGATAGTATTTGGAGTAGTCTGGTGTATAAGAAAGAAGCCTTATTACGAGCTCTTAGGCTGGCTCCTGCACATTATTATTGACATTCCAACCCATTCGTACGACTTTTATCCCACCCCGTTACTCTGGCCAGTCTCTTCCTGGAAGTTCCAATACGGCATCTCTTGGGGAACTTCATGGTTCATGAAGGTAAATTACCTCTCGTTATTCGCAGTATATGCGTATCTTCTGATAGACAGATTCCGAAAAAAAACCACAACTGAAAAATAAAACATGAAACTCCTCTTTTCCTATCTCAAAC
>CAZGST010000012.1:983-15596 GCA_964528655.1 uncultured Candidatus Saccharibacteria bacterium
ACATTACAAAAAACTTCTCGCTTTCGCGCTTGTTTTAGCTACCATAAACCAATTCTTCTCCCTGTTAGATCCACAAATATTCCGACTTATCGTTGATAACTTCGCCACAAAAGCAGCAACTATTCCTGGAAATGAATTTGTTCACGGAGTACTTCTCTTACTCCTCGGAGCCATTGGTGTTGCCTTCGTCTCTCGTGTTGCGAAAAACTTCCAGGACTACTACGTAAGCGTAATTACCGAACGCATTGGTACCGAGCTCTACACCGGCAGTGTCTCCCACGCCTTCAACCTTCCTTACACTGCGTTTGAGGATCAAAGATCTGGTGAGGTGCTGGAAAAACTCAAAAAAGCTCGCGCCGACTCCCAGAACCTCATCCGTAGCTTCGTAAACATCATCTTCCTCGCTCTTGTAGGAATGGTCTTTGTCATAACCTACTCATTTACTGTGAACTGGACAATCGGACTTGCGTACCTACTCATGACTCCCACTCTTGGCACAATCACATTTGTGATCGGAAGAAAAATCAAAGACGCGCAAACAAATATTGTGAGAGAATCAGCCGGACTTTCTGGTCAGACAACAGAAACCTTACGTAACGTCGAACTCGTTAAAAGCCTTGGGCTAGAGAACCAGGAGATCAAAAGACTGAACAGCGTAAGTGAAACAATTCTTGGTCTTGAGTTGAAGAAAGTGAAACTCATCCGTATGCTAAGTTTCATCCAAGGCACATGTGTAAATGCTCTTCGATCGATTCTACTCTTTCTTATGCTCTACCTCATATACAAGGGAGGCATCAGTCTAGGAGAATTTTTCAGCATCCTCTTCTACTCATTCGCGATCTTTTTCCCCCTGGGTGAGTTGGGAACAGTTTCCGCCCAGTACCAAGAAGCAAAAGCAAGTATGGAGCAGTTAGAAGCTGTCTTGAAAACCAAACCCGAGGAAAAACCTAAGAATGGTGTGCTAATCAACTCAATTCAATCAATTGAATTCAAAAACCTCACCTTCAAGTACGCGACTGCTGATAATGATGCGATAGAAAATGTTAACATCTCTCTGAAAGCAGGGGAGACCATCGCTTTTGTTGGTCCTTCAGGCTCCGGTAAAACCACCCTCATAAAACTTCTGGTCGGTCTCTACATTCCAACAAACGGCACCCTCCTCATAAACGGTCACAACGCAAAAACAATAGACTACGAAACATTCAGAAAGAAAATCGGTTTCGTCTCTCAAGAAACCCAATTATTCAGTGGGACGATTCGGGAAAACCTCCTTTTTGTGCGCCCAGAAGCTAACAACGAAGAATGTCTCGAAGTCTTGAGGCTTGCCGCGGCAAACCCAATTATCGAACGGGGCGGAAAAGGCCTTGAATCCAAAATCGGAGAAGGGGGTCTGAAGTTATCGGGTGGTGAGCGCCAGCGTCTTGCTATCGCAAGAGCCCTCCTAAGAAACCCAGAGCTCATTATTTTTGACGAAGCAACTTCAAGTCTGGACTCAATTACCGAGCATGCTATTACTGAGACAATCCGTAATATTGAAAAAATAAAACCAAATCTCATCACAGTCATTGTCGCCCACAGGCTCTCAACCGTGATGCACGCGAAAACCATTCATGTATTGGAAAAAGGGAAAATTATCGAATCTGGAACGCACGACGAGTTATTGAAATTGGGCAACCTCTACGCCGCTCTCTGGAGAGAGCAACAAGGTCACTCTCGGTAATTACAGAAATACCTACATGGACGGACAGCTTGGGAAAGACTACCTCAAAAATTACTTTGAAAAAACTAATCCTCTCTTTGAAGAGTACCTTTTGCAGAAAATCTCTGAAGCAGGGGAGATAAGTAAAATCCCAATGGAGTTATTGAAACGTTTTCTAGAAACCGCAAGGCGTGGAAAAAAGATCAGAGGCGCCCTAACAGTCCTGGGTTACGAAGCAATGGGCGGTAAGGATAGAAACTCGATTCTAGACACAAGTCTCTTCATTGAACTCTTTCATGCCGGCGTCTTGGTCCATGACGACTTCATGGACGAAGATGACATAAGAAGAGGGCTCAGAACCATTCATCTTCAGATGGAAGAGATCGGCCGTGTGATAAAAGTAAACACGTCTCCTCTTCACTACGGTGAATCAATGGCAGTAAACGTAGGTGACGCTGCCTTCTATCTATCTTGGGAAAAGTTGATGAACGGGAACTTCCCATCTGAATATCTAGTCGAGGCCGGAAAAATATACGCGGACTATATTATCCGAGTAGTCCACGGTCAGGTACTAGACATTACAAACACCTCAATGCAAAACATTACCGAGGATGATGTCCTTAAAGTTTTTAAATACAAAGCTGCCGAATACACAGGCGTCTTACCACTTCTTATTGGCGCGACTCTTGCAGGAGAGAAAAACAAAGAAAAAATGAAAGCAATCTATGACTACGGTCTTGCGTTTGGATGGGCCTTCCAGATCCAAGACGACACTCTCGGTCTATATGGCAAGGAAGAAGAATTTGGAAAACCAATTGGTTCTGATCTGCGCGAAGGAAAGAACACCTTATTCATGCTTCATCTTGCAAAACACGGCACCTCTGAAGAAAAAGATTTTCAACGCAAGATTCTAGGCAATAAAAACCTCACGAAAGAAGATAACGACAAGATGTGTGAGATACTAAAAGAAAGAGGCTCTTACAAATACGTCATAGACCTGGGTTGGAAGTATGTGGAAGAAGGGAAGCATCACATCGCAAAAATCACCAAGAACAAAGCTCTCCAAGAGATCCTCGAATCCCTCATTACCTACATGATGGAAAGAACGAAATAATTTCCCTCACTTAAAACAACGCTTCTAAGTGATGACTGACGGTGGACTACGAAAAGATTTTGTGCTATAATTATAAAATAATTTTACATATGTACAACTGGAATACAGACACAACAGAGTTAAAGAAGGATAAAGATAAGTATATAAAGTGGAAGCTAGAACAGCTTATTAACTTCGGTCTAGATGGTGAAAAACTTTCTCGAAAAGAACTCATTAAATACTGGAGCCTACTCGAAATTGATCCGGAAAGCAGAGGATATCTTGAATTTCTCTTATGGAAAAACAAACCCCAGAAAACATCTTAACTCCAGAACAGATAGTATTCCTTGAAGCATTCGCAAAAGAAAAGTATTTTATAGAGCGGTACTATCTAACGGGCGGAACGGCATTGTCTGGTTTTTACTACAGACATCGTGTGAGCGAAGACCTAGATTTTTTTACGGAGAATGAAGAAGTTGATGTAATGATCGTCCAGCAGTTCTTAGCCCGAATAAAACAAAAACTTAGGATCACTGAGGTTGCCTACAAACAGTACTACGGCCTCCATACATTTTTTCTCTCTTTGTTAAACAAAACCCAGCTAAAAGTTGATTTCAACTATTACCCCTTCCGACAATGCGAGAAGCCGAAAGTAGAAATGGGCATTGCAATTGATAGCATAATTGATATTGCAGTGAATAAGACGCAATCGATTGCGACTCGAACAAATGCAAGAGACTTCGTTGATCTCTACTTTATTCATGAACGAGAAGGATATTCTATTCACGATTTGCAGAAGCTCGCTCGAATGAAATTCGATTGGTACACTGACCCGATTCAATTAGGTAAGCAGTTTTTGAAAGTTCGCGATTTGAGAGATTACCCGAATATGACTATTCCGCTCGAAAAGAGAAATCTTGTTACGTTTTTTGAAAGTCAGGCACGAGAAATAGGCAAAGACGTGATCGCTGAATAGACGTAAACATCCTTGGATTCTATTTTGAAACGCAACGACTATTGAACACCTCTCGCGGGGTACGATAGCCAAGTCGTTTTCTTGGTCGATCGTTCCGAAGATTGACACACGTGTAATAAGGTGGTATAGTTATTTATTGAAACTTCACAACCGGCACTAAAAAATTTTCACCACTTTTCATTTTTGGAGAAAAGACATCATGTTAAAAGAAATGTTCCAGGAGCTGAGCGGGTTGAGGATCTGGGAAAAGATCGTGACCTTGACACTCGCTCTAGTCGTCGGGGCTTTATTTGTATGGACTCACGACGACAAAAAAAATCGGACCATAGAAAATATGAGGGACCTGATTCAAAAAATAGAGTTTAGAGACTCTGAATCAGTCTCTCAGGCAAACAAGTGGTTTCTTAGAAATAAGAAGGAGGCAGGGGTACTAGAAATATTTATATCGGAAGACTCAAGTCGAGGCTTCCGACTAAAACCACTTCAAAGCAAAGAAGGGGTGTACGCCGCCATGGAGGTGAAGGTAGGGGGAAGCAAAGGCCTCTATATCGTTGAATTTCAAGACCAAAAACCCTTTGCACTTGCCTTCGTTGAAGAAAGAGATGGGGGATTTAAAATCCTGTCCCTAGACTTGTTTTTCAGGACATATTCGGACAACCTGAGGGATGGGTTTTTTATGCGCCAGGAGACATTACTCATCGGCGCCCTCTGGGGAAAGATAGAGATGTCTGGTGCGGGAGACAGGGCCGAGCACGCGACGCGCTTCGAAAAAAACCTCGAGCTTCAGGATGACAAAAAAGCCATCGAGGATCTCGAGTCCGAAAAATGGATTTTTTTCAAGAAACAATCTGTAACAGGCACCAGAAAATCTGGTGCTCTTTTAATACCCGAACCATTAGCCTTCGATTATCCTCATTGCTCCCTCCACCTTTTCAACTACATGGAACAAATGTAAATCATGCTTCGTAACTGCATGCTTCTCTTCAAACACGTTGTTCTTCAAAAACTCCAACATCGGCTGCCAGTACTCCTTCCCAAACAAGATTATAGGTACTGCCGGCATCTTTTTCGTCTGAATAAGAGTCAACACTTCAAAACACTGATCCATTGTTCCGAGTCCTCCTGGGAAAAGAACAAACGCTTTCGAAGGTGCGGTTAGAATCAACTTTCTCACATACGAGAACTGAAATGATAGTGATCTCGTAAGATACGAGTTAACTGGTCCTTGGTCTTCCGCTCCAGAAACAGGTGAGGTCTTGGTATATAGCCCGATCGAGTCACCCCCCACCTCATACGCTCCCTTATTCGCCGCCTCCATTACTCCGCTACCGCCTCCTGTAATTACGGTATATTTTTTCCTAGCCAATTTCCGCCCAAGCTCATACGCAGCCATATAATAAGGACTCTCTGGTTTTATACTTTTTGTTCCCAACACTGTTACGTCTCGTGTAATCCCCGTCAAAAACTCAAAGCCAGTCACAACTTCAGCCATAATCTGAAATATTCTCCAGTTTATCTTCTGATCACAATAAAAGTTAGTAGGGGATAAATAACTGCAATAGTTAGCCCGTGGTTTATGAGCCCTCACAATTTTCAATGCCTCCTCTGGAGAATCAACAAGAGTAAGAAGTTTCAAATCTTTCGCCTCGATTGAATGCAAGGTTTCAAATGTATTATTTTTCAAAAAATCTAGCAACGGCTTCCAAAACTCTTTTCCCACAAGAATAAAAGGCACCCGATTTATAAGATGAAGCTCCATACTGTCCCAAATTTCAAAGAACTCATCAAGCGTCCCAAACCCACCCGGAAAAAAAACAACTGCAGAAGCAGGCGCAGAAAGCATTGCCTTCCTGCTAAAAAAATAATGAAATGCTATCGACTTATTTACGTACTTGTTGATTCTCTGTTCGTAGGGGAGTTGAATGTTTAACCCAACCGAGTCCGCCTTTACATCATGAGCTCCTTTATTCGCCGCCTCCATTATTCCAGGGCCTCCACCAGTCACAACCGCATATCCATTCTTTCCCAGCATTTCTCCAAATTTTTCAGCTTCTCTATAGTAAGTGCTCTTTGGGTTTGTTCTCGCGGATCCAAAAACCGTAACCGCCTTCTTCATGTCAGTCAAAAACTGGTATCCTGAAACAAACTCTGCCATGATCCGAAACACCTGCCATGTATCTCGGTAATCTCCCGAAGTTTCTGGTCCATACGTCAAAGAAAACCTCTGCGAGGTGTTGTCTTTAGATTTTTTCATGTTAGGGTAATTATAAATCGAGTTCCCGAAATAACAAACAGCATATGACAGGCAAAGAAATTGCAAAACTTGTGAGACTAGCCGAACTTACTCGTGGAATGCCAATGACAGGGTATGTATTAGGTGGTATCCCAAAACACGAACTAAGCGACTTATCCCAACACCACTACTTAGTAACCTTTATCGCTTGGATACTCTCTCTCCATATTGAAAAGAGAGGCGGGAAGGTAGACACAAGGAAAACTCTAGAACTCTGCCTTATCCACGACCTGGGAGAGTTGCTTGGAGGGGACATCGCTATGCCATATGCGAGAGCTAACACGAAAGCCAAAGAACTCGCAAAAGCTTTCGAAGAAGAAAACGGCCGCTTCCTCACCAACCTCTTTTATGATGAAAAAGACCGCATCGAGGATCTTATAAAAGAATCACACGAACCAACCTCTGACGAGGCAATAATTATGAAAGTTGCGGACTATATTGAAGTAACGCATTTCAAGTTGTACGTAAAAAGGTTAACCGAAGGAGATTTGATGCTAGCCGAAAGAGCAATAGAAAGAAGATTGGAGAAAGTAAAAGACGAAGTAGTCAAAAAAGAGCTTAAAGAAATCGTGAAAAACTGGAGAGGAGAGCTAAACAATATGATTATAAATCAATCAAGCGAAATCTTCGAAGAATATAAACTAAAATCGCCCCCATTTTAGGGAAATTAGTATAATAAATCCCGCCGTTTTTGTCTGGGGCATCTATCTGAAAAACCAAATATCTAAAACCATCATGTCTTTTTGTCAACTTGCGCGAAAAACCACAATTAGTATCCTTAAAGAAAAGAATCGGTAGATTTTTTAACTTAAAAGGTCGAATCGCTCAACCTTGAAAACAAATAATTAACTAACCAAAAATCATGTCATCATCATCAAAATTTATCATTGGAATTATCATTGCTATCGTTATCATCTGGGCAGGATATGCTCTTATGAATAGCGAAAACAGTAGAGCAGACACAATCAAAATCGGGGTAGTTGCACCGCTTACTGGTGACGCCGCAAATATGGGAGAAAATAAAAGAATTGCCCTTGAGATAGCACGTGACGAAATAAACGCCTCGGGTGGAATAAACGGAAGTATAATTGAGCTGATTGTAGAAGACGGAAAGTGTGATGGAAAAGAAGCTACAAATGCAGCAAACAAACTTTTGAACATCGATAAGGTGAAGGCAATTATCGGAGGGATGTGCTCAGCTGAGACGCTCGCAATTGCTCCTCTTGCAGAAGCTGCAAAGATACCCCTTATCTCATCAGCTTCAACAAACCCTAAAGTAACCGATGCCGGAGACTATGTCTTCAGATTTATTGCCTCTGATAGTTTTCAGGGGAAGTTCGCGGCAGAACACGTCTTCAGCACCCTTAACAAGAAAAACGTCGCAATTATTTATTGCCTCAGCGATTGGTGCGTAGGAATCAAAGACGTCTTCAAAACACGTTTTGCAGAGCTTGGAGGTAAGATTGCAATCGAAGAAGGGTACGCTCAAGAGGCAGGTGATCTGCGGACTCAGATCACAAAAGTAAAAGCATCAAATCCAGAACTTATCTACTTCCTCGGGTATACTCAAGGCTCAATTATCGGGTTGAAACAAATGAAAGAGCTGGGAGTAAAAGTACCGGTATTCGGAGGTGATGCCTGGGATGACCCTAAAATTGCTGAAGATTCAGGGGCATCTGGCGAAGGAGCCACTTACAGCATTGCTGCAAATCAAAGTCTTCCAGAAACATTTGTATCAGAAATGAATAAGCGCACAGGAACTAGCGAAGTTCTCACTTACAGTCCACGCGCTTACGACATCCTGAAATCACTTGCCTCAGCAATGATGAGAGTCGGAACAGATGGTGAAAAAATAAAAAACGAGCTCTACATCATAAAAGATTATCAAGGTATCGCGGACAAGTATTCAATTGATTCAAACGGAGACGTAATAGGTGCAAAGTATGACATAAAGAAGTTTTCGAAAGGAAAACTTGAGCTTGTTCAGTAATCTAATTATTGGGCATGGCATAAAACAAACACGCCACTACTAAGGCGTGTTTGTTTTATATCTTGATACTTGCTAGTTTCTACATAATACTATAGCGAATGGATGCGTTACCTCAAATACTCGTAAATAGCATAATCGCAGGGTCTCTCTACGCAATAAGCGCCCTCGGTTTCAATATTATTTACGGTGCGACCAAGTTCATAAACATGTCTCACGGAGTATATGGCACGATCGGTGCGTACAGCGTGTTCTATTTTGTCTCGAAGTTTGGAATGAACACCTCCATCAGCATTGTCCTCGCGCTATGTATTGGCGCCTTATGCGCGTACCTATCCAACAAACTAGTCTTCAAGCCTTTACGGAAGAAGAAGTCGTCTTCACTCGTATTATTTGTTGCGTCTCTTGGGACGCTAATCGCGATCCAAGGAGTGCTTGCTCTTTTCTTTACCTCTCAGTTTCACACCCTGCCGCAAACAGAACTCTTCCAAACAGCATATAATTTCGGGTCCGCCTACCTTTCCGGTACCCAGATTGGGATAATAGTTATTTCATTCATTGCATATGGTGTGATGTTACTAGTATTGAAAAAGACCCACTTCGGGAAAACCGTTCAAGCAATAAACGACGACGAGGAAGTAGCGAAAATTGTAGGAATCCACACTGAAAAAATAATAAGCGGAGTGTTTATGATAGGCGGCGTACTCGCGTCCCTTGCCGCGGTATTATTTGGTTTTGATCTAGGAGTCTACCCAACAATGGGACTCGCTATCATCCTAACCGGCGCGACCGCAAGCATTATCGGAGGCATTGGGAACATTTCAGGAGGAGTGATTGGAGCTTTTATGCTTGGATTTGCCGAAAATTTTGGTACCTGGGGAATATCTGGCGAGTGGAAGGGCGCTATTGCCCTTTCAGTTCTCATCCTCTTTCTTATGTTTCGACCACAAGGACTGTTTGGAAAAAAATAGATTTATGGAGTACTTTATTCACATCGCGGTAATCTCTTGCATCTATATCATCCTTGGAATGAGCCTGAATCTTGTTGTCGGATATACAGGAATGATCTCAGTTACGCACGCCGCGTTCTTTGGTATTGGTGCGTACGCAACCGCAATTTTTACAAGTCTTCTCGGATACAACTTCTTCATATCTATCCTCGTAGGCATAGGTGTGAGCGCGCTCGTAAGTCTCCTTATCGGCAGAATGTTCAAGAGTCTTTCCGGAGACTACTACGTTTTGGGAACACTCGGAGTAAATTACATCTTGTATGGAATCTTTGTTAACTGGCAGTCAATAACACGAGGTCCTCTGGGCATCTCAAAAATTCCCCGACCAACACTGGGGACCGAGCTCTCGAATGAAATGTTTCTTATCCTTGTTCTCGTAATAACGATCGGAATATACATGCTCATAAGACACATCTCGAATTCTTCGTTCGGAAGGGTTTTGAAAACAATTCGCGAAGACGAACAAGCTTCAGAACTGTTTGGATATAACACACTAAGGTACAAAATTCTGGTGTTTGCAACCGCATCCGCTCTCGCCGCAATAGCTGGATCCCTCTTCGCCTCCTACACGCGATTTGTAAGTCCCTCAACATTTACTGTATTCGAATCCGTCCTTATTTTTTCAAATGTAATCATAGGAGGAGCAGGGAGTGTGAAAGGGTCGATAGTAGGCGCGCTTACACTTGTGCTCATTCCTGAAGCTCTTCGGTTCGTTGGTTTCTCAAGTGATGTCGCGGCACAAGGAAGGCAAATAATCTTCGGGTTAGCACTTACTCTCATCATGCTCTACCGACCAAAAGGTTTTTTCGGAGAGTACAAACTGTAGCTTATGAAGGAGTTAACCATTCAAAAAATCTCAAAGCATTTTGGCGGCGTGAATGCCGTGGATAACGTGACCGTCAATTTTCCCCCAGGGAAGATTACCGGCATCATAGGCCCTAACGGCTCTGGGAAAAGCACCATCATAAACGTGTTAAGTGGTCTTATGGAAAAAGACGAAGGAAGTATCTATCTCAAAGGCGAAGATGTTGGAGTGCTACCAGCATACAAGAGAAGCACAAAAGGCATCACACGAACATTTCAGGAAATTCGTCTCTGGAACCAAATTTCAGTTCTTGATAACATCTTGGTTACGATGACTGAAAGGAGAGTGTATAAAGCGTTATTTGAAAAACAAAGCAAGAAGCACGAAGAAGTGTGCAAAGCACTTCTCAAAAAAGTTGATCTATGGGAGAAAAGAAACGAACACGCAGAGAAACTCTCCTACGGACAACGAAAGCTCCTAGAAGTTGCGCGTGCGCTTGGCACAGATGCGGAAGTATACCTCTTTGATGAACCATTCGCCGGTCTCTTTCCTGAGATGGTAAAAAAAATTGTTGCAATTATTAAAGAGCTAAGAGAAGAAAGAAAGACCGTAATTCTTATCGAACACAACATTGAACTCATCCGAGAACTCTCTGACCATCTTATTGTTATGGACAGCGGTAAAGTGTTAGCTGAAGGTATCCCAGAAGAAGTATTACAAAAAAGGGAAGTAATTGAAGCGTATTTAGGAGAGTAATACCTATGAAAAAAGAAATTTTGCTTCAACTATGTAACGCTTCAGTCCGCTTTGGTGGTGTAGTAGCCTTGAGCAAAGTCAACATCTCTATAGACGAAGGTGAGGTTGTAGCCCTTATGGGCCCAAACGGTGCCGGTAAATCAACTATCCTGAAAGCAATTTTTGGCCTCTACGAACTAACTGAAGGAAAAGTAAGATGGCATGATGTTCCACTCACTCCGCGCCCCCATGAGATGGCTCTCCGTGGAATTGCTTTTGTTCCCCAAGGTAGAAGGGTATTTTCTAGCCTCTCCGTAAGAGAAAATCTTGAAGTCGGTGGCCACATGACAGAGACAACCGAGGAACTAACAGAAAGAATAACTGAGGTCATGAACATATTCCCCGTCCTGAAAAGAAAAGAAAAAATGAAATCAGGTAGCCTCTCAGGCGGTGAACAGCAGATGTTAGCAATCGCAAGGGGACTCATGGTGGACCCCAAGGTTCTTTTATTAGACGAGCCTTCTCTGGGCCTTGCTCCAAAGATTGTGAGCGAGGTCTTTCAAAAGATAGAAGAAATAAACGAACAAAGAAAAACCGCAATCATGATTGTTGAACACAACATCCACTCACTCCTTAAAGTTGCAAAAAGAGGTTACGTGTTGAACATGGGCGAGGTTGTACTTGATGCTCCTTCAGACGAAATCCTCGGAAGCGGGATACTAGAGAAGGTTTTCTTAGGGAAAAAATAGAATTACTGCGGGACAACCCCGTCCCAGGCTTATAACCCAGGCCCAATATAAAACATTTGGAACTTATCTGTCCCGAGTGGTAGACTAGGAGCTATATGAGTAGAGAACTTGAAGAAATAAAAGCCCGCACAGACATAGTTGAGCTCCTCAAGTCCTACCTCACCCTCACTCCCGCTGGTAGAAGCTGGAAGGCAATTTGTCCCTTTCACGGAGAAAAAACTCCATCTTTTTTTATCTCCCCAGAGCGCCAAATCTGGCACTGCTTCGGAGCCTGCGGGGACGGAGGAGATGCACTTAAGTTCGTAATGAAGTATGAAAACGTTGAATTTCGTGAGGCTCTGCAGATCCTAGCTGAGCGGGCAGGAATCAAACTTCACACCATTAACCCATCTCTTGACAGAGAGTACGGTATTCTCCACGACATCCATGAAGAGACAAAAAGATTTTATCAAAAAGAACTAACAAAAAACGAAAACGCGCTTGAATATATAAAGTCGCGTGGAATAAAACCTGAAACCGCAGAACAGTTTGAAATTGGTTTTGCTCCGGGAGGTGGGGAAACGCTCACGCTCTACCTCTTGAAAGAAAAAGGAATAAATATCAACGACATTATTCGCTCTGGCCTCTCCCAAAGAAATGTCCGCGGACTATTTCGGGATAAGTTTCAGGATAGAATTATGTTTCCAATTACAAACCACATCGGAAAAACAATTGCCTTCACTGGCCGTCTCATGCCCTATGTCTCCCTCGATCTGCCAAAATACCTGAACAGTCCCGAAACCCCTATCTTCAACAAGTCAAAAGTGCTCTACGGTTTTCATTTGTCAAAAAATGCGATCGCGGAATCCAAAACCGCATTCCTCGTTGAAGGTCAGATGGATGTGGTAATGTCATGGCAAGCAGGAATAAGGAACGTGACTGCTGTTTCCGGCACGAGCCTCACCATAGACCACCTTACGCGTCTCCGTAGAATTGCCGACTCCTTGATTGTAAGTTTTGATAATGATCATGCCGGAATTGAAGCATTGGAAAGGAGTCTTGATCTATTAGGGAGTATGGACTTTTATGTAAAAGCCATTAATCTAGGGGAGTTCAAAGATCCGGCCGAGGCCGTAGAGAAAAATCCAGATTTTCTGGTAAAAGCTATTGAAGGAGCGCGCCCCGTCCTTAACCACCTCTTTGAACACTATCTTGGTAGTGGAGTACCAAGCATCATTGAAAAAAAGAGAATCATAAGAAAACTTCTCGGCAAAGTAAAACTCGTGAGAAGCGAAATAGAGCAAGATCTTTGGATCCATGAGTTGGGAAGATACTCTGGAATAAGCCCTCACGCGTTGAAACTTGAACTAGTAATGATCCCTGATCCACGAGTAAAGGAAAAAGAACTCCAAAAAGACTCAAGTCCCGAATCTCTAGAGAAAGCAAAAGACACAGACAGGTCTCGTGTTATCGCAGATAGGTTCGTGAGCCTAGGATTTACGAATCCCGAATTCTTGGCTATAGTAAAAGCCAACAAAGAATACCTCCCCGAAGGGTATGAAAAAGTACTGAGTGGAGAAGAAAAGGGAACATCTTCTCTCTATGAAATGAGAGGTGAATTTGAAAAAGTACAACGCAAAGAGGAAATAAGGATAGGTGAGTTAGAAGAACTTGCAACCCGTCTCAAGGTCGAATGGCTGAAAAAGAAAAAAGGAACGATAAGAGATGAGATGAGAAAAGCAGAACTGGCAGGAAAAGAAACTGAAGCAAAAAACATTCTACAGCAATTCCAAAAAGTAACAGAAGAGATGGCCGAGTTGGAAGACTCACTTACCCACAAAAAGTAACCCTATGAAAAAAATCAAAAAATCTCCTCGAAAGATTATCAAGAAAAAGAAAACTATCAAACGCCCCCATCCGAAAAAAAAGAAAAAACTCAGTCCGAAACCAAAAAAGAAAATCAAAAAATCTCCTCGAAAAATGAAGGGAGAGTTCGCTCTGCAAGATGAGTACATTGAGCGCCTTGAAGAGCTTGTTCGTCGTGGTCAAGGAAGAGGTTTTGTCACGGACTCAGAAGTTTTGAACTACTTCCCTCAGATCGAGGAGAACCTTAGTTTCTTGGAAGAAGTCTATAGCCGCCTTGAAAAAGAGGGGATCAAAGTCCAGGTGTCAGCTCCCTTGATCACAAAAGACCCAGAGGAAATAAGTGTTTATGAACTGAAAGACGCGACCAGAATCGATCACGATCTTCCTGACGCGGTTCAGATGTATCTGAAAGAAATTGGGAAAACCGCCCTACTCACAACAAAAGAGGAGCGAGAGCTCGCGAGAAAAATAGAAGGCGGAGATGAGTCTTCAAGAAAAAGATTGATCCAAGCAAACCTGCGCCTTGTTGTCTCAATTGCGAAACGCTATGTAAATAGATCTCCTCACCTAAGCATCCTCGACCTCATTCAGGAAGGAAATATTGGTCTTTCTCGCGCGGTAGACAAGTTCGATTATCGAAAGGGATTCAAGTTTTCAACCTATGCGACTTGGTGGATCAGACAAGCAGTGACCCGGGCCTTGGCCGACTACTCTCGCACAATCCGTATTCCGGTGCACATGGTAGAAACAATCACAAAGTACACACAAATAAAACGCCGTCTGATGCAAGATCTCGGTCGCGAGCCTCTCGCTGAAGAGGTTGCGGCGGAAATGAATGTGGACGTTGATAAGATCCATTACATCCAGAAAATATCTCAGGAAGTAGTCTCGTTAGAGTCTCCAATCGGAGGCGATGGCGACGAAGACTCAACTCTCTCTGACTTTATCAAAGACGAAACAAGTCTTTCTCCGACTCAGCTAGCAAACCAAGCTCTCCTGCGCGATCAGATTTTAGAAATGTTAGTCATCCTTACCGAACGAGAAAAGAAAGTACTTTCTCTTAGATTCGGGCTGGAAGACAATATTCCCCACACCCTAGAAGAAGTCGGAAAGATTTTTGGAGTAACAAGAGAGCGCATCAGACAAATTGAGGCAAAGGCCTTAGAGAAAATCCGCCAGCACAGAGACTCCAAAAAACTAGAAGGATACTAGCCTAGAGAAACCCCCACAAAAGAAAGATCCATGTCTTCCAACGAAATCCGCAAAAAATACCTGGAGTTCTATGAAAGTAGAGGTCATGTAATTATTCCTTCCGCTCCGCTCATCCCGGAAAATGACCCCACAACGCTTTTTACAAGTTCTGGAATGCAACCGATGATTCCCTACTTGTTAGGGAGCGCGCATCCTTCGGGGAGAAGAAT
>CAZGST010000012.1:15606-16580 GCA_964528655.1 uncultured Candidatus Saccharibacteria bacterium
AGTCATTCCGTACCGTAGATATCCCAGAAGTTGGTGATAATCGCCACACCACGTTTTTTGAGATGCTTGGTAACTGGTCACTAGGAGACTACTTCAAGCGTGAACAGATCATGTGGATGTTTGAGTTTGTTACGAAGGAAATAAAACTCGACCCCCAAAGAATCTACGTATCGGTTTTCCGAGGAAACGAGGACTTCAAACTTCAGAAAGACACTGAAACAGTTGAAATCTGGAAAGAGACCTTCAGAAAAGTAGGAATTGAAGCAAAGGATGCCGACTTTTCCGAAAAAAATGGAGTGAGGAAAGGTGAACGAATATTTTATTACCCGGACACGAAAAATTGGTGGTCGCGAGCGGGTGTTCCAACTGACATGCCAATCGGTGAGCCAGGAGGTCCAGACTCTGAAATGTTCTGGGACTTCGGTGAAAAATGGAAACTCCATGAAAAATCTCTCTGGAAGAACGAACCCTGCCACATCAATTGTGATTGCGGAAGATTTATTGAGTTTGGAAATAACGTTTTCATGATGTACGTGAAGAAGTCCCGAAACAGGTTTGAAGAGCTTCCGAATAAAAACATAGACTTTGGAGGAGGACTCGAACGTATCGCCGCAGCCGCGAGTGACAACCCAGACATGTTTTTGATTGATCTCTTTTCTCCCATTAGAGAGGTTCTTGAAAGATTATCTGGTAAAAAATACGGGACTAACGATGGGGAGACGAGAAGCTTCCGAATAATCATGGACCACCTCCGTGCCGCAACCTTCCTTGTTGGTGATAGCGTGAGGCCAAGCAACAAAGATCAAGGGTACTTCACCAGGCGCCTCTTAAGGAGATCAATTTTATTCGCGAATAAATTAGGAATTGTGGGTAACTTCTGCGGTGAAGTCGCAAGCTCAGTAATAAAAAAGTATGAAGAGGCATACCCCGACCTAGCATCAAATGCGAAGATGATTGTCTCTGAAATGGAAAAG
>CAZGST010000012.1:16590-20054 GCA_964528655.1 uncultured Candidatus Saccharibacteria bacterium
AGGAAGAACAATTCAGAAAAACATTATCCCACGGGCTAAAAATCTTCAAAAGCGCAAGTGAAAATTCGAAAACCATTGATGCTGAGACAGTGTTCACTACGTTCACCAGATACGGATTTCCAGTCGAGCTCATAGAAGAGCTCGCGAAAGAGGAGGGTAAAGAAATTGATCTAGATGGGTTTCGAAAATTGTTCAAAGCTCATCAAGAACTATCTCGCACTGGTTCCGAACAAAAATTCAAAGGCGGCCTCGCGGATCATTCAGAAAACACAACAAAGCTCCATACCGCGCACCACCTCCTACTGAAAGCCCTGCAGATTGTTCTGGGGCCCCACGTAAAACAAAGAGGAAGTAATATTACAGGAGAACGTCTTCGTATTGACTTCTCTTATGGAGAAAAGATGACCGAGGACCAGCTCCGTAAAGTTGAAGAAATCGTTAATGAAAAGATCTCTGAAGACTTGCCAGTCATACGAAGAATTCTGCCAAAAGAAGACGCCGAAAAGCTCGGTGCCGAGCACGAGTTCAATGCAAAATATCCAGACATGGTGTCTGTCTACTCCATTGGACCGAAAAACACCACATCTGAAAACCCAAATTTCAATAATGCTTTTTCACTCGAATTCTGCGGCGGTCCCCATGTAGAACGAACAGGAATTATCGGAAAGTTTAGAATTACAAAAGAAGAAGCTGTCGCCTCAGGAATTCGTCGAATTAAGGCAATCACGGAATGAAGAATGTCAGAACTAAAAGAAAAACAACCTAAAAAAACACTCTATTTTCCGGAGGACTGGGTAAGGCTTGACCACAAAGAAAAAAAGCATTTATTAATGAAGTTTTCGAAGTTCTAGAAGAAGAAATACGGGCACTCATAAAATTAAAAAAAGACGACAGATCTGGAGAAGTAAGAAGACTAGAAAGAGCATTATTCGTGATAAAAGAGGAAATAGAGGTTCATACAGCAGGCGGGACCTCTCCATATTATAATGCCGAAAAAAGACAAAAACAAAAATTATTCGTAATGGACATAAGCATACTACCCAGCCTTAAACGTGGGCTAGAAACAACCTGCATAGAAGAGTACTCCAGAATAGAAAGTGCAAAAATATCAAATTTAAGATCTCACATAGCAGACTTTATTATTCAATCAAGAAAGATAAGAGGGTCAGAGGATCCGCTCCCCACATTTTTATCCGTCCCCCTCTCGACAAAAGTGGAAAAAGCTGAAGAGAATCTGATAGGGAAGATTGAAAAAGGGATGGGAGACATCAACTCCTTTATGACGACCTACAAAAAGGATGTAGGCGCGAACGACCTGAATGAGCTAGTTCATGCCCTGGAAAAGATTATTCCGACAGTACGAGCAGGCGTAGAAGAGATAATTCACCCGGAAAATAGACACCGCAGGGAAATTGTAGCAAAGATAAATAAAGCACTATCCGGAATCAAAAATACCTTAGCAATCAAAAAAGCACCTCATGGGGCAGCTGTGCTAGATAAGTTAATAGGAATTATCAAAAAAGAGGCAGAAAAAGGGGAAGATATAGACATAGAAAAAATAAACTCTGCCATTAAAAACATAATAACAATTTGTACCATCTTTAACAGGGTAACATCAAAAAAAGAAAGACTGGACACAACCATGTTAGGAGAAGAAGAGTACGAAGCCTATCTGGACAGATATAAGGAAAAACTTTTCTCGACCACGAGCCAAGAGATAATTGACGTAGTTAACGATCAGCTTGAAAAATTTTTCCAAAAACTCCAGGATATAAAAATAAACGATGCCAACGGTTTCCTTATGAAAATGCAGACAAGTATTTTAAGTTCAGCCATAAGATACAACCGATTACTAGAGGAGGAAGCAAACGCACTTATCAAAGAACTAACTAACTTAGTAAAACAAGCAACCGAACGCGTACGAATAGAAAAGAAGAAAGCAAGAGGCAAGTAAAGGAAGTAATAAAGTGAGTAATCGTGTAGGAGATATGCAAACTCAGAACCTCAAAAAAACACCCGAATCCGAGGTGATCAAAAAAACGATAGAAGTTTTGAAATCAGGCGGACTTGTAATCTGCCCCACTGAAACTGTATATATCATGGCCGCTGACGCTACGAATCAGACGTCCATCGATAAGCTCATTCAGTACAAAGCCCGAAGAGAAGGGAAACCCCTTTCTATTGCTGTAAGTGATAAGAAGATGGCAGAGCAGTACGTAGACATTAACAGCACCGCTGAAAAATTGTATAAAAACTTTCTTCCCGGACCCGTTACAGTAGTCTCAAAAAGCAAACACAAAGTTGTGAAAGGAGTTGAGTCAGAGTTAGGCACGCTAGGGATTAGAATTCCTGACTACCCGCTTGTTTTGAAAATTGTAAAAAGTTTCAAAAAACCAATTACCGCTACATCCGCGAACGCCTCGTACAAAAAACGTCCGTATAGAGTCAGGGATATTTTTGATAATATCTCTGAAAAACAAAAAAAACTCATTGACCTTGTTCTTGATGCAGGAGAGTTGCCAATTCGCGAACCATCGACCGTTATAGATACCACTTTTGATGATATTAAAGTCCTTCGGCAAGGCGACATCAAACTCACGAACAAGCAGACAAAAAAAACCACAAGCGCTGAAGAAACAAGCCTGTTAGGAGGCGAGTTGATGAAAAAATACAAGCACTATCTAGGCTTCAAATCAGTAGTCTTCTGCCTGGAAGGGGAGTTGGGTGCCGGCAAAACTCAACTGACCAAAGGCATCGCAAAGGAGCTGGGCGTAAAAGAACGTATCACCTCTCCCACATATATTTTGGAGAACGAATACTCATTTAACTATGGCAAAAATAAATACAAACTCATTCATAGCGACGCCTGGCGAATTGTGTCCGACGCCGAATTCTTAGATCTTGGTTTTGAGAAAGAAGTTGATGACTGTTCCGTTATTGTGATAGAGTGGGCCGATCGAATAGTGAGCGCCCTAGAACCCTTCGGAGATGAAGCAAAAATGCTCTGGGTCCACATTGACTACGGCACATCAGAAACTGAACGCCGCATCATCATTTCCGACTTCTCAAACAAAAGACCGTAAACTCTTTCAATTTTTGTAGTAACTCCGTTTATGTTTATCCTTGCTATAGATACTTCTTGCGACGAGACATCAGTCGCAATAACTGAAGATGATTTTGTTCTCTCCAATATAATTTCCAGTCAAACAGACCTCCATAAAAAGTACGGAGGCGTAGTTCCTTTTTTAGCCCAGAGAGCGCACAAAGAAAATATTGATCCAGCGATAAAGGAGTCAATAAAGAGGGCGAATATAAGTTTATCAAAACTTCACAAAAAAAAGATTGAATTGAAGGACATTAACGTTTTCGCGGTAACTATAGGCGGAGGTCTCGCCCCAGCGCTTGAGGTTGGTATAGGTAAAGCAAAAGAACTTGTAAAAAAATTCAACAAGCCTCTTATCGCG